>CAMCYK010000158.1 GCA_945883695.1 Akkermansia muciniphila | reverse complement strand
CGTCATTCGTCATTCGTCATTCGTCATTCGTCATTCGTCATTCGTCATTCGTCATTCGTCATTCGTCATTCGTCATTCGTCATTTCTCAGGTTCTTCAGCGTCGTTCGGCGGATTTTGGAGAAGATCAGGTGGAGTTCGTTGGCCTCTTGCCAGAGGCGTCGGGCCTGGGGTTTGAACTCGGGGCAGGCGCGGGCGATCATGCGGAGGAAGAACTTGGTTTCGCGAGCTTCTTTCCGGCAGATCCCGATGGTCTTGGCGAAGTCCTTCTTGGAGAGGGCATCGTCGGCTTCTCCATAATTCGCCCCCATGCTGGTGCCGCAGCCGGTCAGCTGATCGACCAAGCGATTCGTGCGCGGTCCGAGCGGCACCCGGGCAAGGAAATCGATGATCGCCTCGCCAAACCGCGCCGTGCGCTCTTCCAGGTCAAACGGCACCCTGACCTCCGGTTCCTCCCGTAGCCCGCCCGCCGCATCCTCCTCCCACGGCTCCCGCTGTTCGTCATTCGTCATTCCGCCCGCTGCCAGACCTCATCGTTGAACTGGAGGAGGACCTGTTCGAGTTCGCCGCCGAAGATCTTGTTGAGGCGAGTGAAGCCGCCGCCGTCGCGCTTGAAGAGGAGGTTCGGGTCGTCGATGGCGTCGCGGTCCACCAGGAGGTTGGCCTTGGTCTGGGCGGCGAGCTTTTTGAGCCAGTCGCGCTGCTGGGTGGTCCAGCTTTTCGAGGCGAGGATGGTCTGGAGGGCGTGGTCGACGCGTTCGGGGAAGGGCACGAGCGGATCGCCGAGGGCGGCCTGGCGGATGTAGCCGATGATGCGGGCGGCGATCTCGCGGTTGGTCGTCTGCCGCCAGGCAGCGGTCAGGGAGGCATCCGAGTAGCCGGCGTTGTCGAGAAGCACGGAGAGTTCCCTCAGGTCGCGGCGGGTAAGGTCGCGGGGTCGGGTGAGGACGGTGATGAGGGCCGGGATCTCGTTGGCCTTCGACTTGATGAATGCGGAGAACTCCTGGAGGTAGTCCTCCGGCTTCTTCGCGGTGCCGTAACCGGGAAGCGCGCCGAGGAAGCCGTCCTGGTGGTCGGAGATGAAGACGGGGATCTGGGGCCCGCCGCCTTTGCGGTCGAGGATTTCGCCGAGGCCGGGGTGGGCGGTGAACCAGTCGGCGATCTTTTCGAGCGGCATGTCGCGCAGCTCGCGGAGGAAGGCGTCCGGTGTCATGCCGGCGCGGACCTCGAAGTCGCGTTCGCCGTCGTCGCCGAGGTGGCGCTTCTTTCGCTGGAGCTTGGCGACGAACTGGTCCCGGACCAGGGCGGAGGCTTCGTCGCCATGGGAGCCGGTCAGCTCGCGTTCGAGCTGGGAGAAGGTGATGGCCGGATTGACCACGACCGGGGTCATGGCGGTGAGGCCCTGGAGGGCTTCGTAGAGGCGGACGGCATCGAAGACGCGGAAGGTCTCCTTGCCGATCTCCGGGCAGAGCCGGGTGGCGCGGCCGAGCATCTGGTCGAAGAGGATGCGGCTGTTGACCCGGCGGAGGAAGACGAGGTTGCAGATGGCGGGCACGTCGATCCCGGTGGTGAGGAGGTCCACGGTGACGGCGACGCTCGGGGTCCGCTCGTTCTTGTAGCGGCGGATCAGCTTGAGGGGCTTGTCGGCGGCACCGGTGATCTTCATCACGGCGTCATCGTCCACGCTGCCGTAGGCGTCCTTGAAGGCGATCTTGAGGAGCTTCACGACGAGGTCGGCGTGGACATCGTTCGCGCAGAAAATGAGGGTCTTTTGCGGGGAGGCGGGGTCGATCTCGCCGGCGAGGTATTCGCAGACGACGCGGTTGAAGTCCTCGGTGATGACCTTGCGGTTGAACTCCTCGACCTCGAACTTGAGTTCGTCCGGGGTGCGGAAGAGTTCGATCTGGTGGGCCTGCGGATTGAAGACCGGGATTTCCTCGCCGCGGTTCCAGCCGATTCCGTTTTGGGAGAGTTCGGTCAGGATCTGGATTGGCGGATCGTGGTCGACGAGGTATCCGTCGATGACCGCTTCCCGGTAGCTGTAGGTGTAAACGGGCGGGCCGAAGATCTCGGTGGTGTGCAAGGCCGGCGTGGCGGTGAGGCCGATTTTCACCGCGGCGAAGTAGTCGATGACGCGGCGGTATTTCGAAACGTAGTCATCGAAGCCGCGGAAGCTCAGCTCGGTCTCCGAGAGTTCGCGGTCGAGCAGGTAGCCGCGGTGGCACTCGTCGATGATGATGCAGTCGTATTCATCGACGGCGGGCGGCGGGCTGTTCTCGCCGGGGTAGAGGACGCGCTGGACCATGCCCTGCACGGTGGCGAGGTGGACGGCGGTGTCGGAGTCGGCCTTCTGCTCGTCGAGTTCCTTGATGCCGAAGATGTCGGCGAAGGTCTGGAGGCTCTCCATCCGGGTCTCCTTGAAGGCATTCGCTGCTTGCTCGCCGAGGGCGGAACGATCGACGAGGAACAGGATGCGGCGGAAGCGTTTCGTTTTCAGCAGCCGGTAGATCAGCGCGATGCAGGTCTTGGTCTTGCCGGTGCCGGTGGCCATGGCGAGCAGGATGGCGCGGCGGCCTTCGCCGATGGCCGTCTCGGTGGCGAGGATCGCGTCCTGCTGGTAGGGGCGGACGGTGAAGCCGTAGTCGAAGATTTCCTTGGCGAGGCGTTCGTGGGCGGCGACTTCGTCCTGCTTGAAGCGGGCGAGCAGTCCCTCGGGCGAGAACCAGCCTTGGAGCGCGTCGCCGAGGTTGTCCGGCCGGCGGAGATCGCAGAACCAGATGCCGCTGTGGGTGGAGAGCTGGCGCAGCCACGGGCGGCCATTGGTGGAGAAAACGAAGGGCAGGCGGAACTCGCCGACGGTGCCCCAGTTCCGGTCGTGGAGCTGGATTTCGCCGGAAGGCTCGAAGCCGCGGCTGTAGCGCTTCGCCTGCTGGAGGGAGGAGGAGACCTGGAGGTTCTTGCGTTTCGCTTCGACCGTGCCGAGCGGGAGCAGGCCGACGAAGAGGACGTAGTCGGCCGGGCCCTCTGTGGTGGGCCATTCGGCGATGGCCATGTTCTTGCCCTTCTGGGGGCGGGCACCCTTGGAGAAGCGGAGGTTCTCGGAATCGACGGTCCAGCCGGCCTGGCGCAGTTGCTCGTCGATCAGGCGGCGGGTTGCGGCTTCGTCGAGGTGGACGTGGGATGCCGCGGCGGTGGAGGCCTGGACGAGCGACGCGACCGCCTGGGCGGGGCTGGTGACGGTCTCGGCCTGCTTGGCGGTGAGGCGCGCCTGGAGGGCCGCTTTCTCGGCCTCCGCCTCGGTGGCCATGCTTTCCCAGAACGATTGCTCGTCTTTCGCGGCCTTGAGTTGTTCCTCCAGCGCTCCGAGTTGCTGGGATTTCTCGTGGTGGGAGGCCTGGTATTCGGCCAGCTCCTTGGCGAGGGACTCGAGTTCGGTACGGAGTTCTTCGGTCTCGTTCGCCGGCGGACGGGGCGGGACGAAGGGGCCGGATTTGAACTGGGGCTCGCCGAAGGTCCGGTGGAACCAAACCCCGAGCTGCCAGGCGACCTTGAGGGTGGCGAGGGCGGTCCGGTGGTCGCCGGTGAGGGAATGGTTGGCGGCATTCCCGGTGCGCCGGATCTCGCCGAAAAGCTGGTGGATCTCGTAGGGAAGGATCCCGTGGTCGCGCAGCCGGTTGAGGAGATCGTATTGCCCCTCCTCCGGCCGCTCGAAGACGCCGACGTTCGAGGCGACCATCTGGGCGAGGACTTCGCTCAACTGCCGGAGCTTGAGCAGGGAGGTATTCGGGTCCTCCGCGAAGTAACGCTCGGCCAGCATCCCGAGACGCAGCAGTTGCTCATCGTGCGCTTGCAGATGGGCGAAGTTGCTGCCGAGGCTTGGGGAGGTTTTGGCGGGATTTGGCACTTCTGGCAGTGGCCGGGGCGGGTTTCGGGAAGGCGGGACGACTCTACCCTGTGAAACCCGGCCACCTTTCTTCGACCGGATTGGCACCCTATCGCACACAGGACTGTCCCATACTAACAGAATGCGGGAGGCGGGAAAAGGATGAACCGCATCTACCCGCATTAAGAGCTTGATGGTCAGCGAAGCCGCGCCGGAACGAAATTCCCCGCGCAACACTCCCTGCAACAGAACAGGTTGAAACCCGCGTTTCCTGGCATTCCAGGCGCAACCGGGGCGCTTCGAAACGGGCAACAAAAAGCCCTCCAAGTCATTGACCTGAAGGGCTTTGAAAGTGGTACACCCGAAGGAACTCGAATCCCTAACCTTCTGATCCGTAGTCAGACGCTCTATCCAATTGAGCTACGGGTGCTTTGACGTGCCTTACGGCGCGGGCGGGAAGAAAGCCGAAGCGGGTGGCGACTGTCAAGAACTTCGGCCCTCGAATTCGTCCGTTCCGGCGAAAAATCCGCTCACCGCGACTGCTCCAACATCCGCAGCAAGGGGACCTCGGCGCGGCGGCGGATGTCCTCCGGCAGCTCGACCTGTGGCTGGAGCTTCTCAAGGCAGGCGTGGAGCTTCGCCAAGGTGTTCATTTTCATGTAGCGGCAGTCGGCGCAGGCGCAGCGGTCGGTCGGCCCGGCGATCAGGTTCTTGTCCGGACACTCCTTGCGCAGGCGGTGGAGCATGCCGCTTTCGGTGACCACGATGATGTCTTTCACCGGCGCGTCGCGGCAGAAGGCGATCATTTTCTCGGTCGAGCAGACCTCGTCGGCCAGCAGGCGGACGGCTTGGGTGCACTCGGGATGGGCAACCACCAGCGCGTCCGGGTATTCCGCCTTGATCCGCTGGATCGAGGCGCGGGTGAACTCGACGTGGACGTAGCAATTGCCCTTCCAGAGGTCCATTTTGCGGCCGGTTTGCTCGAT
This sequence comes from Akkermansia muciniphila, assembly GCA_945883695.1. Classification (GTDB taxonomy): domain Bacteria; phylum Verrucomicrobiota; class Verrucomicrobiia; order Verrucomicrobiales; family Akkermansiaceae; genus Haloferula; species Haloferula muciniphila_A. The sequence continues at coordinate 10,298 of CAMCYK010000158.1, read as the reverse complement.
CACCCAGGCCCCGAGGTTTTCGTCGGGAACGAACAGGATCGGCCGGTCCGCAGGCGCCTTGTTGACGATCTTCACGGCGTTGCCGGAGGTGCAGATGACGTCGCACAGCGCCTTCACGTGGGCCGAACAGTTGATGTAGGCGATGACGTAGTAGTTCTTGTCGGCGTTGGCCTGCAGGAAGGCCTCGAGTTCGGGACCGGGGCAGGATTGCTCGAGCGAGCAACCGGCGTCCTTGTCGGGCAGCACGACGATTTTCCCGGGGTTCACGATCTTCGCCGTTTCGGCCATGAAGTGGACGCCGCAGAACGCGATCACGTCCGCATTGGTCTCCTTCGCGTGATAGGCGAGGCCGAGCGAGTCGCCCACGTAGTCGGCGATGTCCTGAATCTCGCCCGACTGGTAGTTGTGGGCCAGGATGACGGCATTCCGTTCCTTTTTCAGGGCAAGGATGGCCTCTTTGAGATCGAGCGCGACGGCGGGCATGGCGGCACCATGGAGGCGGGAGCGGACTTCCTCAATGCGGAAGTCCGCCCGCCGCCGGGCAAAAAAAACCCGCCGTGGCACCAGGCCGCGGCGGGTTGGGAAGAACGGGCGGCCTCAGGGCTGCACGCCGGCCAGATTGCCCTGCTTCGGGCTCTCGGCCGGCTTGCCGGCCGGCGCGGCGGCTTGGGCCGGCTTGGCGGCGGCGGCGGGCGTCGAAGGGGTGCCGACATTCGACTTGCCGACGAAAATCGCGCCCGGCTCGATCGACAAGGTCTTGGCCTTGATGTCGCCGACCACTTCGGCGGTGGCTTTCAGTTCGACCTTCTCGTTGGCGATGATGTTGCCATGCACCTTGCCATAGACCACCACCGTGCCGGTCTTGATCTCGGCCTTGAGGCGGGCGTTCTCGCCGACGGTCAGGTTGCCTTCCGACTGGATCTCGCCTTCGATGCGGCCATCGACCACCAGATCGTTGGTGAACTTGACGGTCCCCTTGATTTCGACATCCGAACTCAGGACGTTGCGCGAAGGAGCGGCCGGGCGCTGGGCGGCGGGACTGACCGGTGCGGACTGCGGGGCAGCGGGCTCGGCACCGGCGTAACTCGCGGCGGGCGGCGGAGTCGGGGTGTAGGCTGGGGCCGGGGCCGGGGTGGGAGCGGCAGGCTCGTCACCGGGCTTCTGACCACCGATTTTGCGAAATCCGAAACTGTTACTCATGGCGAGGCAATAGGAATGGAGTGAGGTTGAAAGTCAATTGGATTTCCCTTCCGCAGGCGGGGCGGGAGGTGCCTCTTCCGCCGGTGGAGCAGGGTCTTCCGCCGGCGGGGCGGGTTGTTCCGCAGGCGGGGCGACAGGTGCCTCGGAGGGCGGCGGGGCAGGCGCATCGCCCGGCGGAAGGACCGGGTCGCCTTCGGCCGGCGCGGGCAACTCCACCGGCGGCGTCTCAGTCGCCGTGTCGCCACCACCGATCATGTCCAACAAAGGATTGCCACCGGGCTGGCCCGTCGCGCCGGCACCGTCCGGGCCGCCGGGAAGGATCGCATCCCCCGGCTTCGGCTCGGGCACGGGCGGCGGTTCGATTTCAACCGGTGCCTTGAAGCGCAACAGCTTCAAGTGCTGGCCCGCGAGATCGGAAAAGCGGCTCCCGCTGAAGTCGGAATCCACCCGCTGGTAAGCCTGTTCCGCCTCGTCGAGCTTGCCTTCCGCCTTGGCGATGTCGCCCAGGGAAACCAGCGCGTAGGGGGCGATGAAGGCGGCATCCGGAGCCCCGGCGAGTTCGCGGAACAAGGCCGCCGCCTCGTCGGTCTTGCCCTGCTGCATCAGGCGGGAGGCCAGGCTCGCGCGGGCGCTCGGAACGGCGGGATGCCCGGCGTTGGCCGCGATGAAGGACTTCAGGGTCTCGATCGACGCGTCCTGATCCCCGGCGTCCCACTGCTTGGCGGCGATCACCAGTTGCGCGCTGCCGGCCGCGGCCGTGGCGGGGTATTCCTTCACCAGATCCTGGAGCGCCGGCAAATCGTCCGCTTTCGACAGGGTGGCGCCGGCCGATTTCTCGGCGCTGTCCTTGATCCCGCGGACGACGATCCAGCCGGCGGTGGCGGCGACGAGGCCGATGCCGAGCACGATCATGCCCTTCTGGTTGCGGTCGAGGAAGGCCTCGAAGGCGGAGGGGCCGTGGGAAATCTCGGCGAGCGGGCGCGGGGTGTCGGATGGTTCTTCGGCCATGTGGCGGGCTTGGTGCGGAGGGCGATTAAGGGGGCCGGTCGGGCGAAATCAATGACGAATTCCCCGGTCCGCGCCGCGATCGGTCCCAAGGCGGGGATTTTCATGGCCAGCGCGCGCGCGGGCTCCCTAGAGTCCGCCCCAGATGGCCCAGACACTCTACGTCATCGCGGGGGAAGTGAGCGGTGATGTCCACGGCGCGGGAATGCTGCGCGCCCTCGCCGCGATGCAACCCGACCTGGAGATCCACGGCGCCGGCGGCCCTGAAATGCGCGCCGCGTCGGGTGGACGGGTGCGCGACTGGGTCGAAGACGCCGCGGTGATGGGCCTGTGGGAGGTGCTCAAGCGCTACGGCTGGTTCAAGCAGCGCTTCGACGAGATGTTGGCGGAAGTCCGCGCGCTGCGACCGCAGCTGCTGGTGCTGATCGATTACCCCGGCTTCAACCTGCGCTTCGCCGCGGCGGTCCGCGAGGCCTTGCCGGAGACCCGGATCATCTACTACATCAGCCCCCAGGTGTGGGCATGGAACAAGGGCCGGCTGCCAAAAATGGCGCGGATCCTCGATGAAATGCTGTGCCTGTTCCCCTTCGAGCGGAAAATCTTCGAGGATGCCGGTCTCAAGACCACCTTCGTCGGTCACCCGCTGGTCGATGAACTGGAGGCCGAACGCGGTTCCGAAGCCCGCGACGAACACCTCGTCGCGCTGCTCCCCGGCAGCCGCGAGCGCGAGGTCGCCCGCTTGTTCCCGATGATGCTGGAGGCCGCCCGCCGGCTCGGGGTCGACCGTCCGGAAGCGCGCTTCGAGGCCTGCGGCGCCTCGCCCAAACTCAGCGCGAAAATGCGCGGGATGGTCAAGGCGGCGCGGATGGACGGGCGGGTCCGGGTGAGCGACGGCGGGGCCCACGGCCTGATGCAGCGCGCCGCCTGCGGGGTGGTCGCCAGCGGCACCGCGACCCTGGAGGCCGCCTACTTCGGCTTGCCCTACTGCCTGGTCTACAAGGTCGCCTGGCCGACCTACCTGATCGCCCGGATGGTGGTGAAAATCGAGCACATCGGACTGATCAACATCCTGGCGGGAACCCGGGTGGTGGAGGAATTCATCCAGTCGGAAGCCGATCCGCTGCGGGTCGAGCAGGTCCTTGCGCGCTTCCTCCACGACGATGCCTACCGCGGGGAAGTCCGCCGCCAGTTGCTGGCCACCGCGGCCAAGCTCGGCGGTCCGGGGGCCCACCTGCGGGCCGCCGCGGCGATCTCGGGGTGGCTCGGCCGCTGACCGCGGCGGGAATCATGTAGCACTTCGCCGCTTGCCATCGGCGGCCGATCCGCTACACCCCGCCGCGGGATGAAAACGACCACGCTCTTCGCCGCCGCCGCCGCCGGACTTTTCCTCAGCTCGGTTTCGTGCGAGCGCCACGAATGGGAGGAGACCAAGGCCCTGCACGAACCGCACGGTGCCCACGCCAGCGGGAAGCACGGCGCGGACCAGCACGCGGAGGGCGACACCGCCGCGGAAAAGCCTCACTGAGGTTTCCGCCGGTAGCTCAGAAAGCACTCGCCCGACTCCGGAAGGGGCTCGAAGGCCGTCAGTTCATACTCCCGCGTCGCCGGGAGAAAGTCGCCCGGCACCCCGCTGAGGGTCGGCGCCTCGCGCCCCCCGAACAGGGTGTGGCCGGCCCAGGTCAGATGGATCTCGTCGATCGCGTCGAGCCCGGCGAGGGCGAACACCAGCTGGCCGCCGCCTTCGCAGTGGACGCGCCGGATGCCCCCGGCGGCCAGGGTTTCAAGAAAGGCCGCGAGGCTGGCGCTGTGAACCGTCACACCGGGGATCTCCGGAGCGACCCCGTCCGTGACCAGCAGGTGCACCGGCCCGCCGGGCGTGTGGAATAACGGATGGGCGGGATCGAAGCCCCCGCCGCGCGACACCACGCAGCGCCAGGGATCGCCCGGCGCCTTCATCGTCATCCGGTCCGCCTCCAGGGTCCCGCGGCCGACCAGCAGGGCATCGGCGCCTTTTCTCAGATCCAGCAGCCGCGCGTGATCCTCTTTAGAGGTCCATCCCGACGGCCGCCTCGCCACCGACGAGATCTTGCCGTCGGCGGACAGGGCGAGGTTGAGGCTGAGGCGGGGTCTTTTCATGGTGTCCCATGATGCTTGCGATGAACGGATCGGAGGTTAAGGTCCGGCCGTGAGCAAGTCCCAACCGAAAATCACCGCCTACGTCAAAACCTTCTGCGGCTGGAGCGAAGGCGTCCGCGCGATCATGCGGAAATACGACCTTCCCTACGAGGAGAAGGACATCATCAAGAACCCCGCCTTCCGCTGGGAAATGGAGCAGCGCAGCGGCCAGTCGCTGTCGCCCTGCGTCGAGATCGACGGCACCATGCTGCCCGACATTTCCGGCGAGGAAGTCGAGAAATGGATGATCGCCAACGGCTACTTCGAGGCCAACGAGGTCCCGGCCGACGCGCCGACCAATTCCGCGTGCAGTGACGAACAGCACGCCGCGATGGCCCAAGGCGATTTCAAGCTGCCGGGTAAGATCAAGTTCCTGGGTTGAGCTTACGAAAACAGCGCTTCCACCAGCCCGGTGCTCTTCGGCCCGGGCATGACGCTGAGCTCCATCTGGTTCATCACGTAGGCGAAACTGACGCCGCTGTCGGGATCGCCGAACGCGTGGCTGCCGCCGGCTCCCGGATGCCCGAAGGCGTGGACCGAGGGGCCGTAAAGCTGCCGCGACTTGCGGCCGGAGGCATCGAGCGGATCGAGCTGGCAGCCACAGGAAAACGCGGTCGGCTGCATCAGCACCCGGTCGTCGCCCGAACTGCGCAGCGTCGCGAGCGCCCGCTTCACGGGGTCGCCCAGCGGGCTGTCGATCGCGCCGGCCGCCGCCTGATAGAACTTCGCCAGCGCGGACGCCGTGCCGACGCCGCCCATCGCCGGAAATCCGGCCGCCCATGCCTTGGGATCGTTCATCTCCTGGACTGAATGCAGTCCGCGGGGCGAGCTGAAGGCGCGGCGGGTCAGCGTGCCCTCGGCGTTGAACTCCCGGTAGAAGCCGCTTTGCAGGTCCTCCGCCGCCGCCTTGCCCGGATAAAGCCGCGCCACCCGCGGCCACCGCGTCTCCGGCAGGCCGATCCAGAAATCGAGGCCGAGCGGTGCGGCGATCCGGTCCCGCCATTCATCGCCCAGAGTCCGCCCGGTGAGCCGCCGCAGCGGTTCCTCCAGCATCGCCCCGAAGGTCCGGGGATGATAACCGTGCCCCCCGCCCGGCCGCCACGCCGGAACCTGGGCCTCGATCGCCGCGATCACCTCGGCGTGGTTCCACAGCGAGGCCCGCCGGTCGAGCGCCGCGAGGCCGCATTGGTGGGAAAGCAGGCCGCCGAAGGTCGCTTCTAACAGGGGAAAGCCATGCCACACCTCGCGCACCGGCGTTTCCGGTCCGAGTCCGCGGACATCCAGCGCCATCAGCAAGGTCGCCGCGGCAGGTCCCTTGGTCGCCGAGTAAACCGGCACCAGGGTCGCGTTCGTCCAGCGCCGCGACCGCTCTTTCTCGCACCACCCTTGGCCGGCCGAAAGCACTTCCTCGCCACGCCACCAGACGCTCACCGAGGCACCGAGTTCGCCCCTCGCGCGGAAGTTTTCTTCAAAGCGATCCAGCAATTCCCCCAGCGACGACGGCGACACCCCCCTGCCCTGCCCGATCCCGCCGTGTTGCGCAACCGCGGATACTTGGAATCACCCCTCCTGCCGCAGCGCTTCCAGATCGGTGTCGTCCTGGGCGGTCTCGCGCAGCGACGCGTCCATTTCGAAGGCCCGCTCCAGGTGCGTCTCCGCCCGTTTGCGGTCGCCGAGCACCGCCAGATAACAGGCGATGTTGTAATGAAACAGCGGATCCCCGATCAAGGTCGCCGGTCCCCGCAACAGCCAGTCGCGCGCCGCCAGCGTGTCGCCGGTCTCATGCAGGCAATAGGCCGCGTGGATGAAAAAACGGGCCTCTTTCGGCTCCTTCAGGCAGAGCAGACGCCCGGTATCGGCCGCGGCGTTCCACCGCCGCGATTCCATCTCGGCCAGCAAGCGCAACTCCAGCGCGTGACGGCGCATCCGGTCGCGCGCCGAAAGCGCGGCGAGCTCAGACAAGGCTTCGTCAGGCAAACCCAATTCGAGCCAGCCCAAGGCGGATCTCAGGATCCGGAGGTCATCCATTTTCGCGACGCTAGGAGATCCGCCCCGCGGAGGCAATCTCCCTTTTGCAGGGAAATCCCGCCGCGGAGGACCTCCCTCTCTCAGCTGCCCGAGCGCACCCGCAGCGGAGTCAACTCCGGTTCGCGCCGACCAAAGCGGGCGGCCTCGTCGCCGACTTTCTTGAGCACGGCGATCAAATAGGCGTTGAGGAAATATTCTTTCAGCAGCAGCTGGCGGGTCTCCCCCTTGGCGTTCTTGCGGACGACTTTCATGATGGTTTTCAGTTACAACGGCGAAATCAAGTTTGCCGTTGGTGACACGATGCACCGGGTGCCGCGCCGTGCATCCGAAAACTTCGGCATCTTTCGCGATTCCCGTTTCCCCCGGCCCGCGCTTTACTCCCGCCGTGGGGCTGATTTCGCAGGAGACCAAGGACCAGGTCCTCGCCGCGACCGACATTGTCGCGGTCATCGGCGCGTACATCGACGTCAAGCGCGCCGGTCCCGCCTACAAGGCGCTCTGCCCCTTCCACCACGAGAAATCCCCCTCGTTCAACATCAACCCCCACCGCCAGCGCTTCCATTGCTTCGGCTGCGGCAAAGACGGCGACGCGATCACCTTCGTCCGCGAATACGAGAACCTCACCTTCTCCGATGCGGTCAAGCGACTCGCGACCCGCGCCGGAATCGCCGTGGTCGAGGACAAGCTCGACCCGAAGGAGGACAAGGCCCGCCGCCAGCGGGGCCGGCAGCTCGACCTGCACCGCGAGGTGGCGGAATTCCTCCACAAGATGCTCTTCAAGCGCGAGGCGACCCACGCCAGGGACTACCTGAAATCGCGCGGCTTCGGCAAGGAGATGGCGGAGCGCTGGATGATCGGCTGGATGCCGGAGGACGCCAAGGTCTTCATGGACTGGGCGCGGGCGAAAGGCTTCACCGGCCGCGAACTCGTCGATTCCGGCATCTTCGTGCAGAAAGAGCGCGGCGGCGTCTACGTCCGGTTCCGCGACCGCCTGATGATTCCGATCCGCAACGAACACGGCGACGTGATCGCGTTCACCGGCCGGCAACTCCGCGAGGATCCCAGGAGCGGAAAATATATCAACTCCCCGGAGACCGTCCTGTTCAAGAAGTCGAACGTGCTGTTCGCCCTGGAACGCGCTCGCAAGGCCATCCTCAACGAGAACGCGGTGGTGATCTGCGAAGGCCAGCTCGACGTGATCTGCTGCCACGAGCAGGGCATCGAGCACGTGATCGGCAGCCAGGGCACGGCGCTGACGCCGAACCACGCCCGCCTGCTGGGGCGCTATGCGAAAAAGGGCGCGATCGTGTGCTTCGATGCCGACAAGGCGGGATTCGCCGCCACCGAAAAGGCGTTCCGCGCGCTGGCCGAGGAGGACATCCCGGTGCGGGTCGCCCGCATGCCCGAGGGCGACGACCCGGATTCCTACCTGCGCAAGCACGGTCCGGACGCATTCCGCCAGATTCTCGCCGGAGCGGTCAATTTTTTCGACTTCCTGATCGAGCGGGCGACCGCCGAGAACCGCCTCGCCGACTTGCAGCAACGCTCCGCCTTTGCCCGCGAATGCGCCTCGCTGCTGGCCGCCGTGCAGAATCCGGTGAGCCGCGAGGACATGATCAACCACGTCGCCACCCGCCTGCGCACCGGCGCGCCGGAGCTGCGCGACGCCGTGCTGCGCGCGGCCCGCGGCGCGAAGAACAAGCCGCCCGAGCGGGTACGCGGCGACGCCGCGCCGGAGCCGGAGAAGGTCGAGGCCTTCGACATCGACCCGGTCGTCGCCTACCTGTGCAGCCTGGCCCTCCACTCGACCGCCGCCCAGGAGTGGCTCGGCGAGCAATTCGAGACCCTGCACGAGGCCGCCGACCACCTCGCCGGCGTCCCGCTGTTGGAAACGATCCTGTCCGCCCGGCCCGACGCCACGTCGCACGTCGCCGTGAATTCCTTCGTCGCCGGACTGACCGAAGGCCAGCGGCAGGCCCTGATCTCGGATCCGACCTTCCACGACGACCCGCCGGAGGACCCGGTCGCCGCCGCGGCGTCCGCCGTCGGCGAGCTGAGCGCCAAGGTGCTCCACCGCCGCGACCAGGACATCAAGGCGCAGATGGGCCGGCCCGGACTGGCACCGGACGAGATGATCCGGCTGCTCCACGAAGCCAAGCGGATCGCCGAGCTGCTCAAGGGGGTCGACCAGCGCTTTGTTTTCAGCGATCGCTTCGCCCCCTCGCGCAAGCCAGCGCCCAAGCCATTCCGGCGCGGAAATCCCTCAGGCTCAGGCCCTGAAATCAGTCCTTGACGACCCGGGAAGTGCTCCGAATATTCCCGCCCGCTTCGGAGCCCGGTCCGCTTGCGCTATAATGGGAGAATTTTGCCCGGAACCTCCCTCCATCCCATCTGTCCATGTCCACCAAGAAAGCTGCTTCTTCCGCCAAATCGCCGGCCACCAAGGCCAAGGCGGGTTCTTCAAAACCCGCTCCCGCGAAAAAGCCCGCCCCGGCGAAGGCTGCCAAACCGGCGCCGAAGGCCAAGCCGGCCCCGGCCGCCAAGAAGCCCGCTCCCGAGGTACCCGCCAAATCCCCGAAGCCGGCACCCAAAGCCACCGCCACCCCCGCCAAAAGCGAGAAGCCCAAGACGGCCGCGGCCGCGGCCGCCGCCGAAGCCCCCGCCCCGCGCCACGATGGCGACAAGCCGCGCATCGACACCCCGGAGATCCAGGAAAAGATCCGCGAACTCATCAAGCTCGCCAAGGAGCAGGAGTATCTCACCTACGACGACATCAACGAGATCCTGCCCAACGACCTCGTCGAACCGGCCGACGTCGAGGCGATCATGGAGCGGCTCCGCAACATGGAGTTCGACATCATCGACGCCTCCGAGGTCGACCGCTACAAGGACAAGAAGCGCGATGACGACGCCGACGATGTCGACGACACCAAGGACCAGAAGCTCGACATCCTCGACGACCCGGTCCGGATGTATCTCAAGCAGATGGGCCAGGTCCCGCTGCTGACCCGCGAGCAGGAAGTTGAAATTTCCAAGCGCATCGAGGACGCGGAGATCGAGGTCGCCAAGCAGCTCCACCTGTTCGGCTTCACCGCCGAATGTTATCTCGAACTCGCCGACAAGTTGATCAAGGGCAAGGAGCGCTTCGACCGGGTGATCCTCGACAAGAAGATCGAAAGCCGTGAGCGCTACATGAAGATCCTGCCGAAGCAGTGCGAACAGCTCAAGCAGCTCCACGACGAGAACGACGACCTGTTCCGCCAGCTCTCCGCCAAGAACCCGCGCGGCAAGAAAAAGCTCGAGGAGACCTTCGCCAAGAACCTCCAGACCCTGCACCGCCTCTACACCCGCTTCTACTACAAGCAGAAGGTGGTCGAGGACTTCTGCGAGCAGGTCGAGGACTACCAGCAGAAGTTCTGGAAATACGGCCGCAAGGTCCAGGCGGATCCCGAGGACAAGGAGTTCGTCACCAAGCTGCGCGAGGTCCAGCAGCGTTGCTGGCACGAGGTGGATACCTTCGACGAGACCAACAAGCAGCTCCGCCACTGGCTCAAGGAAGCGCTCAAGGCGAAGACCGAGATGGTCGAGGCCAACCTGCGCCTGGTGATTTCGATCGCCAAGAAATACACCAACCGCGGCCTGTCCTTCCTCGACCTGATCCAGGAAGGCAACATGGGCCTGATGAAGGCGGTCGAGAAATTCGAATACCGCCGCGGCTACAAGTTCTCGACCTACGCCACCTGGTGGATCCGCCAGGCGATCACCCGCTCGATCGCCGACCAGGCGCGGACCATCCGCATCCCGGTCCACATGATCGAGACGATCAACAAGCTGATGCGGGTCCAGAAGCAGCTCGTCCAGGAATACGGCCGCGAGCCGTCGCCGGAAGA
>CAMCYK010000157.1 GCA_945883695.1 Akkermansia muciniphila | reverse complement strand
AGTGATCCTCGGCTACGGAGGAAGGGTCAGTGAGCAGTGATCAGGGCAGTGGAGAGGAGTCATTGGGTTCGTCGGCCCATTTCTCGATGGAATGGGGCCAGGCGAAGCGGGTGACGAGAAACCAGAAGAGCCCGGCGACCATTGAATAGCCTGCGTGGTAGGCGAGGCCGACCGGCATGAAGCCCAGGACCAGCGACGTGTTGTTCCAGTTCCAGAAGTCGTGGTGGAGGAGGAACAGCGCGACGAACGCGAGGATGGAGACGAGAACGGGTTTCTTCATGGCGCTTACTTCGTCCCGATGGCGTAAAGGTGGGTCATCGTCGCGATGTAGAGGACGTTGTTGGCGACGATCGGGCTCGAGTAGATCGGCGCGCCGAAGGAGGCGGTGCCGAGGACTTTCTTCTCCTTGTCGGCGGCGAGGATGTGGAGTTCGCCGTCCTCGGTCGGGAGGAAGACCTTGCCGTCGGCGACGAGGGTCGAGCCCCAGACGCGGGACTGCGTTTCGTGGACCCAGAGCTGCTTGCCGGTCTTGGCGTCGATGCAGTGGAGGTCACCGTCGTATTCGGCCTGGAAGACCAGGCCGTTGGCGATGCTGGGCGTCGAGATCGAGCGGCCGATGTCCTTGAAGGTCCAGACGGGCTTGCCGGTCTGGACGCCGGTTTTGGAAGGGTCGATGCAGGTCAGCATGCCGATGCCGTCGCCGTGCTCGGGGTCCTGACCGATGACGGCGTAAACCCTGTCCTCGTGAAGGACCGTGGTGCCGATGACCTCGGACGGGCCGCGGAAGGTCGCGTATTTGATCGGTTCGCCGTCCTTGAAGCGGAATTCGGGCGGGTTGCAATCGTAGCGCCAGAGTTCTTTCAGGATGGGAACGCCCTCCTCCTCGTCCATCACCGGCTTGGGGTCGAAGCCGAAGGCGAAGCCGTCGCCGCCGCCCCACAGGATCATGCCCTTGCCCTTGACCTTGCCGAAGGCGGGAGAGGACCAGCTGGCGTGGAGGACGCGGTCGGAAACGCCGGAGATCTCCTCGCCGAGCAGGGTGCCTTTTTCGGCATCGACGGCGATGAGTGACGGGGCGAGCGGGGCGGGGATGTTGGTGTGGGACCAATCGACGCCGTTGGAGGTGGCGGTGTAGAGGACGCCGTCGACGACCATCGGCGAGCAGGACGAGACGTTGTGGGGGAAGATCCCGACTTCCTCGCGCATGTCGAATTTCCAGATGATGTCGGCGTGCTGGTCGCCGATGACGACCGGATTGGCGGGATCGGCCGACATGTATTTCGCCTCGTCCTTGAAGGGACCGTCGTTGCCGTTGGTCATGCCCTTGGCGTCGAGGCATATGATCTCGCCGCGGTTGGTGACGACCCAGACCTTGTCGCCGACGATGCAGGGTGACGAGCAGAGGCCGACGTATTCCCAGTCGCTGACCTTGCCGGCGCCGAGTTTCGGAATGATGAGCTGCCAGAGGAAAGAGCCGGTTTTTTCGTCGAAGACCATCAGGTTGCCGCGGTCCCCCTTTTGTTTCGGATCGCGGGGCGACTCGTTGTTGGTGCCGACGTAGACCCGGCCGCCGGCGACCACCGGGTTGCCGTAGGTTTGGGAGCCGAGTTTGGCGGCCCAAAGGACGTTTTTCGCGGTGGAAAGGTCGGGCTGTTCGTTCTCGTCGAGTTCACCGGGGACGATGTCGACGGGGAGTTTGGTGGCGGTGCCGACCATGTTGCGGGAGGGCGTGCCGCCCCACATCGGCCAATCGGCGGCGAGGTCGGGGGTGGCAAGGGCGAGCAGGAGCAGGGATGATTTCATGAGCGGTTGGGAAAGATCGGGGACGTGCGGCCGGGGTTGTGACGACAGGAGTGTCGTCATTCCTTGACGGCGGTGAGCTTGATGTTGTCGATATAGACGCGCTTCTGGGACTGCGGGCTGAAGGCGAAGACGCCGGGCGCGCCTTTCGGGTGGGCCTTGGTCAGCGGGACTTCGATCGTCCAGGCCGCGGGCTCCTTGTCGGCGCGCGGCCAAGCCTTGGCGAAGACGGTGCCGGTGCCGTCGGGGTTGGCCTTCACGCGGGTCTTCAGACTGTACCAGGTGTTCGGTTTGACCGGGAACTTGACCGACTGCTTGACGCGCTCGTGGTTGCTGGAGACTTCAAGCACCTGGGCATTGCCGATCAGGGCGATGAGGTAGCGCTGGTTGATGAAGCCGACGGAAGACATGATGCGGCGGGTGCCGTCGGTCATCACGTCGCCCTCGAGCACGTAGTCGTGCAACTGGCTGCTGCCGAAGAAGTTCATGGTCCGCTGGAACAGGATGTTGTCGAGGCGGTTGGCGAGCACCTGCGAGCCGTCCTTTTCCAAGACATACCACTTGAGGCGGGCACCGAGCCATGGCAGCGGCGGGAAGGTCACCTTTTCACCATCGGGCGAAGTCTGGTCGAGGGTGAAGGACTCGAAGTCCTCGGCGTAGGGTGGGGAGGCGATGATGCGGCCGCGGGTGGTGGCGCCGAGTTTGCCCACGGTGGCCTTGAAAGCGCCGGCGGAAAGCTTGGCTTCGGGACCCGCGGTGAGGGTGGAGCCCTTGAAGGTGCCATCGACGGTCGATTTCACCAGCGCGGTCGGCGGGATGAAGGGTGCCCAGGAATCGGCGGTGACCTCCTTGACCCGGCGGCCCATGGCATCGAGGCCGAAGACCTTGAAATCCTGGGAGGCGCCACGGGTGAGGAAGAACTCGTTGGGGACGACCTGGACCTGGGTGACCTCGCCGGGGGTGACCGGCGGGGCGGCGGGAGCTCCGATGAATTTGCCGTCCTTCTCGCCCCAGCAGTGGATGGCGGTCTTGGAGAACAGGTAAACCTTGCCCGCCCAGATCGCGGGAGCGCCGAGGAGGTTCTCCTCGAGTTTGAACTTGCTCAGGACGCGGTCGCTGTCCTTCGAGGGATCGACGATCGCAAAAGTGCCGTCGAAAATCGGCACGTAGAGCTTGCCGTCGCCGTAGGTCGGGGAAGCGTGGATCTGGTCGGGACCGAGCTTCTCGCGCCACAGGGTCTTGCCCGAGGTGGCGTCGACGCAGAGCAGTTCGCCCGTGTTGATGGTGGAGTAGACTTTGCCGTCGGCGAGGACCGGCGACGAGGTGAAAGCGGTGATGTCGTCGTTGCGCCAGGCTTCGGCGGATTTGTCGAGGATCAGGATTTCCTTGGTGTCCTTCGGATAGGTCGTCGGGATCTTGAGGCTGACCATGCGGCCGGAGGTGGAGGCATCGGTATTCTCGACGCCGTGGGCCGCGATCAGTCGGTCGGGGCCGGCGAGGATCATCTGGGCGTTGACGCCGCCTTGTGACAGGTGGAAGCGCCACAGCGGGGTGCCGAGGTTGGCGTCGATGCAGACGACGTGGCCGCAGCCGGTGCCGGCGTAGAAGACATCGCGGCCTTCGAGGGTGCCGAAGACTGGCATGCCGAAGGACGAGTCGACCGGCACGACACCCGGCGTGGAGGTCCAGACGAGCTCGCCGGTGAGCTTGTCAAAGGCGTAAAAGCGGTCGGCGGCGGGGCCGGTGGCGCCCCAGTTGGCGGTGACGCAGTGGAAAATGACGAGGTGCTTGAAGACGGCGGGCGCGCCGGTCCGGCCGTTCGGGAAGGTGAGGCGGCCGTAGTCTTCGATCAGCGAAAGCTCCCACAGCGGCTTGCCGTCGCGGGTGTAACCGACACAGCGGCCGTTGGCGGTCTGGAGGTAAACGTTGCCGGTCTCCGGGTCGACGGTCGGCGCGCCGATCGCGTAGCGGTTGTAAACGGTGTCGGAAATGTAGTCGGAAAAGCGCGCTTCCCATTTTTTCTCACCGGTGACGGCGTCGAGGCAAAGCAGCGCCTCCTGGGTCTCCTCGCCCTTTTCGCCGTAATAGCCGTAGGCGTAAAGCAGGCCGTCGGCGATGACCGGGGTGCCGGCCCCCTGGATGTCGTAGATCCAAAGCGGCTTGGCGGGGTCGAGTTCGTCGGGGAGACCCTTTTCGAGCGAAGCTCCGGTCTGGATGGGGCCTCGCCAGTCGAGCCAGCCGGTGACATCGGCGAACAAGGGGGCGGTGAGGAACAGCGAAAGGATGAGCGGGCGCATGGTGGAGGCGGATTGGAGCGTTGGTGGGGCCTGCGGCGGATCGCGGCCGGCCCCGGGGAAACTAGTAGCGATCAGAACGTGGTGCGAACCCGCATGCCGAAGACTTGAGGGTCGCCGGGTGAGCCGGCGAAAATCTGTGGATTGATGAAGGTGTAGTATTCCTCGTCGAGCAAGTTGCGTCCGTAAAGAGCGACGCTGAACCTTTCGGTGGCGTAACCGATTTCAGCATCCCACAAAACGTAGGCATCCTGGGCGAAGGTGGCGGTGTTGGCGGCATCGAATTGGGTGGATCCGGAGACCCGAACCGAGGTTTGGGCGTAAAATCCGCTCGCGAAGTCGTAACGGATCCCGGCGCTCCCGGTGTATTCGGGGACGAAGGGCACATTCTTTCCGTTGAAAAACACGCCGGGGGTGAAAGGATCCGCGTAGGAGTCGAATTCGGTGTTGGTGCAGCCGAAGCTGCCACGGACGGTGAGCCGGTCCACCGGGGCCCAGGCGACATCGAGCTCCACCCCGCGGGATGTGACCTCGTCGGCGTTGACGATGACGAAGTTGGTCGAATTCGGCACCGACTGGTTGAACTGGTAGTCTTCGATCTGATCCCAGAAGGCCCGCAGGCCGAGCCGGAGGTCGTAGGCCGGGCAGTCGTACTGCAGGCCGATTTCGTTCGACCAGTTCTCCTCCCGGTCGTAGCGGGCGAGGGCGAGGGTGTCGGCGTAGGCGGAGTGTCCGGCGGGTTTGTTGCCGATGCTGGAGCGGACGAAAGCATCCACCGCGTCGGTCACCCCGTAAGTCAGTCCCACCACGGGCGAGACGAACCATTCATCCCGGTCGCCGCGGACCGTGGTGTCAGGGATTCCGAAATCAGGAACCGTGGTGGTTTGCATCACGCGGTCGATTTCCGACTCGTGGTAGTCCACCCGCAAGCCGGCGTCCACCGCGAGGCGGTCGGTGGCCTGCCAGGTCGCGTTGCCGTAGGCGGCGAGGTTGAGCTGGTCGATCGAAAAGCGGGTGTCCTCGACGATGTTCGCGAAGACCGGGACGAACACCGGAAACTGTCGCGAGGCGAGGCCTTCGTTCTCGATCCACATCTGGAACAAGCCGGCGCGCCAGCTGAAGGGATTCGCGTCGTCGTTGGAGGAGAATCGCAGCTCGTTGGAGATCAGGTCTTGGTGCTGGTTGATGGTCGAGCGGGCGTCGGAAAATCCGTTGGCCGGATTGGCGAACGTGAGGTCCAGATCCACGGTGGACGGGTCAAGGTCCCAGGTCTGGTAGCTGGAGATGGTTTCGACCTTGCCCCAGGCGAGGTCCTTCCGCGAATGGAGGGAGGTCTGATACCGCTCGAGGTCGGTGACGCCCACGAAGTCCGAGGAATCGGTGAACGGATCCGGGCTGAACAGCGACGAGAGGCGCTGGGACCCGTCATCCACGTGCTCGGCGTAGAAGCGAAGGCGGAGTTCGAAGTCGTCGCTGGGATTCCAGAACAGGTTGAGCAGGCCGCCGGTGGACTCCCGGTCGTCGGTCTCGGTGCCGAGGAAGGCGTTGCGGATGTAGCCATCGCGCTGGTCGTGGAACAGCTGGAGGCTGTAGGAGAAATCGCCGCCGAGCGGGCCGGAGGTGTTGAGGCCGAGACCGATGTGGTCGTAGGAACCATATTCGGCGGTCAGGGTGGTGCGCATTTCCTCGCCCGGGCGGGGGGTGAACATTTCGACCATGCCGGCGGCACCGTTGCGGCCGAAATACGGGCCCTGGGGGCCGCGGTAAACCCGGATCTCGGAGAGGTCCAGCAACTCGGACGGATAGCTGTAGGCGTCGCCGAGCGGGACGTCGTCGATGGTCAAGCCGAGCGCCGGCGGGCCGAAGAACAAGGTATTGGTGGAGCCGCGCATGACGACCACCTGGCCGAAGCCGCGGGAGTCGGCGGAGACGACGTTGAAGCCGGGCACGATGCCGGAAAGGCCGGAAAAAGTGGTGGTCTGGAACAGATCGAGCGATTCCCGGGAAATCACGCTGACGGCGGACGGTTCGTCATCGATCCGCTCCGCCTCGACGATGGTTGGGGCGAGCTGCGAAGGGTTTTGGGCGAGGAGACTGCCGGTGAGAGCGAGGGCGAACGAGGCGGTGCGCAAGGTGGGCTGATACGGGTGCATTCGGCTGTATGGAAAATATGAGGGGAGTTTGGGAATCGAACCGGCCGGGTCAACCTCAAGCAAGGGCGTGATTGTCATCGGGAATTCACCGGGCAACTTTAACAGGCTGGAACGGGTTTTTCCAATGGAAGCTGAGGTTCCAAAGCCGCTTTTCTTCCCATTAATTCCATGAAAATCTCCACGTTTCCGATCCCTCTGATCGCGTTGGCCGCCTGCCCGTTCACCTTGCTGCACGGGGCCGACATTCCCTCCTGGCGGAACGACGGCAACGGCCTTTATCCCGCGGCCCGTGCCGCCACCGACTGGGGCGATCCTTCCCGTCTCGCCTGGGAGACTCCGCTGCCTTCCCGCAGCAACGGCTGCCCGATCCTGGTGGGCGGCAAACTGTTTTTCACCGCCGAACCGGCGACGCTGGTCTGCGCAGACGCGAAAAGCGGCAAGATCCTGTGGCAGAAGTCGAACGAGTATGCGGACCTGATCGAGTTATCGCCGGCGCAGGCGAAGGAGTTGGAGGCCGCCCAGGGCCAGGCCAAGGCGGTCGCGGAGAAGACCGCGCCGCTCGAGCGCGAGCTCTATCGGAGCGAGCGGCGGATGCGCCGGGACCGCGACAACGCAGGGCTGCGGAGCGAGGTCGAGGAACTCAGGCGCCAGATCGCCGATCTCAAAAAAGACGCCGGTCCGCTGGCGGCGCAGATGGACAAGCCGCCGGCCCACGACGTCAACGGCTACTCGTCCTACACACCGGTGTCGGACGGCAGGCACGTGTGGGCCTGTTTCGGGACCGGGGTGGTGGTCTGCTACGATCTGGCAGGAAACCGGGTCTGGCACCGGCGGACCGACGGGCCGGACCACGACTGGGGCGGCGCGAGTTCGCCGACCCTGGTCGACGGCAAGCTGATCGTCCGCTTCACCGACTACCTCGCGCTGGACCCCGCGACCGGCAAGGAACTCTGGAAAACCCCGTCGGGCGGCGTGGTCTTCAACTGCCCGGCGAGCTTCGAACTCGACGGCCGCCACTACCTCTACACCGGCCGCGGCGAACTGATCCGGGCGAGCGACGGGAAGAAGCTGCCGTCTCAGGATTTCAAGGGCATCGCCAAACCCTGGTGCTTCTTCAACACCCCGTCGGTGATCGGCAAGCGGATCTACTGCGCGCACGGCAGCGAAGGGGAGCAGGGCGAGGCCCACGCGCTGGAAATTCCGGCCAGTGCCGACCAGCTGGAAAAGGACGGTCTCAGGGTGGTCTGGCACCGGCAGGTCGACAAGAACCGCTACTACTCCTCGCCGCTGGTGCACGAAGGGATCGTCTATCTGATTTCCCGCGAATACCAGATGCAGGCGCTGGACGCGGCCAGCGGCGACGAGATCTGGTCGGAAAAGATCCGCGGCTTCACCGGCACCGCCTATCCGAGCCTGACCCTGGCGGGGGAGGTGATCTTCGTCGGGGCGGAGGACGGCAACGCCGCTTTCGTGAAACCCGGCCGCAGCTTCGAGGAGATCTCGCGGACCAAGGTCGATCCCTACCGCAGCACGCCGATCTTCGACGGCGAGTGGACCTACCTGCGCTCCCACGAGAAGCTGCGGGCCTTCCGCGGGAAATGACCTTCAATCCCGAACTTGCCCCCTCGCGAAGTTGATCTATTCTCGCCGTTCATGAAATTCCCGCTCCTGCTCCTGGCCGCCTCGCTGATCCCCGGCATCGTTTCCGCCCAAGACTGGCCCCGTTACCTCGGGCCCGACGGCGCGGGGAAGGTCGAGGGCAAGTTCCGCACCGATTGGAACGCGGAAAAGCCGAAGGAGGCCTGGCGCAAGAGCCTCGGCCAGGGCTGCGGCAGCTTTGCGATTTCCGGCGACAAGGTCGTGGTGATGGGCAACCAGAATGATACCGATATCGTCTGGTGCTTCGACGCGGCCACCGGCAACGAGATCTGGACCCACAAGTATCTGGAAAAGCTCGACCCCAAGATGTATGACGGCGGGCCGAATGCCACCCCGACGATCGACGGCGACTCGGTTTACACCTTGAGCAAGACCGGCAACCTGTTCTGCCTGTCGCTGGCCGACGGCAAGCCGAAGTGGCACAAGCACTACCAGTCGGACTTCGGCGGCAAGGCCCCGAGCTGGGGCTTTTCGGCATCGCCGGTGGTCAAGGGCGACCTGCTCTACTGCCTGCCCTGCGGCAAGGACGGCGGGCTCTACGGTTTGGATAAGAAGACCGGCGAAGTGAAATGGGCGTCGGGCGACAGCACCAAGCCCGGCTACGCGGCCCCGGTCTTCTTCAACCACAAGGGGCGCGGCCTGGTGGCGGCCTTCCACGGCCGCGAATTGGCGACCTACAGCCTGGACGGCAAGCCGGTCTTCAGTTTCGATTGGCGGACCTCCTACGACGTGAATGCCAGCAATCCGCAGTATCACGACGGCTGCATGTTCCTCGCCTCGGGCTACGGCATGGGCTACGTGGTGATCGATGTCTCCGGTGCCGAACCGAAGATCCTCCACAAGAACGAGGACACCCGGATGATCTTCCAAAACAGCATCCTGGCGGACGGCGACATCCTGGGGGTCTTCGGCGACAAGAACATCGATGCGGAGCTGATCCGGATGGAGATGAAAAGCGGCAAGATCCTCTGGCGCGAGAAGATGCCCGGAACCCGCGGCAGCTCGCTGATGGTCGGCGACGACATGGTGATCCTTTCCGAAACCGGCGACATCCTCGCCGGCAAGCCGGCCAAGGACGGCTGGACCGAACACGGCCGCGTCAAGGCCCTGTCCGGCACCTGCTGGGCCCCCGTCGCCTTCGCCAACGGCCGGATCTTCGCCCGCAGCAACAAGGGCGAGGCCGTGTGCTTGGAGGTCAAGTGAGGGGCATACCCGAGGTCAAGGAAGGGAGCGCCGGTCTTTAGCCGGCTTGGACGGTCGGGCCGGCCAAGGAGAAGCCGAATCGCAGGTCGACGACGGGGCGCTCCCCTTCAATTCAACCATTGGCGGAGTTCGAAAGTGCATGCTCTCCATGGCTTCAGCGGTGTCGGAAATCTGCAGGAACGCTGCTGCGCCAACTCCCCACCCCGTCCTTGGCGGCGTGCCAGCGACTGGCTCCCGACACTCATCTTGACGTGGCCAAATCGACAGTTACTGTGCAGCACAGTCATGAAGAACATCACGCTGAAGATCGATGACGACACTTACCTCAAGGCCCGGCTGCGGGCGGCCAGCGAGGGCACCTCGATCAGTGCGATGGTGCGGGACTTCTTGAACCGGCAGGTGGCGGACGAGGATGAAAGGGAGAACCGGCGGATCGCCGCCCTGGATGAGCTCTATCGCATCGTCGAGGCAGGCGGAGAGCACCGTGGGGAGCCACTGAAGCCCCTCACCCGGGAGGAAATCTATGCCGAACGTCTTCGTTGATACCAATATCCTGGTATACGCCGCCGACGAATCGAAGCCGGTGGAGCGGAAAACCCGGATCGCCCGCGAGCTGCTTCGCCAGCGCAACCTCCACCTGTCCGTGCAGGTCCTCAACGAGTTCACCGTGAATGCCCGCAGCAAATCGAAGCTGAACTTGAGTCCGCAGCGGGAACACGAGTGGATGAGCCGCTGGTTACTCTTCCCGGTCATCTCCCTGACCGTGGAAACCTTCCTTGCCGCCAAGCTGCTCCACGCCCGCTTTCAGGTTTCACACTGGGATGCCCTCATCCTCGCCGCCGCGCGGGAAACCTCCAGCCTCGCGGTCTATTCGGAAGATCTCAGCCACGGTCAGACTTATGATGGAGTGAAGATCATCAACCCCTTCCTATGAATCCGCCGCCGCCAGTTCCCCGGCATTTCCAAACTGCTGCTGGCGGGATGCTCATGCATGCGGTGGCGATGGGAGAGCAAGCGGACGCGAGCCGGCCTGTTTTCGTGCCCGCACATGGTCTTGGAATGTCCAGTTGCGATATGCAGCCCACGGGAAGATTGCTGGCCGGGTGGGGAGAGGTATACGCTCCCGACCTGCCGGGATCCGGAAAGAGCGGAAACCCCTCCCGCAGTCTAACCATCCCCGAACTCGCGGATTCCCTGACGGAGGGGCTGGCCACGAAGTTTATCGAGCGGGGCGGAGGGCCGGGGGAATTGACGAGGGTCGACGGAGGATCGTGTTTTTTGACATGAAAATTCCGGGGGCCGGCGAATGGATTTTTGCTGACGTCGCGGTCCGTTTCGGCAAGTTGTCCGACAAATCCAACGCATGAGTCTGAAACCCAACCGCCGCTTCGTGAATGGGCGTGCCCGTGTCGCGAAATTCGAACGCGGATTCGCCCTCGTCATCACGCTGTCGCTGATGGTGTTGCTGACCGTGGTGGCGGTGGGCTTGTTGACGCTTTCGGCGGTGCAGTTGCGGGCGACCGGGCATGGCCAGTCGATGGCCGAGGCGCGGGCGAACGCGCGGCTGTCGCTGATGCTGGCGCTGGGCGACTTGCAGCGGACGATGGGGCCGGATGGCCGCGTTTCCGTGACGGCGGAGCAATCGCTGCCGGAGGCGGTCGCGGAGACCAGCCCGCACCGGCAGTGGACGGGAGTTTACGAGGCGTGGAATGCCGACCAGGGGCTGGCCGTCCGGCCGCAGCCGAAGTTCGTGCGCTGGCTCACCAGTGCCGCCGAGCCCGACGCGGCGCGGCAGCGGTCGTTCGCGGACAGCGGGGAAGACGGCGAGATCGCGATGGTCGGTGCCGGATCCCTCGGCGCGCGGACCGGTGCCGCGGCCGGCGCGGTCACCAGCCCGGCGCTGGTCGTGACGGGCGGGCAGCAGGCCGGCAAGCTCGCGTGGTGGGTGGCGGACGAGTCGATGAAGGCCCACGTGGTTTCCGGTTCGGTGCGGCCGGAATTCGCCACCGCGGCGAAAGCGGAGCCCTTGTTCGCCGCGAACGCCGGGATCACCGCCAACGGCACCGGGCTGCCGGCGCTGGGCGAGATCCGGACCGACGACCCGCAGCGGTCGAAATACCTCAGCGCGGCCCAGTTCGAATTGAAGAATCCGGATGCCGGTTCGCTTTTCCACGACATCACCGCCTTCAGCCGCGGCTTGCCGGTGGATGTCACCCGCGGACGCTTCAAGTTCGATTTCTCAAGTTTCGCCCTGCTCGACCGCCGGCAGGTCGGCAACCTGCCGCTCTACAAGGCGGATGGAGCGGTGAACCGTTTTTCGACCGCCGCCGGGGGCATCGCCAACGACCGTCTCTTCAGCCTGTTCAACAGCGGTCCGGCGGCGATGCTGAATGTTTTCGGCGATGCCGCGAAGCAGCCGGGGATCCACCTCGAGGAATTGTGGACCCATGCCAATCTCTATCGCAACCTCACCTGGACCAACGGGGTGCCGAGCTTGCGGCTGATGAACGGCTCGGAGAGCAATTCGACGGATTTCCGCCACCGGGCTCTGGCCGACCCTTGGTTCTCCTACAAGAAGCCGGTATTTGCCGCCGTGCAGTTCGTGTTTTCGTTCGTTTCCAAGCCGGATCCGGCGGTGGCGGGGAAATTCCGGATGTTGCTGCAAATGGACGCGCTGGTGAAGATCTGGAACCCGAACAATGTCCGGGTCGAGATCCCCGCCGGAGCCAGTTTCGTGGTCCAGTTGCTCGCGGTGCCCTTCAAGGTGCAGTGGTCGATCACCAATCCGCAGGGAATCCCGGCAACCCTCGCGCAGTCGGGGATCGGCGACAACACGTACTCGTTCGCGCGCGGCAATTGGCCTTCGTCCGGCAACAAGTTCGGCCAATCGAGCTTCCAATGGCTGCGCGGAAACCTCGGCGGGCTGGCGCAGAAGGGGGTATCCACCGGCTACACGCTGGAACCGGGCGAGTGCACGATCTTCGGCCACGACAAGGAGACCAGCAGCGCGGACTGGAGAGGCGATCCGAACGTCAATCTTTCGCCCGGCTGGGGGCCGGGCCGGCAGGCGCTGATCGTCGCCGACTTCGGTGCCAATGGTCTCGGGCCGGACGACACCGTCGAGTTCGTCGTGAGCCCGGACAAGGATCCCAATCCCTCCAACGTGCGGACCTACTGCAACAAGTGGATCGGCCACCGGGCGGCCGGCGCGCAGAACCAGGGGGGCAACGGCGGCCTGGCGCTCGGCAGCAATTCGCTGCCCACCTCGATCGACTTCAGCCAGCCGGATCCCGCGTGGTTCCCGCAGATCCGTTCGAGCCAGCGGCTGAAGGTGTCGCAGTTCGGCACGCCCAAGCCGTTCATGATCTTCGGCCACTACATGAACGTCGAGCAGTCGTCCGCCGGGACCCGCGACGCCTTTGCCAGCAGCCCGCGGCTGCTGACCAACCCGGCGATCACCACCCGCCGCCTGCGCAGTTTCGAGCCCGACCAACTGAGCACCTTCCAGGAGGTCTGGCGCTGCGACCCGCTGCCGATGGCCTACGACTCGGTGCTGATCGACATCAGCGCGAAGGACCAGGGCCGCTTCGGCGGCGGTCACAGCGCGCTGACCGGCGTCACCCGCTGCGCCACCCGCCAGCTCGACGCCGCGCCGCCGCTCTCGCTGATGTCGCTTTCCCATGCGATCGCCAACGGCTTCGCCGACCGCTTCGGCCAGGCTGCCGAGCGCGGGGGCAAGGGGCTCGACGTGCTTCAATCGGACGGCTTGGGGGGCAACTACAAGTTCGAGCCCGGTGACATCGCGTTCTCCACCGTGACCTACGCCGCGCCGCAAGTGGACCGCGCGATCGGGAATTCGTTCGCTTCGCCCTTCATCCGGACCAACAAGGTGACGGGCTCCGGCACCTACCACGCGGCGAGCGGCAACCAGCCGCTGTTCGACCACTCGTATCTCGCCAATGCCGCCCTGTTCGACGGGTGGTTCTGCTCGAGCCTGCACGACGGCAAGAAATTCCCCGCGGGCGCTCCCTACGGCGACAGCCGCAACGCCCCGTCCGTGCTCGGGGAGTTCTTCGACCAGTCCCTGGCCGATCCCGCGAAGCGCCTGATCAATCCGCGGGTGATCCCCGCCTCGTCGCCGGCGCTGGCCAAGGAGCGGCTGCTCAAGGGGCAGGCACTGCATCCGGAAGCCATCGCCCGGCTCGGCGCGCATGTGTTCCTGGACGGATCCTTCAACGTGAATTCCACCCGCAAGGAGGCGTGGCAGGCCTTGCTGAGCAGTGCCCGCGAGCAGGCCAAGCTGCTGAACGGCAACCCGGTGTCCAACAGCGGCAAGACGCCGTTCGGATCGTCGGGGCTGGTGTCCGCGGCGGCCGCCGAACCTGCCACCAACCCGACCGAACTGGCGCAATGGTGCGGCTACCGCGAACTCGATGACGAGCGGATCGCGGCTCTCGCCGAAGAGGTGGTCGAGGAGGTCAAGGCCCGCGGGCCTTTCCTGTCGCTCGCCGACTTCATCAACCGCCGTCCGGGGGACAGCGGTGCCGCCCGGCTGCTTGGCACCGTCCAGGCCGCGATCGAAGCCGCCGGCCTGAACGACAGCCTGAAAGGCGGCGGCCGCGGTGTCTCCGCCGCCGATTTCGCGAAGCTGCCCGCCCCGGATGCCGCCAGCGCCGGCGGCGGCCTTGCCCGGTCGACCGGCATTCCCGGCTACCTCATGCAATCCGACGTGCTGGCGGCCGTCGCCAACCAATTGACCGCGCGGGGCGACAGCTTCCGGATCCGCGGCTACGGCGCCGCCACCGACGCCACCGGCCGGGTGGTCGCCGAAGCCTGGTGCGAGGCGATCGTCCAGCGCGTGCCGGAATACGTCGACGCCGCCGAAGCCGCCGAAACCGAGTTCGCCGGTCTGACCCGCGAGGTCAACCGGACCTTCGGCCGCCGCTTCCAGCTCATCGCCTTCCAATGGCTGCCGCGGCAGGCGGTCTGACCTGTGTTTCCCTTCATGAACCGACGTTCGCTTTTCATCTTGCTGGCCTGCGCGCTCTCACCCGTCTCGCCCGGCCAGACGGCACCCGCCAAGCAACCCTCGTCGCCCCACAGCCTGCGCCTGCTCTGCGTGGATGCCGTGCCCGCCGCTTCCCGGCTGGTCGTGATGGAGAAAACCGACGACGGCTGGGTGGCGCGCTGGCGCTTGACGGTGTCGGCCGGGTTTCTGACCGATCCGATCGGTCTCGGCTCGCGCTCGCTCGGGCTGGCGATCGATCCCGCCCCGCCACCGGCCGCCGGCGCGTTCAACGGCCCCGCCACCCGCGTCACCACGGCGATCGAGGCGACGCCCTTCGCCGAATTCCAGTTGCCCGATTCGGACACCGCCACCGCGATCCTCGTGGCCGGGCCGGAGGAGGGTCCGCCCTACCGCGTGATCCCGCTGGATACCAAGAACGCCCGCTTCGGAATCGGCAAAACGCTGGTGCAGAATTTCTCTGCGAAAAGCGTCGCCGGGATGTTCGGCGGCAAGGCGGCGAGGATCGAGCCGGGCACGACGATCATCATCGAGCCCGGCAGCGACCAACCCGGCGAGATGGCCCAGATCACCCTGGCCACGCAAGCCGGCGAGGCCTGGGCCCCGTTCTGCGACACCCGCTGGCCCGCCAAAACCGACTACCGCCGCTACCTGCTGCTCATCCCGCGGGCGGATGGGTCGATTCACCCTTTCGTGATGCCCGAGTACCCGCCGTTCCGGTGAGGGTGGAGGGGGGATGGTGGAGGGTGGAGGGTGGGAGCGGCGGCAGTCGCTGGGGAGCGCCGATCTTTAGTCGGCTTGGAAGGTTGGTCCGGCGCTAGTGAACCGTCCTGCAAATAACTAGGGCTTTGAAAGGGAATGTCTTTGGATTGTCGCATGTGCCGGACAACGAAGCCCCCCGTATTGGATTCAGATATGATCGCCCGCCTTCAGGGCTTGCTGTGACAGGGCATTCGCGTCAGGTTAAGGCTCGGATCCCCGATTCCACGGGGGATTGACGACGCCGTTTGTCCCTCATGACGTGGTCGGGGTAGGGATCGAA
>CAMCYK010000156.1 GCA_945883695.1 Akkermansia muciniphila | reverse complement strand
AACAGCGACCCGGACGACGACAATGACCCCCGCCCGGAAAACGCCGACCTTTTCCCGCTCGTTCCCGCCGAATGGGCGGACGCCGACAACGACGGCATCGGCGACAACGCGGATCACGACGACGACAACGACCTGCTGCCCGATGCCTGGGAGCTGCTTCACTTCAGCAACCTCCACCAGTCCGCCGCGGACGATCCCGACCAGGATGGCACCGGGAACCACGCCGAGTTCCTCCTCCAACTCCTCCCCACTCATCCGGACTCCCGCTTCCACGCCACCGCCGCCACCGGCCATGTCATCCAGTGGCAAGGCGTCGCCGGACTCTCCTTCAGGATCGAACGCTCCGGCAATCTCGCCACCTGGTCCGAGCTCGCCACCGTTCCCGGAAGCAACGGCCTGAACACCCACACCGACACGAGCCCGCTGCCCGGCAGGAACTTCTACCGCGTGGTCCTCCTTCCGTGATCCGCACATGCCTAGTCCCCGCCGACGCCGGGCCTCTGATCTTCGACAAACCTCGTAGTTCCCCTCCCAACTCGTAGTCGAAACTTTCCAGACGCCTGAAGCAAAAGTGGCAGGTAGTCCCGGCTTCAGCCGGACGCATGGTCCTTCCGAGACCGCTTCACTCGAAACGACAGCATCGCCCGTGCTCCGTCCGGCTGAAGCCGGGACTACGGACATCAAAGTTCCGCCCTCTTGCTGAAGACCGCGGTTCGCCATCCACCCGTAGGAGCCCCACACCCGACCTCGACAATCCCCCGCGCCCTTTTCCACAATCCCGCCGTGCGCGTCCTGCTTGCCGCCTTCCTGCTCAGCCTGCTGCCGCTTCCCGCCGCGGACCGCCAGCCGCTGATCACCCGGCTCTGGCAGTCGGAAGACGGCCTGCCGGGAAATGTCGTGCGCTCGATGGTCCAGGCGGCCGACGGCTACCTGTGGATCGCCACCGCCGAAGGGATCACCCGCTTCGACGGCATCGAGTTCGAGCCCGTGGAGCCCGATGGCGAACTCCGCCGCGTCCGCTTCGCCTTCCGCCGCCTGTTCGCGCCGGCCGACGGCAGCGTGTGGGTCTCGACGTTCCAGGGCGGGCTTTTCCGCATCACCGGCAACCGCCTGGTGCAAGTCGTCGAGGCACCGCCGGTCCGCCCGCCGCCGGTCAGCCAGCTCGTAACCGACCCGGCGGGGGTGATCCATTTCATGCAGGGCGAGCAGGTCTGGAGCCTCATCGGAGGAGTGGCCGCGCCCGTCGACGCACCCTCGCCCGCCCTCCGCCAGCTCTTCGCCGACGACCTCCAAACGCGGCAAGCCGGCGGCCGGTCGTTCGTCGCGGAGGCCGCTCCTTCGCTGCTTGCCCGCGACGGGCGGCGCTGGAGTTCCGACGACCGGAATCGTCTCACCGTCGCGGATCCCGACGGCACGACGACCCCGGTGGAATTGCCGGGAATCTCCACCTTCGACTTCAACGAGATGCTCGAGGACCGCGAGGGCAATGTCTGGGTCGCCACCCAGCTCAACGGCCTTGCCCGTGTCCGCCGCGGACGGGTCGACGTGCTTTCCACCGCGCAAGGCCTCGCCGAACGGACGGTCTACGCCTTGACCCAGGACTCCACCGGCGCGTGGTGGATCGCCAACCGCCGCGGCGGTCTCGACCGCTGGACCGAACAGGGCGTCGAGCACCTCGAACTCGTCCCCACCGGCTATCACCGCCCCGCCGCCACCATGTTCGAAGACCGCGAGCAGCGCCTGTGGGTGGCCTCCCGCGGCGGCTCGGTGTTCCTTTACCGGGATGGCGCGTTCGAACCGCAGTTCTCCCGCAGCCAGGTGCCGTCGAAAGTCCGCAGCATCGAGCAGGACGACAGCGGCTTGATCTGGTTCGGCGGCGAGCAGGGGATCGCGTCCTTCGACGGCACGGAGGTCCGCCAGCACGATCTCGGCGACGGCAGCGTGTCGGTGCTCGCGCGCGGCCACGGCGGCACCCTCTTCGCAGGCACCAGCGACGGCCGGATCTTTCGCGGGAAAGGAGGCCGGTTCGCCTTGTTGGGCGATCCCGCGTTGCTCCGCCACCACTGGATCTCGGGCATTCTCGCCGTCTCCGCCGAAGAGCTCTGGGTCGCCACCCTCGGCGGCGGGCTTTTTCTGTGGGACGGCACACGGTGGCACCGCTTCGACACGGACGACGGCCTGCCCGACCTCCGCCTCACCTGCATCCTCGACGACGGCCGCGGCTACTTCTGGTTCGGCTCGCTCGGCGGCATCCTGCGCGCCAACCGCGGCGAACTCCTCGCCCGCGTGACGGATCGCGACCAGCCGCTCCACTGGCTCCGCTTCGACCGTTCCGACGGCCTGCCGACCCGCGAATGCATGGGCGGCTATCAGCCCGCCGGCTGGAAAGGAAACGACGGCCGCCTCTGGTTCCCCACCGGCAACGGCGTCGTCCGCCTGCGGCCCGACCTGGTCGAGGTCAACCGCGTGCCGCCTCCCGTTTTTCTCAAAAGCACCCGCGCCAACGGCCGCCAGCACGACGCGTCCGAAGGCCGCGTCGATGCCGGACCCGGCCGCTCCCGCCTCGAATTCCGCTTCGTCGGCCTCAGCTACAGCGCGCCGGAGAAAGTCACCTACCGCGCCCGGCTGGTCGGGCTCGACGACTCATGGCGCGAGCTTGGCACCCAGCGCTTCGCCTCCTTCGAAGCCGTACCGCCCGGCCGCTACACGTTCGAAGTGGTGGCGGTAAATGGGGACGGCGTCTGGAGCCGCGAGCCGGCCCGCGTCTCGATCCACGTCCGCCCGCACGTCTGGGAATCGGCTTGGTTTGTTCTCGCGATCACCGCCCTCACCCTCGCCGGCGCCGCGGCCGGCGGCTGGGCGATCGCGCGCTCCCGGATGAAGCGCCGCATCCAGGGCCTGAAAATCCGCCACGCCCGCGAAGCCGAACGCTCCCGCATCGCCCGCGACCTCCACGACGACCTCGGTGCCAGCCTCACCGAGATCTCCATCCTCTCCGCGCTCGCTGCCGAAGCCGGCGATGAAAGCACCCTCCGCCCCTCGCTCGACCAGCTTTCCCGCAAGGCCCAGGACGTCGTCGGCACCCTCGACGAGATCGTGTGGGCCGTGAACCCGCGCGAGGACACCCTGCGCTCGCTGGTCGATTACCTCGCCGCCTTCGCCCGCGAGTTCCTCGACCACGCCGGCATCCCCCTGCGCACCGACATCCCGCATGCGGTTCCCGAGCAACCGCTCGACACCACCGCCCGCCACGGCATTTTCCTCGCCGCCCGCGAAGCGCTCAACAACCTGGTCAAGCATTCGAGGGCCGCCCAGGCCCGGCTCGTCGTGCGGATCTCGCGGGAGCTGCTCGAGATCCGCATCGAAGACAACGGCCGCGGCTTTTCCCAGGAATGGGAAGCGAAGGGCTACGGCGTGGCCAACCTCCGCGAACGGATGAAGTCATGCGGCGGCGACTGCTCGATCACCAGCATCCCCGGCGAGGGCACGACCGTCACCCTGACCCTCCCCCTGCTTGCCGACCCTTCGCCACCGACCTAGCATGAACCCCGTGCCCGCCAAACCCGAGACCACCGAGGTCGCCATTGTCGAAGACAATGCCGCGCTCGGCAGCAGCCTGAAAAAGGTCGTCGAGTCCGACTCCTCGCTCCGCTGCATCGGCGTCTGGACGACCGCGGAGGACGCCCTGAAGAAGATCGACGCCTTCCGGCCGCACATCGTGCTGATGGACATCAACCTCCCCGGCATGTCCGGCATCGAGGCCACCGCCCGCCTCCGTCAGCACCTCCCCGAGATCAAGGTCGTGATGGTCACCGTTTACCGCGACCACGACAAGATCTTCGCCGCCCTCAAGGCCGGCGCCTGCGGTTACCTGCTCAAGCGCTCGACCCCGTCCGAAGTGCGCGAGGCCATTCATGACGTCCGCAGCGGCGGCGCGCCGATGAGCCCGGAGATCGCCCGCCGCGTGGTGGAAGCCTTCCATCAGCCGGTGAAGCCCGGCCCTTCGCCGCTCGATGAAGTGAAGCTCTCCAAGCGCGAGACCGAGATCCTCGAGCGCCTCTGCGAAGGCCTTGCCAACAAGGAGATCGCCGACCGCCTCGAGATCAGCGTCGAGACCGTCCGCGTCCACCTCAAGCACGTCTACGAAAAGCTCCACGTCCGCTCCCGCACCGAGGCCGCGATGAAGTTCCGCGACTCCAGGGAAGAGCCGCGTTTCCCGATCTAACAGGAGCTTGCCGCGAACTCATGTCTTGAGTCCCGCGTCTTCAAGTCTTCCGTCTCCATCGATACCCCCCTTGGGGTAATCGACGGCTTGCCGGACAACCCGGATAACGATTCTTGTAAGGCGGGATAACCCGCGAACTCCCCTTCCAGGAGCAACCCAAGAATCGCCAAACCCATGAAACACGCCCCGACCGGCGCGCTGACCCGCGCCTCCCTGCTCGCCTGCGCCGCCCTTTGCGCCACCTCCACCGTCCACGCCGCCAAGACCTGGACGGGAGTCATCAGCGGCAGCTGGACCGATACCGGAAACTGGCTCGAGGCCGCCCTGCCCGGCACCACGGAAACCGTGATTTTCGACAGCAATTCGACGGGCACCCTGACCCTCGACACCCTGGCCGACCGCACCGTCCGCGGCATCAATGTCACCAGCCCCGCCGGCCCGGTGACCATCATCAACAATCGTCTCTTCATAGGCAGCGGCGGCATCAACGTGACCGCCGCCAGCCAAAACCTCACCCTCTCCTCGCCTGCCAACATCCTTCAGTCGGGAGCCTTCAAATGGAACGTTCCCACCGGGCGCACGCTCGCCTTTTCCGGTGTTCCCCACCGGAACTCGCCGCTTAGCGGTCACGGCGGCGGCAACAACGACAATATCGGCGGAACCGTCCGGGTCTCGCCCGCCGGCGGCACCGTCAACCTCACCACGCCGGACATCCTCGTCGTCTCCGACGGCGTCGGCGGCCAAGGCGGCGGCAACAATCCCTACATGACCTTCGGCGACGACGCCTTCGCCGCCACCAACGCGACCGGCAACGTCATCGCCGCCACCAACGTGGCTTGGACCGCCAGCGTCGGAGCCAACTTCTCAGGCAGTCCGGGGGCGGTCGGAGCCTCCTTCACCCAGAACGGCAACGGCGGTTTCCAAGGGATTGTCTTCAACGACGCCACCACCGCCCACACCATGAGCTTCCAAGGCAGCACCACCTTCACCGGCCGCGCCATCCTGATGACGCCCGACTGCGTCGGCGGCACCATCACGGGCGGCTTCCTGCGCGCCAACCGTTCCAGCACCGCGGGTGCCTCGTTCTCGATTGTCCAGAACAGCAACGCCGGCGACCTCACCATCGGATCCGTCATCGGCGTGGCCTCCAGCAACACACCCACCGCCATCATCAAGTCCGGTACCGGCAAGCTCATCTTCACCGGCAACAACGGTTACAGCGGCCGCACCTTTATCCACGAAGGCACCCTCCAGATCGGGGCTGGCGGCACCACCGGCAGCCTCTCCGGCGGCAACGTCATCAACCATGCCGCGCTGGTCTTCGACCGCAGCGACGCCCTCGCCGCCGCCCAGATCATCAGCGGCCCCGGCACCCTCACCAAAACCGGCGGCGGCACCCTGACCCTCGGCAACGCCAACACCTACACCGGCGCGACCGTCATCAACGGCGGACTCGTCAGCATCGGCGCCCCGGCCAGCCTCGGCGGCAGCTCGGCGCTCACGCTCGACGGCGGCGGCATCCAATGGTCCGCCCCCGCCGACTTCTCCGCCATCCCGACGACCATCGGCGCCGGCGGCACCACCTTCGACACCAACGGACAGTCCGTCACCCTCGCGAACGCCATCGGCAATTCCGGCGCCGGCTCCGTCGCGAAGACCGGTGCCGGCACCCTCAGCCTCGCCGCCGCCAACGACTACTCCGGCGGCACCACCGTCTCCGCCGGCACCCTCCTCGCCACCAACCCAGGCGGCTCCGCCACCGGATCGGGAAGCGTGTTGGTCCAGTCCAGCGCCGCCCTTGGAGGCGGCGGAACCATCAGCGGTAGCGTGACCGTTGCCGACGGCGCCAAGGTCAGCCCCGGCACCGGCGTCGGCAACCTCACCCTGGGCGACCTCGTCCTCCAATCCGGCGCCACCCTCGACCTCGAGTTCGGGGCCGGCAACGATACCGTCACCATCACGAAGCCCGGCGGCCTCGTCCTCAACGGCGGCGCGATCCGCCTCCTTCAAGACGGAACCACCAACGCCTTCGCCACCCCCGGCGTCTACAATCTTTTCGCCCACTCCGGCACCCTCGGCGGCACCGGCACCGGCGCGCTTTCCGTCTCCAATCCCCAGCCCGGCTTCGGCTACTCGTTCGGAAGTTCCGGTGGCTTCGTCACCCTGACCATCGCCACTTCCGGCGTCGTCCGCGACTGGATTACCGACGGCGGCGGCTCGTGGAACAACGCCGCCAACTGGACCGGCACCCCGCCCGGCGGCACCGGTGCCACGGCCAATTTCGGCACTCCTCTCAGCGGCCCCGCCACCGTCACCCTGGACGGCGCGAAAAGCCTCGGCGCGATCACTTTCCTCAGCGCCGCCCACGGCTACACCCTCGTCGCCGGCAGCGGCGGCCCGCTCACCCTCAACAACGGCGCGAACGGCGCCTCCGTCCTCAACGGCGCGGGCAGCCACGCCCTCAATGTCCCGCTGGTCCTAGCTTCCAACACGGTGGTCAACACCACCGCCGCCTCCGACGCCATCACCTTCGGGGACGCCGTCACCGGCTCCGGTTCGCTCACCAAGACCGGCCCGGGCAGCCTTGCGCTCCTCGGGACCAACAGCTTCGCCGGCAAGCTCACCCTGTCCGGCGGCACCACCACCTTCGCCGCCGGCGGACTTGGCGCCGGGAACCTCGACATCAATAACTCAACTCTCGTCTGGGCTCCGGGGAATACCGATGACATCTCATCGAAGCTCGTCACTTTCGGCTCCGATCCCGTCACTTTCGACACCAACGGCAACAACGTCACCCTCGCCAACGACGTCGGCAGCTTCGGCATCTCCAACCTGACCAAGGCGGGCCTTGGCAAGCTCACCCTGCTCGCCGAGACCGGCTTTCCCGGCGACATCACCCTCGCCGCCGGCAGTCTCCAGCTCGGCAACGGCGGCCCCACCGGATCGGTCTCATCCACCAAGCTCGTCAACAACGGCCAACTGCTCGTCAACCGCTCCACCGACCTCCTCCTCGCCGCCAACATCAGCGGCACCGGATCGCTCGCGGCCGCCGGCGGCGGCAAGCTCCAGCTCGCCGGCCTCAACACCTTCACCGGCGACACCACCATCGCCGCGGGATCATCGATCGCGCTGCTCAGCAGCCTGGCCCTCCAGAACAGCACCCTGCGCTACCCCGCGGCCGGCGGCAGCCTCGACTTCGATACCACCACCGCCGCCACCCTCGGCGCGCTCGATGGCGACAAGAACCTCGTGCTCACCAACAGCCTCCCGGCCCCGGTCGCCCTCACCGTCGGCGGCAACGGTGCCAACATGGTCTACGGCGGTATCCTTGGCGGCGACGGCTCGCTGACCAAAAACGGTGCCGGCGTGATGACCCTAACCGCTCTCAACACCTACGCCGGGGCCACCACCATCAACGGCGGTATCCTCGAACTCCCCACCGGCGCCGCCATCGCCACCACGGCGGCCAACGTCGGCGTCGGCGCCCAGCTCCTCGTCAACGGCGGCAGCGCGAGCTCCAGCGCCTTCTCCACCTATCAGAATGGCGGCATCGGGATCCGCCTCGACTCCGGCACCCTCGCCTTCAACGGTGGCGTCCAGTCGTCGCAAAACGACGGATCGTTGCTCGAGATCAACGGCGGCACCTTCAGCGCCCTCGACCTCGTCCTCCGCCGCACCGCCAACTACGGCACCGCCGCCGCACCCACCGTGGCCGGTAACAGCGGCATCGTGGTGAACGGCGGCACCGCCACCATCGCCAACACCCTCCAGGTCGGCACCGGCAACTCCGGCGCGGGCGGCCTCGTCAACGGCGGCAACCTTTCCGTCGGCGGGATCGTCACCATCGGCAACACCAGCAACACCCGCTGGTCGATCCTCGAAGTCCGCGCCGGCTCCTTCATCTCCACCGAGGTCACCCAGGGCGTCGTGCTCTCCACCAACGCCACCACCGCCAACCGCGCGACCTTCGCGGTCACCGGCGGCACCGCCACGGTGGAGCGCGTCAGCTTCGGCACCGCCATTTCGGCCGCCGGCAGCAGCGGCCGCCTCGCGGTGACCGGCGGCACACTCTTCCTCGGCTCCGGCGGCATCGTCCAGGACCCCCTCGCCGCCGCTTACACCGGCGAGGTCGCCCTTGCCGGCGGCACCCTCGCCGCCAAGGCCACCTGGTCCACCGCCCTCCCGGTCACCACCGCCGGCACCTTTACCCTGAAGGCCGCCGATGCCGCCGACGCGCCCTTCGACATCACCCTCAACGGCGCGGTCGCCGGCACCGGCTCGCTGGTCAAAACCGGCAACGGGACCGTCACCCTCGGCACCGCCCACTCCTACACCGGCACCACCTCGGTCGCCGATGGCACCTTGTCGCTCGCCAGCGCGACCCTGGCCGACGACCGCAACGTGGAAATTTCCGCCCTCAACGGCGGGGCGCTGAACCTCAACTTCGGCGGCAGCGACCATGTCGGCGGTTTCACCATCGACGGCACCGCCCAGGCCGCGGGCACTTGGGGCGCGGTCAACTCCGGAGCCCAGTT
The DNA here is from genome assembly GCA_945883695.1 of Akkermansia muciniphila. Lineage (GTDB taxonomy): Bacteria > Verrucomicrobiota > Verrucomicrobiia > Verrucomicrobiales > Akkermansiaceae > Haloferula > Haloferula muciniphila_A. Next base: position 6,462 of record CAMCYK010000156.1, on the reverse strand, counting down.
CGAATCCCCGCGGATCACCGGCAACGGCTTCCTGATCGTCCCGGAAGCCGATCCCTTCATCGGCTGGGCCGCTCGCTTCGGCCTGGCCGGCCTCGATGCCGAGAAGTCCGCCGATCCCGACAAGGACGGCCTGAGCAATCTCCAGGAGTTCGCCTTCGACGGCAATCCCAACTCGGGTGCCGCCTCCGGCAAGATCCGCCCCCGCGTCGAGACCGTGGGGGCCGACCAGGCCCTCGTGATCACCCTGCCCGTCCGCAACGGCGCGGTCTTCACCGGCGCTCCGGCCAAGTCGGCCACCATCGACAAAGTCATCTACACCATCCAGGGCAGCAACGACCTCGCCGCCTTCGACCAAGTCGTCAGCGAGATCGCCACCAGCGCCGCCGGCATGCCGTCGCTCGGCACCGGCTGGACCTACCGCAGCTTCCGCCTCGACGGGGCCATCCCCGCCCGCGGCGCGACCGGCTTCCTGCGTGCCGACGTCGCGGATGCCACTCCCTGATCCGGATTTCCTGGGTTCAAACACAACGGGTAAAAGGCCGGGGGAGCGATTCCCCGGCCTTTTCTTGCTCCGCCACCCGGCGCCTCCAGGAGACTCAGTCCTTGATCCCCTTGATCCCCTTGATCTGATGATCCAGCGCCTGGATCCGACCGGTATCGAGCCGGTAGATCCAGCTGTGGACCCCCACCGGCTGACCGCGCTCCCACGCGACCTCTATGATCGTCGTGCGCGCCAGGTTCTTGGCATTCGCCAGCACGTTCAGCTCGCACAAGCGGTCCACCGCCCGCTCGTGGTCCAGCGCCATCAACTCATCCTCCCAGCGCCGCGCGGTGTTGCGGATGTGGCGCAGCCAGTTGTCCACGATCCCGTGCCGCTGGTTCTCCAGCGCCGCCCGCACCCCGCCGCAGCCATAGTGGCCGCAGACGATCACGTGCTTCACCTTGAGCACGTCGACCGCGAATTGGAGCACCGACAGCATGTTGAAATCCGTCTGCACCACCACGTTCGCCACGTTGCGGTGGACGAAGACCTCGCCCGGGGCCAGCCCGGTGATCTGGTTCGCCGGCACCCGGCTGTCCGAGCAGCCGATCCACAGGTATTCGGGTGATTGCTGGTTCGCCAGCCGGGCGAAAAACTGCGGATCCTCCGCGACCTGCGCCGCCGCCCACTCGCGGTTGTTGTTCAAGAGATGCGCCAATGATTCCATCGGCACGGATCCAACCCGACCCGCCCCCGCTTGTCCACCACGCGGCGTGCCACCCGGGACCGCCGGTCTTCAGACCGGCCCGGATGGTCCGGACAAGCGCGTTTTTCGGAACAAAAGCTCGGACGAATGGGATCCCGACGACACCTCCGGCGAAGATCGCCAGCCAGACTCGCCACACCCGCAAAACCAGGAGAACAACGAAAATGGCGAAACGATCGAAAGGAAAAGCAAAGGCCCGACCCTACCTGCCCTTCGGCTCATCCTGACTTCTGATTTTCGTCAATTTCGCCCTTTTCGTTGTTCCCCCTCTTCGACCTCACGCCCCGCTACCTGATCTCTCCGGCCTGGCCCTCACGACCGCTTCATCCGCTAGAATCCGCTCCACATCCTCAAGCCGCGCCTTCGCAATGTCATAGTCCGGATCAAGTCGTAGCGCCTCCCGATTCCGTATACCTTGGCACTTGGCACTTCTCCCTTGGAACTTACCCTCCCCGTGTGCCCGATCTCTTCGACACCGGCCCCTCCGGCCCGCCCCGCCCGGCGGGCGAACCGCGCCGCGACGGCGAACCGCTCGCTTCCCGCATGCGGCCGCGGACGCTCGACGAGATCGCCGGCCAGCAGCACATCCTTGGCGAAGGGAAACTGCTCCGCCGCGCGATCGAGGCCGACCGCTTCGCCTCGCTGATCTTCTACGGCCCGCCGGGCACCGGCAAGACCACCCTCGCCAGCGTCATCGCCCGCACCACCGGCTCGCGCTTCGAGTCGCTCAACGGCGTCGAATCCAACGTCGCCGAGATCCGCGCCAAGATCGACCAGGCCCGCACCTGGCGCGACCTGCGCGGCGAGACGACCATCCTCTTCATCGACGAGATCCACCGCTTCAACAAGGCCCAGCAGGACGTCCTGCTGCCCCACATCGAGCGCGGCACGGTCCGCTTCATCGGCGCCACCACCCACAATCCCTACTTCTACGTCAACTCGCCGCTGGTCTCCCGCTCGCAGATCTTCCAGCTCGAACCGGTCCCCACCGACGACATCCTCCCCGTCCTCCACCGCGCTCTAACAGACACCGAGCGCGGCTTCGGCAACCTCAACGTGGAAGCCACCCCCGAAGCCCTCCAGCACCTCGCCGTCATGTCCGACGGCGACGTGAGAAAGGCCCTCACCTCCCTCGAACTCGCCGTCCTCACCACCCCTCCCCTCCAATCGGAAATCAACAATCAACAATCCGAAATCAACAATCAAAAATCCTCAATCGACAATCATCAATCTCCCATCCTCATCGACCTCGCCGCCGCCGAGGAATCCATCCAGCGCAAGGCCATCGTCTACGATGCCGACGGCGACGCCCACCACGACACCATCTCCGCCTTCATCAAGTCGATCCGCGGCTCCGACCCCGACGCCGCGCTCTACTGGCTGGCGAAAATGCTGCATGCCGGCGAGGACCCGCGTTTCATCGCCCGGCGGATCGTGATCTCCGCCAGCGAGGACATCGGCCTCGCCGACTCGAACGCCCTGCGGGTCGCGATGGATGCCCAGCAGGCTTATGAATTCATCGGCATGCCGGAAGGCCGCATCCCGCTCGCCCACGCCACCGTCTATCTCGCCACCGCACCGAAATCGAACACCGCCTACGCCGCCCTCGGCGAGGCGATGGCCGACGTCGAAAAAGGCCGCACCCTCGCCGTCCCCGAGCACCTGCGCACCAAGACCCGCAAGAAGCTCGCCGCCGCCAGCGGGACCGAGGAGGAAAAGATGCGCTACCTCTACGCCCACGACCACGAAGGCGGCTACGTCCCCCAGGCCTACCTCCCCGAAGGCCGCATCTACTACCACCCCGGCGAAAACGGCCTCGAAAAGCGGATCAAGGAACGGATGGATTACTTGCGTGCGCTCCACGACCCCGAAAACTAAAAGCTGGTATTTTAGCTAAAACCGCCGAATAGTCCACTTATGGACAAAATAACAACCATTAGCTTCCGTAATCCGGTCGACCTGATCCGGACCATTGGCGAGCGGCTGCGGGTCGCCCGGCTGGCCCGCGGCTGGACCCAGGAGGAACTCGCCGAGCGCTCCGGCATCGCGCTTTCCACCCTCAAGCTGCTGGAGGCGAAGGGCCAGGGGTCGCTCCAGCGGCTCGCCCGGGTGGCGGTGGCGCTGAATCTCGATGGCGATCTGCGCGAACTCTTCGCCCGGCCGGCCGCTTACGAGTCGCTCGAGGCGGTGAAGCGCCGGGATCGCGCGCGGGCCCCACGACGGAAAGTAAGAAACGGCCATGGAGCTTGAGGTCGAATACCACGGCGAGACCGTCGGGCATCTCCACCAGGATGCCCGCGGGGAGATCTTCTTCGAGTATTCAGGAAGCTGGCGGAACGGCCCGCGCGAACTCTCGCCCTTCCGCTTGCCGAACTCGACGGAGGGCGCCGTACCGGCCCCGAAGGCGGACTTTGGCGAACTGCACGGGCTTTTCCAAGACTCGCTGCCGGACTGGTGGGGCGAGCAGATGATGCGCCGCCATTTCATCGCGGCAGGCATCCCGTGGAACCGGGTCACCGCCTTGCAAAAACTGGCCTGCCAGGGAGATCGCAAGATGGGCGCGCTGGTCTTCAAGCCGGTGATCGACGGGCGGAATTTCAACGACGGCCTGCTGGTGGACCTCGCGGCCCTGGTCGAGTCGGCGCGGCAGGCCTTGAAGGGCGAAGCCGCCGAAGTGCTCGCCCAACTGGTCCAGTCCGGTATTTCGCCCGGCGGCGCGCGCCCGAAAGCCTTGCTGTGGCTCTCGCCCGATGGCCGGGAAATCCACCTCGACGAAGGCGACCGGCGCGAGCCGTGGCTGCTGAAATTCGACACCGACGAGGAGACCCAGGAAGGCCGGATCGAGCAGGCCTACCTGCGGATGGCCGCCACCGCGGGCATCGAGGTGCCGGAAAGCCGCTTGATCGAGGCGGGAGCCGGCCATCATTTTCTCGTCAAGCGCTTCGACCGGCTGCCAGGCGGCGGGCGGGTCCACCAGCACTCGTTTTCCGGCCTGACCCACACCCCGGTCCGGAACGGCCTGGACTATGACGAGCTGATGAACGTCGCCCGTGCCCTGACCCGGGACCAACGCCCGGTGGAGGAGCTTTTCCGCCGCGCGGTCTTCAACGTGGCGGCTGGAAACGACGACGACCACGGCCGCAACCACGCCTTCCTGATGGACGACGACGGCACCTGGCGCCTCTCGCCCGCCTATGACCTCACCCCGACCTCGAATCCCCTCACCTCCGGATTCCGCTCGGGACGGATCCGCGGGAAGGCGAGCGGCATCACCCGCAAGGACCTCACCCTGCTCGGCGAGTCGCAAGGCGTGCGCCGCATCCGCGACGCCATCGACGGGGTTCTGGAGGCCCTTTCCCGCTGGCCCGATTTCGCTTCGGAGGTCGGGCTTCCGAAAGGCCATACCGCTTTGGTGCAAAGCCAACTCCAAGCCTTGCATGACTGACATCCGCACTCGACCTTCGCCCGATCCGTCTTATCTCTGAACCCGATGGCTGCCGAAACCCAAGTCCGCCCCGCGGGCAAAAAAGTCCTGCTGATGGGCACCTGCCTGTGCGACGCGTTTTACGACGACGTCGCCCGCGCCACCGTGCAAGTGCTCGAACACCTCGAGGTGGAGGTCCTTTTCCCCGACAACCAGACCTGCTGCGGCCAGCCCGCCTTCAATTCCGGCGACTGGGCCGCCTCGCGCAAGGTCGCCCGCTTCACCGCCGACGTCTTCTCCGGCGAGCTGCCGGTCATCGTCCCCAGCGGTTCCTGCGCCGCGATGAATTTCCACGGCAACCTGCTCCAGTTCGAGGACTGCCCCGACCCGGCCATCGACTCGCTCGCCCGCCGCACCTGGGAAGTCTGCGATTTCATCGTCAACGGCCTCGGCGTCCGCGAATGGAAGGGCTCCTTCGACAAACCGACCCGCCTCGCTTTCCACCGCTCCTGCCACAGCCGCGGCACCAAGACCGGCGAGGCGATCACCTCGCTGCTGTCGTCGATCGGCAACGCGGAAGTGGTCCCCTTCGGCCAGGCCGAGCAGTGCTGCGGCTTCGGCGGCACCTTCTCGGTCACCTTCCCCCACATCTCCGGCCGGATGGGCTCGCTCAAGCTCGACCACATCCTCGACGCCGCGCCCGACCTGCTGGTCAGCGGCGACATGTCCTGCCTGATGCACATCTCCGGCCTCGCCCGGGTCCAAGGCCGCCCGATCGAGCACAAGCACGCCATCCAGGTGCTGCGCGACACGCTTTGATGCCTTGACATCAAAGCATCTTCTGGGATTTTCACCTGATGAGAACCACCCTCACCCTCGACGACGACATCGCGGCCCAGCTCATGGACCGGGCGAAGAAGCTGGGGATCCCGTTCAAACAGGTCGTCAACCGGACCCTGCGAAGCGGATTGGGAGAGAACACGCCCTCAAGCCAGAGCAAGATCGTGGTCGAACCCTACGACATGGGTCCCTGCCTGCTCGGTCCCGACGTGAACTTCAACCGCCTCGCCACTGAACTTGAAAACGAGGCTTGGATCGAAAAGCTGCAGCGCAGCGGAGGCTCATGATCCTGCCGGACATCAACCTTCTGGTCTTCGCGCTGGACCGGCATTCACCCTACCACGCCCCCTCCGCCGCGTGGTGGAACACCTGCCTGGCAGCCTCCACCCCCGTCTGCATCCCTTGGCTGGTGGTCCTCGGGGTGATCCGGATTCTCGGTAACCCGAAAATCTACCAACGCCCGACACCACCGGACGTTCTGCTCGGCCAGATCGAGAAATGGCTGGCCTTGCCCCACATCCATCTGGTCGATCCGGCAGCAGGCCATCTAAACACCTTGCGCAGGCTTTTGAAGGTCACCGGAGTCGCGGGGAGCCTTTCAGGCGACGCCCACCTGGCGGCGATCGCCATCGACAGAAACATTGCCCTCTACTCGAACGACTCCGACTTCGGCCGCTTCCCGGGCCTTTCGTGGATCAATCCCCTCCAGCCATGACCGGGAAGCTCACCGCCCAGCCCGTCACCGTCGGCCAGCGCTGCTGTATCGGCGGCGGCGAGATCCTGCTGCCCGGCGTAACCATCGGCGACGGCACCTCGGTCGGCGCCGGCAGCGTCGTCACGAAATCCCTGCCGCCCCGCTGCATTGCGGCCGGAAATCCCTGCCGTATACTCCGCACTCTCTGTTGCCATGATCGACCACCAGCTCATCGACACCTACGCCCGCGAAATTTC
>CAMCYK010000155.1 GCA_945883695.1 Akkermansia muciniphila | reverse complement strand
GAGCGGAGTGTCGCCTTCAAGGCGACATGACGGAGCGGAGTGTCGCCTTCAAGGCGACATGACGGAGCGGAGTGTCGCCTTCAAGGCGACCTGACGATGGACGGCCGGGCATTCTGCCCGCCGGGCGCTTGGAAAGCGCCCGGCGCATTGCCAGGTCGCCTGAAGCGCGACACTCCGATCCCGCGACACTCCAGGGCCGCGCACGTTTCAGGTTGCCGGCACCACCCCTCGCGCTGTTGCATCCATCCAACTCCCCGCGGCACCCGCGACTCCGGCCGAACATCCCCTGCCAACCTCATTCCCACTTATGAAATCCCGTAGTGTCCTCGCCGGCGGCTTGACCCTCGCCGTGAGCTTCAGCGCCGCGGCGGCCGACAAGCGGCCGATGACCGCGCGCGACCTCTGGGCTTTCAAACGCCTCAGCGCTCCGGCACTGGCACCGGACGGCAACAAGGTGGTGTTCACCGTCGAGGAATGGTCGATCGACGAGAATAAAAGCACGGCCAACCTTTGGGTGGTGGACACCGCGGGCGGCGCGCCGCGGCGGCTGACCACCGCCCAGGCCGGTGACGCGGCACCGGCGTGGAGCCCCGACGGCAAACGCGTCGCCTTCGTCTCCAAGCGCGGCGAGGCCGAGACCACCGCGCTCCACGTGATCCCGCTCGACGGCGGCGAGGCGGAAAAGATTCTCGAGCTGCCGTTCAACATCGCGTCGCCGAAGTGGCTGCCGGACGGCAAGCACGTGGTCGTGGCGACCCGCGTGATTCCGGAACTGGCGGGGGATTTCTCGCCGGCCCACCTCGCGGCGATGAGCAAGGAGGTGAAGCGCCGCAAGGATTCCAAGATGACCGCGAAGGTCACGGAAGACCGCCTGTATCGCCACTTCGACAAGTACCTGACCGACCAGCTCGCCTCGCGCTTGTTGCGGGTCAACGTGTCCACCCGGGAGATCAAGGACCTGACGCCGGGCCATGACCGGTGGTTTCAGGCGGACGGCGAGGCGAACTTCGAGGTCGCTCCGGACGGCTCGCAGGTGGTGCTCACCATGAACACCACGCCGCCGCCCTACCGCGACTCCCCGAACAGCGATCTGTATCTCATCCCGACCGACGGCTCGGGCGTCCGCAAGAACCTGACTCCCGACAACCCCGGCAACGACAACCGCGCCGCCTTCGCGCCCGATGGCAGTGCCATTTTCTATCTCCGCACCGCGACCTCCCACCACAACGGCGAATCCTCCCGACTCTGGCGGCACGACCTGGCGACGGGACGGAACACGCTTCTGACCGGCGCGCTGGACCATTCGATCGAACGCTTCAAGCTATCCCCCGACGGCAAGACGCTCTGGCTGCTCGCCGAGGACAAGGGTGTCGTCCCGCTGTTCCGGCTGAACCCCGACGGATCCGGACTCGCCGCGGTTCACAAGGAGGGCAGCGCCAGCGGACTCGATACGGGCCCCGGCGGGGTCATTTTCCTCAACAGCAACCTCAGCCAGCCGGACGAATTGTTCGCGCTCGATTCTGAATCCGGTGCCGTGCGCCAGCTCACGCGGTTCAATGCCGAACTGCTGGCGCAGCTCGATCTCGGGAAGAAGGAGGAGTTCTGGTTCGACGGGGCGGGAGGCGATCGTGTCCAGGGCTGGCTGGTCTATCCTCCCGGTTACGATCCCGCCAAAACGTATCCGCTGGTCCACGTCCTGCACGGCGGTCCGCACACCATGGCCCGCGACGGCTGGGGCTACCGTTGGAACGGTCACGCGATCGCCGCTCCGGGCCATGTGGTGGCGATGGTGAACCGGCACGGTTCGACCGGTTTCGGCGAGAAGTTCGCGCAAAGCATCCTCAACGCGTGGGGCGACCAGCCGTTCGACGACATCATGAGGGCGACCGACCATCTGCTGCGGGAAATGCCGAACCTCGATCCGAAACGGATGGCGGCGACCGGCGCCAGCTACGGCGGTTACCTGGCGGCGTGGATCCTGGGTCACAGCGACCGCTTCGCCTGCATCATCAATCACGCGGGCGTCAACAATTCCTACAGCCAGTTTGCCTGCGACGTGCCGCATGGCTTCGCCGAGGTGATGGGCGGGACACCCTGGCGGAATGTCGAGGCCCTGCAGCGCAACAACCCGATGTTCTACGCGAAGGATTTCAAGACGCCGACCTTGGTGACCCACGGCGAGCTGGACTACCGGGTGCCCTACGGACACGGGCTGGAACTTTACGGGGTTTTGCAGGCCATGGGCGTGCCCGCGCGCCTCGTCGTTTACCCCGACGAGAACCACTGGGTCCTGTCGCCGCAGAATTCCATCCACTGGTATTGGGAGTATCACGACTGGCTGGCGCGCCATCTCGGGATGCCCCGCTCCGACCCGCCGGGTTTCGAGGCTCCCGGAGATTGATCTCGAGGACCACGCCGCATTCCTCGCGAAAACCCCGCTTTACACGGGGGAAGCGCGTCCTATAGTCCGCCCCCCATGACCGTTCTCGCCACCGATTGGCTCTCGATCAGCATCAACCTGCTGCTCTTTGTTTTCGTCGTCGTCTGCCTCCTGATGAGCATGATCATCCTGATGCAGCGTCCGAAGAACGAGGGCCTCGGCGCGGCCTTCGGCTCCGGGACCACCGACCAGTTGTTCGGTGCCCGCACCACCAACGTCCTGCAGAAGGCCACCGTTTACCTGGCCACCCTGTTCTTCGTGCTGACCCTTGCCCTCGCGGTGATGATCGGCAAACAGAATGCCGGCCGGAAAGGCAAGTCGCTGGTCGCCGAGGTGCCCGCGCCCGCGCCGCTTGTCGTCGAGACCCCGGCGGTGGTGGAGGCGCCGCCGCTGGAGCCGGATGCGGTCACCACGCCGGTGGAGGTGCCGCCCGCGCTGCCGATCGAGTCTCCCACCGCGCCCGCCGAAACCATTCCCCTCGTGCCCGCCGAGACTCCGGCCGAGCCCGCCGAAGCTCCCGCCGAGCCTGCCGAAGCTCCCGTCGAGCCGACCGAAACCACTCCCGCCGAGCCTGCCGAAACTCCCGCCGAGCCCGCCGAAGCTCCGGCCGAGCCCGAAATGCCGGTCGAACCGGCCGAAGAAGATTCCGCCACCCCGCCGCCCGCCGACGCGGAGGAAGCCCCGGCCGAACCAGCGGACAGCACGCCGCCCGAGGAACCCTGAACCGGCTCCGACCCCTCCGGGCGCGCGACCTTGGGTTTGCCGCGGGCGGGCCGCCCGCACCCCTTTTCCGCTTCCCTTGCGAGGCGCGTGGCGTGATCGCCCCGCGCCTTTTTCATGCCCCGGGATTTCCCCTTGGACGTCGGGCATGCCGCCCGCTTCACTCGTGCCAGGAATGACCACCGATGCCGACCTCCCCGTCTGGGCCCGCGCCGACGCGTTCACGGCGGCCGGCCCGGGCTGGGGCTGGGTCGACCGCAAGGGACGCCGCTTCGAATGCGGCAGCTTCGACCAACTCGCCCAGGCCATCGTCAAGGACGCCGGGGCACGGGTCGACCTGGTCTGGACTCCGGCGGAACCCGGCTGCGTCTTGCCCGAGGAGATTCCCGCGCTGCATCCGGCGATGCGCGAAGCCCGCATTCGCTGGGCGCTGTGGGACATCGAGGAAGGCAAGCGGCAGATGCTGGTGTTCGGCGCGATCTTCGGGGCGATGCTGATTTGGAACGGCTTCAAGACCGGCAGGATCATGGCCAGCGGCACCATGGGCCTCGCCCTGCTGCTTTTCGTCATCCTCGGCTTCTTCCCGTGGTATCAGGGGCGCAAGCGGGTCAAGAAGGCCCGCCGCTGGGCGGCCGGCGAAATGGCGGCGGATGCCCCGGTCCTGCGCTTCGAAACCTGGCTCTCCCTCCAGAAACCTCCCGTCACCCGCTTGCTGCTCGCCTTGATTGCGCTGGCCGGCGTCGTCCAGATCATCGTCGAGAGCCGCTCTCCCATGCCTTTCGGGATCACCGTCGCCAAGGCGGGCCTGACCAAGTACGCCGGCCAGGCCGCCGACTGGTGGCGGCTGCTCACCTCGCCCTTCCTCCACGGCCACTGGCTGCACTGGCTGATGAACGCCTCGGCCCTCGCCTATCTCGGCAAGCGCGTCGAAACTTTCGCCCGCTGGCCCCACCTGGTGCTCTCCTTCCTGATGGCCGCCTGGATCGGCGGCGAGGCCTCGGCGCGTTTCACGCAAAGCCCGTCGATCGGCGCGTCCGGCGGCCTGATGGGCCTGCTCGGCTTCCTGCTGGTCTTCGAAACCCTCCACCGGCCGCTGGTCCCCGAAAGCGCCCGCCGCCGCCTGCTCGCCGGCGTGCTGCTCACCGCCGCGATCGGTTTCGTCTTCCATCGCTTCATCGACAACGCCGCGCACGCCGGCGGGCTGGTCGCCGGCATGATCTACGCCGCGCTGGTCTTTCCCAAATCCTCGTCGCCCCACCGCCCGCGTTCCACCACCGTCGATGTCGTCCTCGGCGGCGCCGCGCTGGGTTTGCTGGTATCGTCGGCGGTGCTGGCGTGTGTGAAAATGTTCGGATAGCCCGACCTCGCGCCCGCCTGCCGCCCGCCTGCCGCCCGTCCGGCGGACTCACGGTTTCGCCGCGTCCGCCGTCCCGGGTGCCACCACCTTCGGCGGATCGACCATCACGCGGAAGCTCTCCGCCCAATCGCGCGCTTTGGAGTGGGTGACGTTGGCCTCGATGTGGGCCAGCATGTTGATCGCCGCCCGCTGCTGGTCGCCGGCCTTGAACAGGTCCTCTTCCATCTGCCATCTCAGATCCGGCAGGGTTTCGGCGATGAATTTCTCGAAGGCGGGCGCGCGCTCGCCGTCCTTGCCGCGACCCTCGCCACCGCCGCTCCAGTGCTCGCGCGCGACGCCTTCGTAGCGGATCCGCTTCAGCCACTGCTCGCGGAGCGAGTCGAACTTCCCTTCCTGGCGCAGCGGCGGGAAAATGATCTGATTGAAGACGGCGGACACCTCGAGCGGCGACAGCGGCCAGTCCTCCAGCTTCGCCCCGCCCAGATTGTAAGCGCGCGCGAACACCGTGTTGGTCACCGGCTCGCTCAGCGAACCCACGTTGCCGCCGAATTGCTCGGGGTTGGCGAAAATCGCGTCGACCGCTTCCGCCGCCCGCGGTGCCAGGGCATCGCGCTTCTCGCCGGCTTCCGCCGCTTCCAGCGACAGGACCAGCCAGCGCAGCTGGTGGCGCAGGCTGCGCCGCAGGCCTTCGTCTTTCAGGCGGTCGTCCTGGCGGCGCTTCCATTCGCGGAATTCCTGGGAACTCCGCTGGCGGTCCTGGAATTCGACTTTCTCGGTGCACTCCAGGTAGAGCTTCACCGCGGCCTCGTCGCTGGCCATCCCGGCCCGGAAGGCCGCCGCGGCGGCGCCGATCTTGGTCATGGCCTTCTCCCGCGCGTTGTCACGCAACGTGTCCAGCTTCTCGATCAAGGCCTCCCGGTCCGCTTGGCTGAGGGGTTCGGCGGGAAGCAACGGTGCCGAGAGGAGCAGGGCGAGCAAGCAGGTGCGGTGCATGAAGAGGTTGGGTTCGAAGGGGTGAAACGCCCGAAACCGCAGGAGGTTTTGCAGAAAGGCCCAGAAAGTCAGGCTTTTCCTGCCCCGGCGGCGTCCCGCCTGCAAACCGGCGCTTCCGGGGAGTGGACAGCCGCGGTCTCCTGCTCCATGCTCCGCGCGATGTCGAAAGCACGCATTGTTCCACTGTCGCTGGCCACCGGAGCGCGGTATCATCGTCCGGCGAAGCTCGGCCACGGCGAACTCGACAAGTCCGGCATCGCGGAGTTGACCTTCCCCGGCCGCACGCCGCATTGATTCCAACACTCCGATGGACCTTCCCGAATTCCGCAACCGTCAGGGCGAAAAGCTCGACACCGCATTCCACCCCGGCACCCGTGAAGGTGCGCTGGTGATCCTCGCCCACGGCGTGACCGGCAACAAGGACCGGCCGCTGCTGGTCGCGCTGGCGGAGGGCCTGTCCACCCGCGGCTGGCCCTGCCTGCGGCTCTCGTTCGCCGGCAACGGCGCGTCCGAGGGGGCCTACGGCGACGCCACCATCAGCAAGGAAAGCCGCGACCTGCGGGATGTCCTCGATTCGCTGCCACCCCACCTCAAGGTCGCCTACGCCGGCCACAGCATGGGCGCGGCCGTCGGCGTGACGGTCGCCGCCGAAGACCCGCGGATCCGGGTGCTGATCTCGCTCGCCGGCATGGTCCGCACCGAGGAGTTCCTCGAACGCGAGTTCGGCGAACTCACCCCCGGCAAGGGCTTCATGTGGGACGAACCGGAATTCCCGTTCTCCCAGAGATATGCCGACGACCTCGGGGCGATCGGCGACCTGTTCGACGAGGTCGGCCAGGTGTCGGCCCCCTGGTTGCTGGTCCACGGCACGGCGGATGACGTGGTGATGATCCAGGACAGCCGCGACGCCTACGACACCGCGGAGGAGCCGAAGAAGCTGGTGGAGATCCCGGGCGCGGGGCATTCGTTCGGTGACGACAGCTACGGCAAGGTGACCGACGAGATAGACCGCTGGCTAACCGCCCATTTCGGCTAATTTACAACCGGCGATGGGGATGATTGCGTCCGTGATGGATCAAAGTTCGAGAATTGCGCTTGGGATTCCTGCCCGGTTGAACTCGCACATTTTCAGACGAATCAACGTTACGGGAGCGGTATCGGTTCAGTCGTCATGAAAAAGTTCACCCGGTCCTTGTTGAATCCAGGCGGCTTCCCTTCGCGGAACCCGCTCGCCTGGGCGGGCGTTTCCCTGGCGCTCCTCCTCTCCGCGGCGGCCCAGGATCCGGCGGAGGCCATCCGCAAGGCGGCGCGGGAAGTGATCGAGGCGGCCGACACGGAGACCACCTTCAAAAAGCAGGAGCTGGCCAAGAAATACGCCGCCGCCCTGGAAACCCTAGAGAAAAAGCTCGCCGCGGCGGGCGATCTCGATGGCGTGATCCACGCCCGGGAAGAACGGGCGGAGGTGCTGAAATCCGGCAAAACCACGGCTCATCAGGACAAGGCGCTGGTCGAACTCCGCGAAAAATACACCAGCTCGCTGGACGGAATCGAAACCGGCATGACGGCGGCGCGCGAGAAAGTCGTCGAACAAGTCCGGGCGAGCATCCGCCAGCAGGAGGCCGCACTGACCAAGGCGGGCAAGGTGGAGGAGGCGCTGGCGTTGCGAAAGGAGGGCGAGCGGATGTTGCTCGAATTCGGTGGCGGCGCGGCTGCCGAGGAGGTCGCCTTCGAGGAAGATCCCCGCTTCGAAGAGAAGGCCGCCCTCAAGGACCTGCCACCGATCGACATTCCCCAGGAGAAGCCGGAACTTCAGGACAAGCCCTTCGCCAACAAAGACCGTTGGCTGACCAGCCTGACGGTGCCCCTCGCCAAGCAAAAGATCCGCGACGGCATCACCATCGGCGACCGGGCGAAAAAGGCCTGGCCGCTGGTCGTGGTCACCCCGGGCAGCCACTGGGCGGGATCCGGCAACACCAGCGTCGAGGTTTCCGCCGGGAAATTCGTCTCCGCGGGAAGCCGCTTCGAAGGCCTTCGCTTCTTCGCGGACCTGGAATGCTACTTCTTTTTCACCCGTGGCGTCTTCGACGAATGTCGCTTCGACAAGGGCGGCGTCTGGTATGGCTCGGAGCAGGCGGGGAAATTCTACTTCGAGGAATGCCTGGTCCGCGACTCCTTCGCCGGCGAATTCATCAACATCGTCGACAACGGGCTGCGCGCGGAACGGTCCGTCTTCGAGGACATCGACTTCCCGACCATGCTCTTCCGCAAGAAGCAGCCGGCCGACTATCTCAACCACAAGTGGCTCCGCCTGGTGAACTGCCGCTTCGTCGGCTGCACCCTCCCGCTGAGCTTTCTTTTTCTCACCCGCGACTGCGTCTTTGAAAACTGCACTTTCGTGGACGATCCGAAACCCGGGAAACCGGATGAGGAACTGGTCGAGAAACCCTTCGAGATCGTCCTCTTCGTCAAGGACTGCAAGAACAAGATCACCCGTCCCCAGAAGAAGGCGACGCTGGTGGAGAAGCCTGTCGACCAGCTCAAAGGGGCAACCATCCCGACCGCGGATGAGCTTCTGAAGCTGAACAGCCCGTGAAATCCGCCGCTTGCCGGCCGACGGGAAAGGACCGCACCCGCCGACTCGGGTACTGGACCGCGGACTTTAGTCCGCTCGAAATCCAAAGGCAGGCGGACTGAAGATCCGCGGTCCAGTACACGCCGACCCGTTCCCCCGCCCTTGGGGTGGACATCGGCCCGCCGCCGCGCTTTCCTCCCGCCGTGCTCGCGAAACGCATCATCCCCTGCCTCGACGTCACCGACGGCCGCGTCGTCAAAGGCGTGAACTTCGTCGACCTGATCGACGCCGGCGATCCGGTCGAGTGCGCCATGGCCTACAACGCGCAGCAGGCCGACGAACTGGTCTTCCTCGACATCACCGCGTCCTCCGACAAGCGCGCGACGATGGTCGACGTGGTCCGCCGCACCGCCGAGCACTGCTTCATCCCGCTGACCGTCGGCGGCGGTATCCGCAGCGTGGAAAACATGCGCGAGATGCTGTGGGCCGGCGCCGACAAGGTGGGCATCAACACCTCCGCGGTGAACCGGCCGGGGCTGGTCGACGAGGGCGCGAAGGCCTTCGGCAGCCAATGCATCGTGGTGGCGATCGATGCCAAGCGCGAGGGCCCCGGCAAATGGGGCGTTTACACCCACGGCGGCCGCACCGCCGTCGGGCTGGACGCGGTCGAGTGGGCGCAGGAAGTCTGGCGCCGCGGCGCGGGCGAGATCCTGCTGACCAGCATGGACGCCGACGGCACCCAGAACGGCTACGACTGCGAGCTGACCGCCGCGATTTCCGAAAGCGTCGGCATCCCCGTGATCGCCAGCGGCGGCGCGGGGAACCTCGACCACATGGTCGAGGTGCTGGAGAAGGGCAAGGCGGACGCCGTGCTCGCCGCGAGCATCTTCCACTTCGGCAAGCACACCGTGGGCGAGGCCAAGCGCTACTTCGCCGAACGCGGGATCCCGGTGCGGCCGGAGATGTGAGGAGTGTCGCTTTCAAAGCGACATGACAATGGTCGAACGGCTTTCAGCCGTTCGAAAGACGGGCGGCAGGATGCCGCCCGACCGCGTCATGTCGCCTGCAAGGCGACACTCCTTTCGGAGGCGACACTCCTTTCGGAGGCGACACTCCTTTCGGAGCAGGCATTGGCGTTCAGATCGACCTACTTCAGATCTCTTCCAGCGACGCCACCACCCGGTCCGCCAGCGAGAAGTCGAGGCACGCGGTGGTCCGGTTCGGCACCGCCCACACCTTCAACCCCGCCGCCTTCGCCGACTTCACGCCGTTGAGCGAATCCTCGATCGCCAGGCATTCCCCGGCGGGGAAGCCGAGCCGCTTGACCGCTTCCAGCCACAGGTCGGGCGCCGGCTTGATCCGCGGCGCGTCGCCACGGCAGACGACCTCGCGGAAGTACGACGCCAGCCGTAGTTTCTCCAGCCAACCGTCGACCCATGGATGCGACGAGCTCGATACCACCGCCAGGGGAACTCCCTCCGCCGCGAGCTTCTCCAACAGCGCCACCACGCCGGGCATCGGCCCGGCCTGTTCGAGGTCGCGGCGGATCTCCACCTGGCGGACCTCGTCGAGCTGGTGCCAGTCGAAGCCGCTGCCGGTAAGTTCCTCGAGGTGGACCTTCGGCGACCAGGTGTCGAAGTCCGAGCCGATGCATTGCGTGTAGGTCTCCAGCGGCAACGGATGACCGTGGGCGAGGAAAGTCCGGTGCCATGCCTCGTAGATCGCCCATTCGGTGTCCACGAGGATCCCGTCGAAGTCGAACAGCACGGCGGAAAAACGCATGCGCGGGCATGCCGTCCCGCCGCCGCGCTGGCAAGGGCGATCTCAGGCGAGAATCAGGGACCCGGCACCGGGCCGTCCGCGATCCGGATGAAACGCCGCGGTCCGATCGCCGGCACCACCGGAACCACGCCCCCTCCCGTGAAGGTGCTGCCCGGAACCGGCGTGAAGATGTCCAGCGCGGTCGATTGCTCGATGTGATACGACTGGCCGTTCACCAGACCCGAAACGCCGGCGATCACCAGGTTGCCATCGACGATGCTCACGCCGGTGATGGCCGCCCCGGGGGATTCACCGGCCGGCAGCGGCAGGCCGGTGAAGCCGCTCACCCCGGTCGTCCGGATCGCGTTGATCTCGGTGGCGTCGAGCACCTCGCGGAAGACCGCGATGTCATCCAGCTTGCCGTCGAAGCGGAAACTGGTGCCCAAATCCCCGCCGCCGCCGAGGTGCAGGTCGCGCAGCAGGTTCCGGGCGGCGAAGGCATCGTTGGTCGTCAGGACCGCGACACCGTCCACATAGAGCGTTTTCACCTTCGTCACATGATCGAAGCTGATGGCGAGATGGACCCAGGTCCCCGCGACGGCCGGGGCAGGTCCCGTGACCGCCCACCCGAATCCCGGCACGCCGGCTCCGGTCCAGTATTCCCAAGCCGCTCCCGGCGCCCGGTACACGATGTAGCCGAAGGTCCTGCCGACCGTGTTGACCCCGTCGTAGCGGCTGGTGATGGCCGAGTTGAAATTGGCCGCCAGGGTGTCGGGATTCGCCCACAGCGTGACGGTGTAGCTCGACGGATTGAGCGCCTCGTCGAAGGGAACACTGATCGAGCTGGCGCCGTCGAAATCCGCCGAGCCGCCGGTGGTTCCGCTGGCGCCGGCCGCGGTGAAATTCACCGCGCCGGTCATCACGCCGTCGTGGCCGTTGCCCGAGGCATCGCGGCCGTCGGTCTCCAGCGGCCACCAGGCGGCCAGCGTGCTGCCCGGGGCGAGCCCGAGATCCACCGTGACCCGCACGTCGGCGGTCGGGGTGTCGGGATCGTCCGTGACGACCCGGACGACCGTGGGATAGATGCCGCCCTTCAAGCCGGCGGGATTGAAGGTGAAATTCACGTTGCCCTGGGCGGCGGGTGCCACCGCCGGCGGACTGTTGATGAAGTCCGTGGTCACGGTGAAGCGGTCCGAGATCGAGGCCGCCACGCTGGGGTCCACCACGAAGGCATCCAGAATGTTCAGCGTGCCCGAACCGGTATTTCCGATCTGGATCGAAAAGGTCGGCGCGGGGGCCCCGTTGGCCACCGGTCCGAAGGCGGCCGACGCCGGATAGCTGGCGTTCGGAATGGCGACGGTCATCGACACCGGAATCGAAACCGTCGGTGCCAGCGAATCGTTCGAGCTCACTTCCATCGTGGCGGTGGCCAGGCCGACGAAGCCGGCCGGGTTGAACAGCGCGGTGACGTTCTGCGTCTGGCCGGGAGCCACCACGATCGGGAAGGTGCTGGTGACGGTGAACATCGAGGCGTCGAAGCCCGTGAACGAGGCGGCGGTGAGGTTGAGAGGATTGGTCGTGCCCTGGTTGGTCACGGGGAAGTTCACGACCACCGGACTGCCGGTCGAAGAGGAGCTCACGGGTGCCTTGCCGATCCAGGGGTCGCGCGGGATGTCACCGATGAAGCGGAGTTCGCCCAGCCCGACCCGGTCGCCGCCCCCGATCGCGCCGAAATGGTTGTCGAGCACGGTCACCCGGACGAAATTCGCGTCGAGCGGCGTGCCGAAGTTCAGCGTCGCGGCATTGGCCACGGTGGCGGATCCGAGGGGCCGCTCGACGATCACCGGCGGCAGGAAGCTGGTCCCGCCGTCGTTGGAAAACGCCAGTTCGAAGCGCCGCCCTTCGTTCCCGTTGGGCCCGCCGAAATGGTAGCCCCAGAAGACCAGATCGCTGAAGCGGTACTGCCGGTCGAAGGTAAGGTCGAAGACGATCGTGGCCCCACCGCTGTCGGCAAAGAAATCGCCACCGCCGGGAGCCGGATCATTGGTCACCCAGGCATTGCCGCCACCCGCCGTGGCGTGGGTGATCGTGGTGTAGTCGGAAATCGTGGGCGCACCCGAGAGGCCGGCGCCGTTGATCAGGGTGTTCTCGTTCGTGAAGAACTCGACGGCGGTTCCCGTGAACGTGATGCTCGCGGGAGTCACGAGCGACTGTCCGTCCGCGCGGGACGATGCCATCGCGAGCGCCAGGATGGCCATCGCGGAGAACCGGTGCTTTTGGGATCTCATTACCTTGATGAGCTACCCCGTCGCGAAACGTCTGTAAATCATCAACTTCGTGATTTTGAGAGCTTTTACGAACTTAATGATTAGTAGTTCTTGATGGAAAACTTTGGCTTCTCTCAAGATCGCGGCCGCCACCCATGCCGGGCGGCTTCCAATTGGAGCCTTTCCTTCTCCCGCGGGCGGACTAGTCTCCACTCACCATGCAGGAGAACCCCGACGCGATTTCCAAGCTGGTCATCTGGGCCATCGTCATCGCGTGGCCGGTCGGGCTGGTGCTCGCCTGGTGGTTCCGGCGTCGCCTCGCGGAGCGCTACGACCGCCTGGGCGAATCGACCGAGGAGGAAATCCTGGGCGAGTTGGCCAGCGCGTACGGCACCCGCCGCCGCATCGAGTTCCGAACGCCCACCGAATACCTGCCCTTCGTCTTTGAGAGCATCCGGGAGGTGACGCGGGTGGGCTTCGATGACAAGCAGATGCGCAGCCTGCTGGAGAGGATCGACATCCACCGCCCGCACGATTTCCGCCAGGCGGTTTTCCCGGTCGATGTCGGCGGCCGGCGCAGCGACCTGCTTTTCCAGTGGTCGCGCGATGAGGGTGATCGGATCCGCCTGCGGATCACGGCCGCGACGCCGATCATCCGGGCGCTGCGGGAGCAGAAAAAGAAGATTCCGAAGGCCGCCTACGCGGGCTGAGCGGGATCAGGGTCGGCGGCGACGCAGCAGGGCGAGCAGACCGAGGCTGCCAAGCAGCGCGACCGCGGGTTCGGGAACCACTTCACCGACGAACCGGACTTCGCCCAAGCCGACGCGATCCCCCCTGCCGCGCTGCCGCCGAAGTGATGGTCGAGCACCGTCATCCGGACGAAATTGGCCTCGAAGGGACCGCCAAAGTTGAAGGTGAGCGGATTCCCGACGGCGAAGGAACTGAGGGGGGCCGAGACGACGACCGGAGCGCCGAAGCTGCCACCGCCATGGGTCGAGACGGTTGCTTGGTGCGGCGCGCAGGATGGCGGCCCACCGAGGCAACCCACTTCGGGGTTGGAATCATCGAACTCTCTACCCGGGGTAGCCGCTCCCTTGTCGCGGCAACCCCGGGCTTTACGAGGCAACCGCGTTGCGGTTGATGGTTGAAGCGACCGACCCACGGACCGATTGACCCTGTTGACCCTGTTGACCCCGCCGTCCCGCCGATTCTCCGGCCTTGGCTCCCCGCTCCCCGCCCCTACACTCCGCACCATGCCGGACGACGAAGCCACCCTCCCCCTCGACGAGCTGATGCGCGCGATCGAGGCCGAGGACCGCAGCGCCGTGCGCGCCTTGGCCGGGGAAATGCACTACGCCGACCTCGCCCACTTCTACCAGGACCTCGACGCCGAAAAGCACCACCTGTTCCTCAAGACCATCGGCCCGGAAAAGGCCGCCGACATGCTGGTCGAGCTGCCCGATTCGCTGATCGAGGAAGCGCTCAACGCCTTCAGTCCGTCCGAACTCAAGATCCTCTTCCGCGAGCTCTCCGACGACGACCGCGTGGACATGCTGCAGGACGTCGGCGAAGAAGCACGGCTGCGCTTCCTCGGCCTGCTCGGGCCGGAAGACGAGGAGCTGACCCGCTCGCTGCTGAAATACGACCACGACACCGCGGGCGGCCGCATGACCACCCGGATCGGCCGGGTGTTCGCCAACCAGACGGTGAAGCAGGCGATCGAGATGCTCCGCCGCAGCCAGGAGTCGACCGAGACCCTCAGCCGGATCTTCGTGGTCGACGACAAGGGCCGTCTGATCGGCAAGCTGCGCTTCCGCGATCTCGCCTTCAACACCTGGGACACCCCGGTCCGCGACATCATGCGCGAAATCGGACCGGAGCGGGTGCTCGCCACCGCCGACCAGGAAGAAGCGGCGAACATGCTGCTCAAATACGACCTGGTCGCGCTGCCGGTGGTCGATGAATTCGAGCACCTGCTCGGCATCATCACCCATGACGACGCGATGGAGATCATGCAGGAAGAAAGCACCGAGGACATCGAAAAGATCGCCGGTATCGGCGGCGAGCAGTCCGAGGAGACCTACCTCAACACCACCATCCTCACCCAGTTCCGCCGCCGCGCCGGCTGGTTGACCGGACTGGCCTTCGTCTCGATCCTTTCCGGCTACGTGATGATGCGCTTCGGCACGATTCTCAGCGAGGTCTTCCTGCTCGCGCTGTTCCTGCCGATGGTCGTCGCGGCGGGCGGCAATACCGGCGGCCAGGCGTCCACCATGGTGATCCGCGCGATGTCGCTCGGCGAGATCGATCCCGGCGAGACGTGGAAGGTCGCGTGGCGCGAGTTGCGGACCGGCTTTTTCCTCGGTCTGCTGCTGGGCACCTGCATGGCGCTGTTCACCGTGCTGCTACTGCCGTTTTTCAATCTCCAGCTGCCGCCCGGGCTGACGCTGGTCAAAGTCGCATTCGCCGTCGCCCTCGCGCTGACCACCCAGGTCACCTCGGCCACCTTCCTCGGCTCGCTGCTGCCGCTCGGCGCCCGCGCGGCGAAGCTCGACCCCGCCGTCGTTTCCGCCCCGGCCATCGCCGCCATCGTCGATGTTTCCGGCATGGTCATTTACTTCACCGTCGCCCGGGCGATCCTCGGACTATGAAGGAACTCAAGGATGGCATCCGCGCCCACGTCCGGCTCGACTGGAACGGCCGCGTCCACAAGCGCTTCCGCGGCACCGATGCCGACCGGCGCTACGCCACCGAGGTGGCCGTGCTGAAGGTCCTGGGGGAACGCGGCTGCCCTTATGTGCCGAAGCTGTTAGAGGAGTATCCGGACGAACTCTACTTCGTCTCCACCAACTGCGGCCAGCCGGCGAACACGATCAGCAAGGAGCGCGCCGACCGGCTTTTCGCCGATCTCGAGCGCGACTACGGCATCCGCCACCTCGACGCCGAGCCGCGCAACATCACCTACGACACCAAAGCGGGCCGCTTCTGCATCATCGACTTCGAACTCGCCGAGATCCTGCCGTGGCCGGCGGCGTGAAGTCCGGCAGCCGCCGCCTTACAGCAGCATGGCCAACGCCGACGCGCGCGGGTGCCCCGGCTTGCGGCCCTTCGCC
>CAMCYK010000154.1 GCA_945883695.1 Akkermansia muciniphila | reverse complement strand
AAGACCAGGTCCTGGACGCAGCCGGTGAGCAGGGCGACGCGGTGCTTGGCGGGGACGGTCCGGCTTTCGAACGAGTCGATCAACTCGTCCGAAAAGGCCATGGCGATCCGCGGGGTCTGCGGCTCCAGAGCGCGCAGGTCCTTGGGGAGTAGGCGGGTCAGGCCGAAGCGCCGCGCCGCACGGTCGAGGCCGCACTGCTGATAGAGCCTCAGCAGCCGACCTGCAAAGCGGAGCGCCCGCGGATTCATGAAGAGCTGTTCGAGGGAGAGCCAGCGCCAGAACGAGCGGGTGGCCGAGTCGTTGAGCCCGCGGGTCTCGACTTCGGCGCGGGCGGTCTCGATCAGCGACGCGTAGTCGACGCCGGCCGGGCAGGCGGTCTGGCAGGCCAGGCAGCCGAGGCAGTCGCCCATTTCCTGCGCGAAGATCGGGCCCGGCTCCAGCTCGCCGGCCGCCACCGCTTTCATCAAGGAGATCCGGCCGCGCGGGCTGCTGCGCTCGCGGCGGGTCAGGTCGTAGGTCGGGCAAACCGGCAGGCAGAGCCCGCAGTGGATGCACTGCTGGAGCGTGTCGCGGAGCTCGTCGAGGGTGTCGGCCATGACTCTAACAGTCGAAGATCTTGCCGGGGTTGAGCAGGTTGGCGGGATCGAGCGAGCGCTTGATCGTCCGCATCAGCGCGAAGCTGGCGGGGTCGAACTGGCGCGGCAGCCAGGCCTTTTTCGCGAGGCCCACGCCGTGCTCGCCGGTGATGGTGCCGCCGAGCGCGAGGGTCTTGTCGACGATGGCGTCGAGCGCCTGGTGGACGCGCCCCATTTCCTCCGTGTCGCGCTCGTCGGTGAGGAAGGTCGGGTGAAGGTTGCCGTCGCCCATGTGGCCGAAGGTGCCGACCTGCAAGCGGTGCGCCGCGGCGGTTTCGGCGATGAAGGCGACCATCTCCGCCAGCTTGTCGCGCGGCACGGTGACGTCCTCGAGGATGGTCGTCGGGCGGACCCGGGCGAGGGCGGTGAAGGCGTTGCGGCGGGCGGAGGAAAGGGTGAGCGCTTCGGCGTCGTCGCGGGCGCTGCGGATGTCGCGGGCACCGTGGGCCAGCGCGATCTTCTCCATCTCGGCGGCCTCGTCGGCGACCGCGGCGGGGTGGCCGTCGGTCTCCATCAGCAGCAGCGCCTCGCAGTCGAGCGGCAGGCCGATTTTGGAAAAGTCCTCGACGCAGCGGATCGTCATGCGGTCGAGGAACTCCAGCGTGCAGGGGATGATCTTCGCGGCAATGATCGCCGACACCGTGCGCGCGGCGTCTTCCATCCGGTCGTAGCTCGCCAGCATGGTCCGCCGCGCGGCGGGGCGGGGGAGCAGCTTGAGGAGGACCTCGGTGATGATGCCCAGCGTGCCTTCCGAACCGATGAACAGGTCCTTCATCGAGTAGCCGGCGACGTCCTTGACGCAGGCGTTGCCGAGGCGGGTGATGGAACCGTCGGGCAGCACGACCTCGAGTCCCATCACGTAGTCGCGGGTGACGCCGTATTTCAGCCCGCGCAAGCCGCCGGAGTTCTCCGCGACGTTGCCGCCGATGGTGCTGACGCGCATCGAGCCGGGATCGGGCGGGTAGAACAGGTCGTGCTTGCCCGCGGCGGCGTCGATGTCGGCGGTGATCGCGCCGGGCTGGGTGCGGAGTGTGAGATTGGCGGGATCGACCGCGAGGATGGCGTTCAGATCAACCATGCAAATCACCAGGCAACCGGGCACCGGTACGCTGCCGCCGCTGAGTCCGGTGCCGGCGCCGCGGGTGACGATGGGGACGCCATGCTGGACCGCGGCTTTCACGCAGGCGGCGACCTCGGCGGTGCTGCGCGGGAAGACCACGGCGGCGGGCATCTGCCGCAGCTCGGCGGTGCCGTCGAAGCTGTAGGGGATGAGATCGGTCGGCTCGGACAGCACGCGGTCCGCGCCGCAGTGCTGCCGCAGGTCATCGAGGAGGGCGTTCATGCGGAGGGAAAGCGGGATTCGAGGGCGAGGCAATCGGCCACCGGCAGGATCCCGGCCGAGGGCGAGGGATGGCGCAGGCAGGCCGCGGCGGCGCAGGTCGCGAGCTGCAAGCGGCGCTCCATCGGCCAGCCTTCGTGCAGGCCGTGGAGGTAGCCCGCGGCAAAGGCATCGCCGGCTCCGGTCGCGCCTTTGCTAAAGTCGGCGGGGAGTTTCAAGGAGGGGAGGACATGGCTTGTCCCACCCTTGACAGCGGCCACCGCGCCGGCCGGGGAGTGGAGCACCACGGCATCGTTTACGCCGAGGTCGAGCAGGCGCGCGGCCGCTTCGGCGAGGTCGGGCAGGCTCCCGTCGAGCGGCTGGTCGAGCAGCAGGCCGGCTTCGATCTCGTTGCCGAAGAGGTGGTCAGCCTGCGGCAGCGCGGCGAGCACGAGTTCGCGGAAACCGGCTCGTCCGGCGCTGACCATGTCGACGCTGGTGACCAGCCCCGCCGCGCGGGCGCGGGCGAGGACCGAGGCGGCGGCGGTGCTTCCCGCGCCATCGAAGCGGTCGAGCCGGTCGAGCAGCATCAGGTAGGCGTAGTGGAAGAGCTTCGCGGCGCTGCTGGAGAAGTCGAAGTGCGCCGGTTCCAACAGCGCGTTGGCCCCCGGCTGGTGGAAGAAGGTGCGGCGGCCGGTGGACTCGACCGAAAAGACATCGGTGTAGGAAGTCGCGGCTTCGTTCGTAACGTGGAGCTGGCCGGTGTCGATACCGCGCGCCGCGAGGTCTTCCCGGATCCAGCGGCCGTTCTCATCGTCGCCGACCATGCCGATCGCCGCGAGCGGGAAGGGCGCGCCCATCGCGGCGAGGTCCTTGAGCACGTTGTAGGGGCCGCCGCCGTTGGTGCGGGACTGCGACGAGACGAAGGCCAGCCGGTCCTGCTCGGGGTAGTGGTCGACCAGCTTCAACTGGTCGACGATGAAGTTCCCGCCGGCCAGCAGGCCCGAACGCTGCGGCTTCATGATGGCAAAAGATGTGCCAGCGCTTCGTCCACCCCGGCGTTCTCGTGGACCATCGCCATCAGCGCGCGGGTGATGCCGCGCGGGTTGGCGTGCTGGATGACATTGCGGCCGTAAACGATGCCCGCCACGCCCTGATCGAGCAGGACGCGGGTGCGTTCGAGAATCTCGCGGTCGCCCACCTTGCCACCGCCGCGGACCAGGATCGGGACGTCGCCGGCGATCCGCACGACCTGGTGATAGTCGGCGGGATCGGTGGTCGGGTCGGCCTTGATCACGTCCGCGCCGAGCTCGACCGCCTGGCGGACGAGGTGGGTGATCTTGGTCAGGTCGCCATCGACCATGTAGCCGCCGGCCTCGGCGTTCGGGCGGAAGCACAACGGCTCGACCATCATCGGCATGCCGTAGAAATCGGCCTGCGGTTTCAGGCGGAGGATGTTCTCGACGCACTGGGCGTGGACTTCCGGCGCGCCGGGAATCTGGAAGAGGTTCACGCAGACGCAGGCGGCGTCGTGGCGGACCGCTTGCAGCATGGTGTCCTCGATCATCTTGCTGAAGGCGGTCGACGGGAGCTCGCTGCCGTAGACGTTGGCGACGTCGGTGCGCAGGACCAGCGAGGGCTTGTGGCGGCCGGGGATCGCCTGCAAATGGCGGGCCTGGCCGACGGTGAGCTGGATCGCGTCCGGGCCGGCGTCGACCAGGATGCGGATCGCCTCGCGGATGTCCTCGATGCCGCCGAGGAAGCCAGGCTGGTTGAAGAAGCCGTGGTCGACCGCGACGTCGAAGCAGCGGCCGGAAGCGGGATTGAAGAGGCGGTTGAGGCGGAAGGATTTCATGAGGGCAAAGGCAGGGGTTTCAGGCGCCGAGCAGGTGGCGGACGAGATAATGCTCGAGGGCTTCGTAGTCGCGGGCCTCGCGGTATTGCGTGACGAGCGACGCGTCCATGGAACGATATTTTTCGACCAGCAACAGGAAGAACTCCCGGCTGTTCGCGAGGTGGGCGGTGACCGGCGAGCCTGCCTGGGTGCGCATCGCCTTGACGTCGAGGCCGATGAACTCGCCGCGGCGGCCGTAGCCGGCTTCCTCGAGCACCCGGACCTGGTTGAAGGCGACGCGCAGGTTGGCCGCGCCGAAGTTCTTGTCCTGGTCGTATTTGAGGCCGTTCTGGTCGTTAAGGTGGACGCTGCCGAGCTTGTCGTGGGCGAGGGCGAAGGCCATCTCGTCGCTGGGATCGAGCCCGGCAAGCAGGGCGTGGGCGCTTTCGATCAGGCCTTTGACGCGGGTCGGATCCTTCGAGGCGTAAGCCAGCGCGATGGCGTGGCCGATGGTCGGGACGTAGGCCTGGTCGGTCGGTTCGTTCGGCTTGGGCTCGATCCAGATCTCGATCTCCGCGTCGTGGGAAAGCATCGCGTCGAGCGTCTCTAACAACCGCTGGTAAGCCAGCCGCGCGTCCTTGGCCTCGCGGATGTAGGTGCCTTCGCGGGAAAGCCAGAGGACGATCGCCTTGCAGCCGATGGCGCGGGCGATGTCGATGCACTTCTTGGTCCGGTCCCAGGCGTAGGCGCGGTCGCTGGCGCTGTTGGAAGTGTAGCCGCCATCGACGGTGCGGGGGTCGAACCACAGCCGCGGCGCGACGAACTCCGGGGTGAGGCCCTGGTTGGCGAGCATGGCCTTCACCTCCGCCGCCTTGTTCAGCATCTGGTCCGGCGACAGGTCGTCGAGGCCGGGGACCACGTCGTCGTCGTGGAACTGCACGCCCTCGAAGCCGAGCGGGCGGTAGAGCGCGAATTTTTCCTCATGCGGGAACGCCGGCCGGACCTCGGGGCCGAAGGGATCCGCGCCCTCGCTGATGTTCCAGGGGCCGAAGGAGAACTTGTAGTCGACGGGCGGGTTCATGGTGCGCCGATTGGAGCAGGTCCGGTGGTTTCGTGCTACGCGGGATGGATCAATCGTTGGCACTATCGTCTCACCGGGGATCGATTATTTGCCAAATCCGGAAAAGAAAAGTATCAGACGGCATGCGGCGTGAGACGATCAACATCCCGGCCGGGCAATCCTTCCGGCTGATCCGCTGGCGATCGTCGGTGAAGGAGGTCGAGAGCCTGCTGGCCGACGGCGGCAGCAAGCCGCTGAAGGGCGAGGGGAGCCATTGGCACTATCATCCCGAAATGGAGCTCACGCTGTTCACGACCGGGCGCGGGGACCGTTTCACAGGCGACCACATCGGGCAGTTCGGGGCGGGCGATCTGGTCCTGTTAGGCGGGATGCTGCCGCACCACTGGCATGCGGCGGGCAAGACCTCCGGACTTTCCTTGCAGTGGCATTTTCCGGCGGATCATCCGCTGTGGCAGCTGCCGGAAGCGGACGGCCTGCGCGGGCTTTTTCAACGGGCGGCGGGCGGGCTGCGGCTGACGGGAGCGGTCCACGGGCGGATCGCCGGGCGGATGGAGGAGCTGGCCGGGTTGCAGGGGCTGGCGCGCTTCGGGCGCTTCGTTGAATTGCTGGCGACCCTCGCGGCGGCACCGGCCGGCGAACTCGAAGCGCTGGCCAGCCGGTCCTTCCTGCCGCCGGCGGACGCGACCTATCAGGAATCGATGAGCCGGGTGCTGCGGCATCTGGTCCGGCACTTCCGCGAGGAGATCCGGCTGGCGGACGTGCTGGTGATCGCGGGTCTCACCAAGCCGACCTTTTCCCGCCAGTTCCGCCGACACACCGGCCGCAGCCTGAGCGATTTCCTGATCGGGATCCGGCTGCAAGCGGCGTGCCGCGAGCTGGCGACGACCTCGCGCGGCGTGTTGGAGGTGGCGCTGGGCTGCGGCTTCACGCAGGTCTCGTTCTTCAACCGCGCGTTCCGGCGGGCGATGGGGTGCAGCCCGTCGGAATACCGGGCGCGGGCTAGTCATTCAATCTCTTTGGCCCGGGCCTCGGCTTCCAGCGGGCTTCCGAGGTAGCCGTGAATCAGGCACTCGGTGAGGTAGCGGCGGAGGAAGGGCTCGATGCCGCCGAGCCGCTGGTATTGGGCGACGTGAACGAGTTCGTGGCGCAGCAGCCGCGAATTGCTGTTGAGCAGGTAGATGCCGCGACCGAGGGCCATGCCGGCGGGTTCGAACACCGGGAGACCCCAGCGCGCGGCAAGCTTGACCAGCGGGCGCGGGGCGGGCAGGGGAACCGACTTCACCTCCAGCACGCGGATTTCTTCCGGCCGGGTGATGGCCAGATCGTTTGCGAAGGCCAGCGCCTCGCCGGCCAGCGGTTGGCCCTTTTTGAGGATGTGCCGCTCCTGTTCGGTCGCCCAGCGCGAGGCGGCCGGGGCGATGCCGGATGCCAGGGTGAGGGCGAGGCCGAGCGGGAGGATCATGTCGTGAATTGCTCGGCAAGGATGGCCTTGCCGTAGTCACGGTTCATCCGCGCAATGTGGTCGACGCTGATTTCCTTCGGGCAGGCGGCTTCGCACTCGTACTGGTTGGTGCAATTGCCGAAGCCTTCCTCGTCCATCCGGGCGACCATCGCGAGCACGCGGCGCTCCCGCTCCGGCTGGCCCTGCGGCAGGTGGCCGAGGTGGGAAACCTTGGCCGAGACGAAAAGCATGGCGCTGGCATTCTTGCAGGCGGCCACGCAGGCGCCGCAGCCGATGCAGGCGGCGGCGTCGAAGGCCGCGTCCGCGTCGTCCTTGGCGATCGGGATGCAGTTCGCTTCGACCGCCGAACCGGTGCGGACGCTGATGTAGCCGCCGGCCGCGATGATGCGGTCGAAGGAGGAGCGGTCGACAATCAGGTCGCGGATGATCGGGAAGGCCTTGGCGCGGAAGGGCTCGATCCAGATGGTGTCGCCGTCGCGGTACTTCCGCATGTGGACCTGGCAGGTGGTGATGCCGCCTTCCTTGCCGTGGGGGACGCCGTTGATGGTGAGCGAGCATGAGCCGCAGATGCCTTCGCGGCAGTCGTGGTCGAAGTGGATCGGCTCGCCGCCGTCCTTGATGATCTTCTCGTTCACGATGTCGAGCATCTCGAGGAAGGAGGCTTCCTCGGGGATGTTCGCGGCGGGATACGTTTCAATGCGGCCGGTGTCCTTCGGGCTGTTTTGGCGCCAGACCTTGAGAGTGAGGTTCATGATCGTGGAAAGGTTGGGGGCTCAGGCGTAGCTGCGGATCGAGAGGTGGACGGCTTCGAATTCGAGCGGCTCCTTGTGGAGCACCGGCTCGGCGCCCTCGCCCTTGTATTCCCAGGCGGAGACGTGGCAGAACTTGTCGTCGTGGCGTTTCGCCTCGCCGGACTGGGTCTTGCCGGCCTGGACCTCGGGGTCGGCTTCGGTGAACTGGTGCTCGACGCGGAAGTGGCCGCCGCAGGACTCCTCTCGGTCGCGGGCATCGTAGCACATCATCTCGCCGAACTCGAGGAAGTCGGCGACGCGGCCGGCCTTCTCAAGCTCCATGTTGGCGTTGGTGCCGGAACCCGGGACGCGGACATTGTTCCAGAACTCCTCGCGCAGCTTCGGGATCTCGGCGATCGCCTGGGTCAGCCCCTCGCGGGAGCGGGCCATGCCGCACTGGTTCCACATGATCTCGCCGAGCTGCTTGTGGAAGCTGTCGACGGTGCGGGTGCCGTTGACGGTGAGAAGCCGGTTGGTGCGGGTGTTGACCTCTTCCTCGACCTTCTTGAACTCGGGGTGGTCGTTCTTGATGGTGCCCGGCTTCTGGGTGGCGAGGTAGTTGGCGATGGTGGTCGGGATCACGAAGTAGCCGTCGGCCAGGCCCTGCATCAGGGCGGAGGCACCGAGGCGGTTCGCGCCGTGGTCGGAGAAGTTCGCCTCGCCCAGCACGTGGAGGCCGGGGATGTTGGACATCAGGTTGTAGTCCACCCACAGGCCGCCCATCGTGTAGTGCACGGCGGGGTAGATTTTCATCGGCTGCTGGTAGGGGTCCTCGCCGGCGATCTTGTCGTACATCTGGAACAGGTTGCCGTAGCGGGCGCGGATCGTCGACTCGCCGAGGCGGTCGGTCGCGTCGCGGAAGTCGAGAAACACCCCGAGGCCGGTCTTGGCCACGCCGAGTCCGGCGTCGCAGACTTCCTTGGCGGCGCGGGACGAGATGTCGCGCGGGGAAAGGTTGCCGAAGGAGGGATATTTGCGCTCGAGGAAGTAGTCGCGGTCGTCGTCCTTGACGTCGGAGGCCTTGAGCTGGCCGGCGCGGATCTTGGCGGCGACTTCGGCGGACTTCGGCACCCAGATGCGGCCGTCGTTGCGGAGCGATTCGGACATCAGGGTGAGCTTCGACTGGTAGTCGCCACTGACCGGGATGCAGGTCGGGTGGATCTGGGTGTAGCAGGGATTGGCGAAGTAGGCGCCGCGGCGGGCGGCACGCCAGGCGGAGGTGACGTTGCAGCCCATCGCGTTGGTCGACAGGAAGAACACGTTGCCGTAACCGCCGGTCGCGAGGATCACCGCGTCGGCCGCGTGGGACTCGATCCTGCCGCTGACCATGTCGCGGACGACGATGCCCTTGGCGTGGCCGTCGACCAGGACGACATCGAGCATCTCGGTGCGCGGGAACATCTTCACGCCCCCGTTGTGGATCTCCTTCTCAAGCGCCTGGTAGCAGCCGATCAGCAACTGCTGCCCGGTCTGGCCGCGGGCGTAGAAGGTGCGGGAGACCTGGGCCCCGCCGAAGGACCGGTTGTCGAGCAGCCCGCCGTATTCGCGGGCGAAGGGAACGCCCTGGGCGACGCATTGGTCGATGATGTTGAGCGAGACCTCGGCGAGGCGGTGGACGTTGGCCTCGCGGGCCCGGAAGTCGCCGCCCTTGACGGTGTCGTAGAACAGGCGCTGGACCGAATCGCCGTCGTTCTGGTAGTTCTTCGCGGCGTTGATCCCGCCCTGGGCGGCGATCGCGTGGGCGCGGCGCGGGCTGTCCTGGTAGCAGAAGCACTTCACCTGGTAGCCGAGCTCGGCGAGGGTCGCCGCAGCGGCGCCGCCGGCGAGGCCGGAGCCGACCACGATGATGCTGAACTTCCGCTTGTTCGCGGGATTGATCAGCTTTGAGTCCATCTTGTGCTTGGACCACTTCTGCTCGATCGGGCCGGAGGGAATCTTGCTGTCTAGAGACATGGCTTTGGGAAGGTGAGGAGGTTCAGCGGCCGAATTTGAAGACCAGGATGGCGAACGGGATCGAAACGAAGCCGAGCCAGATCAGCAGGGCGTAACCCTTCGAGATCGCGGTGACCATCGGCGCGGACTTCTTCGAGCGCAGGCCGAGGGTCTGGAACATCGAGCCGACGCCGTGGCTGAGGTGGGAGCAGAGCAGGGTCATCGCGATGAGGTAGAAGAGGACGACCAGCGGATTCGAAAAACCGACGATCACCATGCGCCAGGCGTCGTGGCGTTCCTCGCCGGTCTTTGCCAGGTAATCGGGATCGACGTAGCTGCTGAAATCGCTGCCGGCCTGGACGGTGAAATGGAGCAGGTGGAAGACGATGAAGGCGAGGATGGTCAAGCCGCTCCAGATCATGATGCGGGACGATTTGCTGGCCTGGATGGTCGCCTCGTGGGCGTAGGGTTGGCGGGCGGCCTTGTTTTCCCGGGTCAGCGAGATGGTGGCGGCGACGTGGAGGGCGGTGGCGGCGAGCAGGCCGATCCGGGCGATCCAGACGCCTGCGCCATGGAGCGCGCCGTGGAGGAGTTGGGCGTAGTCGTTGAAGGCTTCCCGACCCAGAAACACGACCAGATTGCCGACGAGGTGCCCGGCGAGGAAGAGGACGAGCAAGAGGCCGGTGAGGGCCACGATGAATTTCCGGCCGATGGAGGATTTCCAGACGCGGCAGAGGATGGGGCAACAGGAGGAGGCGGTCATGAAACGACGGCGATGGTTCGGCGCGCGGCAGAATTAGATCCGGCTCCGCGGCCACGCAAGAGGAGACTCCCCCGGCCGCAGGATCCGGTGTGAAAAAAGCGGATCCCGCGGATCAGAATGACTTGGTGAGACCGAGGTAGGCGGCCGCGACCCCGCCGACCAGGCAAAGGGCGAGCAGGGCCGGGGCGGGCAGGACCTTGCGCCTGGCCAGGACCGGTGCCACGCCGAGGAACAGCCAGATCGCCACCTTCACCATCCACCACTGCTGGTCCATCGGCGGTTTCTTGAGCATCGCGAAGCCTAACAGCAGCAGCAGCAGCAGCGACACGCCGTGAAGCATCGACGCCCACTTCTTGTGCTGGCCGCTGGCACCGGCGAGGATCGCGCCCATGGCGGCGAATACGCCGAGCGCGCCAGCGAGGTGGAGGGTTTTGAGGGCGAGAGGATTCATCGGGGAGGAGTCTGATCGGGCTACCGGAGCGGACAAGGGAAACCTCTGTTCGCGTATTCGCTTGGATGCGGCACCGGCAAAGCGGTCGATCCGGCCGACGTCACCATCGCCCAGCAACTCAATCTGCCCAAGGGCTCGCTGATCGTCATGGACCGCGGCGACAACGACTACCGGCTTTTCGAGAGGTGGACCTCCGAGGGCGTCGGCTTTGTCGCCCGTCTCAAGAAGAACGCCATGTGGGCCAGCCACGAGGAGCGCCCGGTCAAGCCCGGCGGCAAGATCCGGCGCGACACCGAGGGAGGACTCGTCAGCTTCGACGCCAGCCGGCGTATCGTGACGCGGTTCCGCCGCGTCACGGTGTGGATCGAGGAAAAGGGCGATGAGATGGAACTGCTCACGAACCGCTTCGACCTCTCCGCGGAAACCATCGCCGAGATCTACAATCAGCACTGGCAGATCGAACTCTTCTTCAAGTCGATCAAACAGAACCTGCGGATCAAGACCTTCGTGGGCACCTCGACCAACGCGGTGCGGATACAGAATTGGACGGCATGCGGACATGTTGAAGCCGGGAAGATGAATCACACTTCCGAAAACCCACCCTCACCGCCACGCGGAGCCCGTCCATCGAACCTCACGAACCCCGCCCCAAGGCTGTTCTGGACAGTAGTGGTCAGTGCGCTAGATCTGACCCGAATGGCACGCCAGCCTGCTGGCGAGTCCGGGACTATCACCAACCTCTTCCAGATCGGACGATGGAGCCCTCGGAAACAATGCCCGGGAAGATAGTAGGTCAAGATAGTAGGTCTGTCCCTAAGGAAAGGAGACTTGCATCCGATCCATTATCCATCCAATCTCCGCCCATGCGCTTGCGTCGCCTCAAAGCCCCCGCTTTCCTCCCGGTCGCCTATTACCATTGTGTTTCACGGGTCGTGGACCGGCAGTTCGTCCTCGGTGAGGAGGAGAAAGAAAAGCTGGTGGAATACATGCGGATCTACGAACGCTTCGGCGGGCTGCGGGTGGTCTCCTACTGCATCATGTCCAATCACTTCCACATCCTGGTGGAGGTCCCGCAACGGCCGGAGGCGGCGGCGCTGCCGGACGACGCGGGTCTGGTGGCGAAAGTCCGCGCCGACCTCGGCGACAAGCTGGCCAGCGAGCTGGAATGGCAGCTCGAACTGCACCGCAAGCAAGGCAACACGTCGGCGGCCGAAGAACTGCGGGAACGGTGGTTCGGCCGTATGTGGGACATCAGCGCCTTTATGAAGGTGCTCAAGCAGCGCTTCACGCAATGGTTCAACGGCCGCCACGCCCGCCGCGGGACGCTGTGGGAAGACCGCTTCCGCTCGGTGCTGGTGGAAGGCAAAGGCCAGGCGCTGCGGGCGATGGCCGCCTACATCGATCTCAATCCGGTCCGCGCCAGGATCTGCGATGATCCGAAGGACTACCGCTGGTGCAGCTATGCCGAGGCGGTGGCCGGAGGAAAGAAAGCGCGTGAAGCGGTGGGGTTCCTCGCCTCCCTCGATCCCCACGGCGGAATGAAACCGGAAGCGGCCACCGCTTCCACGCCGAAGGAAGCCCTCCGCCGCTGGCGCTGCCACCTGTTCGGCATTCCGGAAAGCGAGGCGGGGCAAGCGGCCGAGGCCTCGAAAGGAGAAATGGCCGCCACCTACCGCGACCGCATCCCGCGGGAGAAGTCGCTGGAGGTGCTGGCGCGCGGCGGGAAGCTCTCGCAGGCGGACTACCTGCGCTGCAAGGTCCGTTACTTCAGCGATGGCGCGGTGATCGGCGGGAAGGTATTCGTGGAGGAGATGTTCGCGGCGTTCCGGGACCGCTTCGGGCCGAAGCGGAAGGACGGGGCGCGGCCGATGCGGGGCTTGGCCGGAGAAACCAAAGAAGATCGGCTATTCAACCTCCGGCAGCTTCGCACCGGCGTATTCGGCTAGGAAGAATCTGATCTCGCCGGTTGAAAGGTGATCAGGGGATGTAGCTCGGCGAGATGGGTTCGCCATTCCGCAGGCACTCGATGATGCGGAACAGCATCAGGAAGTCCATGCCGCCGTGGCCGCCCATTTTCTTGGACATCTTGCCCATGCGCTTGAAGAGCGGGTGAATGGGGTCAGGGCACGCGGGCTAACATTTCGTGTGAAAGAAGAGGTGCCAGGCTGCGCATTTCCCCGGGCAGGGCGCACGGTCACGCCCCTCGGCACTTTCGCCCGGGCGTGGCTGATACCTGTGGAAGAGCCGCACAGGAGGAGTCCTGTCAGGTTCTTGTGTTCCGCCAACGCAGTGGCGAGCGCGCCGAACTCCCGAGTCCGGGTCGCAGGGTCACTGAGATCCGCGCATGCTTGAATCAGACCGGGTCGCCCGGTGAGCGGAGTGGCGTGGAAATCGACTTCAAAGCCATCCTTGGTGCGCTTACCTCATGCTTTCCTTCCTGTCGGGACCGGGATCCGGGCAATGTGTCCTATCTGCCAAGGATCGATTTGGCTGCGACCCGCAAGGAGACCCTCGCATCATGTCCGGCGAACGAAGGGCGGCTGCCGAACTTCAAGCCGTCGCCGCCAGCTTCGGGATCGCGGCGAGGAGCTTCTTGGTGTAGGCGTTCTGCGGGTTGGCGAAGAGCGCTTCCGCCTCGCCTTCCTCGACGATCTTGCCTTGGAACATCACCACGATCCGGTCGGCGAGGTAGCGGACCACCCCGAGGTCGTGGGTGATGAAGATCATGGTGAGGCCGAGCTCGGCCCGCAGCTTTTTCAGCAGGTTGAGGATCTGCGACTGGATCGAGACGTCGAGGGCGGACACCGGCTCGTCGGCGATGACCAGCTTTGGTTCCGGGGCGAGGGCGCGGGCGATGGCGATCCGCTGGCGCTGGCCGCCGGAGAACTCGTGGGGATACTTCCGCTGGAAGCGCGGATCGAGGCCGACCGTTTCCATCAGGGTGGCGACCCGCTGGTCGAGCGCCGCGCCCTTGGAACCGGGGTGGCGCTGGCGGATGGCCTCCGCCAGGGTCGCGAAGATGTTCATCCGCGGGTTGAGCGAGGCGTAGGGATCCTGGAAAATCATCTGGAAATCCAGCCGGCGCTTGCGGACGACCGAGGCGGGCAGCTTCGCGAGGTCCTCGCCGTCGAGGATGATCGAACCGGCGGTCGGCCGGATCAGCTGCATCACGGTGCGGGACAGGGTGGACTTGCCGCAGCCGGATTCGCCCACCAGGCCGAGGATCTCGCCCTTTTCGAGCGACAGGTTCACGCCGTCCACCGCGCGGATGGTTTCGGTGGTCGGGGCGAAGACCGAGCCGGCGCGTTTGCGGAAATGGGTCTGGAGGTCGCGGATTTCGAGATAGGTCACGCCCCTTTCAAAGCAGGCCGCGCGCCCGGTGGCACGGGAAAAATGACGGCTTTACGGCGGTCCCGTGCGTGGTCAGGCTGCCATGGCAGGAAACGGCGAATAGTTGGCCCGTGCCCTGCTCACAGCAGTTTCACCCCAAGAACGCGCATGTTTGAAGCCTACGAGGCAGACGGTTTTTTCGATGAGATGTTCGCCGCGGAAGGCGAGGTCAGGCCCCACTATCGGGCGCTGCTGGACCGATTCACCGGTTTGGCGGCCGATGATTTCAACGCGCGCCGCGCTTCCTGCGACCAGCACTTCCTCCGTCAGGGCGTTACCTTCAATGTCTACCACGACGACCGCGGGACCGAGCGGATCTTCCCCTTCGATCCGGTGCCGCGGGTGATTCCCGGTGCCGAATGGGAGCATCTGGAGGCCGGGCTCACCCAGCGGATCATCGCGCTCAACCTGTTCCTCCACGACATCTACCACGAGCAGCACATCCTGCGCGACGGGATCATCCCGCGCTTCTACATCGAGGAGGCCAAGCACTATCGCCCCGAGTTCCGCGGGATGAACGTGCCGAAGGACATCTACATCCACATCTGCGGCAGCGACCTGATCCGCGGCGCGGACGGGGTGTATTACGTGCTCGAGGACAACGGCCGCTGCCCCTCCGGCGCGTCGTACCTGCTGGAGAACCGCAACGCCCTGAAGCGCGCGTTCCCGAACCTGTTCGAATCGCTGGGCGTGCGGCCGGTCGATTCCTACCCGCGGGAACTGCTGGACATGCTGCACCATATCTCGCCGCACCGCGAGGGCGAGCCGGTCTGCGTGCTGCTGACTCCGGGTTGCTACAACAGCGCCTACTTCGAGCACTGCTACCTGGCCCGCGAGATGGGCATCGAGATCGTGGAGGGCCGCGACCTGGTGGTGATGGACGACTTCGTTTACATGCGCACCACCAAGGGCCTGGTCCGGGTGGACGTGATCTACCGGCGGATCGACGATGATTTCCTCGATCCCACCGTGTTCCGCAAGGATTCGGTGCTCGGGGTGCCCGGCATCATGCGCGCCTACCAGGCCGGCAACGTGGCGCTGGCCAACGCGGTCGGCACCGGCGTGGCGGATGACAAGGTGATCTACTATTTCGTGCCGAAGATCATCGAATACTATCTCGGCCAGGATCCGATCCTGCCGAACGTGCCGACCTTCCTCGCGTCCGAGGAAAGCGACCGGAAATACATCCTGGAGCATCTTCCGGAGCTGGTCGTCAAGGCGGCCAACGAGTCCGGCGGCTACGGGATGCTGATGGGCCCGTCGGCGACCAAGGAGGAGCTCGCCTCCTTCCATGACAAGATCATCGAGGACCCGCGCAACTTCATCGCCCAGCCGGTGGTCTCGCTATCCCGCTCGCCGACCTACTGCGAGGGGAACATGGAGGGCCGCCACATCGACCTGCGGCCGTATATCATCTACGGCGACGACGTGAAGATCGTGCCGGGCGGCTTGACCCGCGTCGCCCTGAAGAAAGGCTCGTTGGTCGTCAATTCCTCGCAGGGCGGCGGCAGCAAGGATACCTGGGTCTTGAAATAACCACCTGTCATGCTTTCCCGAGTTGCCAACAGCCTCTACTGGATGGTCCGCTACATCGAGCGGGCCGACAACCTGTCCCGCCTGATCGAAGT
>CAMCYK010000153.1 GCA_945883695.1 Akkermansia muciniphila | reverse complement strand
TTGTGCTACGTCCGCCGGCGGCGGGCGAAGTAGCGCGACTTTGCAAGTTGCGCGCGGGGGGCGGGTCGCCACGCCGGGGTGGTCCGAAAATTCCGGGGATGATCCGCCGCCCCGGGGTGACTGCGAAGCGTCGGGGTGCGATCCGCCGCACCCACACACAACTTGCAAAGTTGTGCTACGTCGGACGTCGGCCGCGAAGTAGCGCGACTTTGCAAGTTGCGCGCGGGGGCGGGTCGTTACGCCGGGGAGGTCCGAAACCTCCTGGGAGTGATCCGCCATCCCAGGGTGACTGCGAAGCTCCCGGGTGTCATCCGCCACGCGGGGGTGACTGCGAAGTCTCGGGGTGCGGCCCGCCGCACCCCGTCACAACTTGCAAAGTTGTGCTACGTCCGCTCCGCGGGGCCTGGTCCTCACGCCACCTGCCGGTCGACATCGACCCGCAGGTGCTCGATGATGTAGTCCTGCCGGTCCGGCGTGTTCTTGCCCATGTAGAAGGCCAGCAACTCCTTGGTCCCCTTCCCTTCCTCGAAGGTCACCGGATCGAGCCGCATGTCGGGACCGATCATGAACTTGAACTCGTCCGGCGAGATCTCCCCGAGGCCCTTGAAACGGGTGATCTCGACGGTTTTCCCGAGCTTGGCGATCGCTTTGACCCGCGAATCCTCGTCGTAGCAATAGATCGTCTCCTTCTTGTTGCGGACCCGGAACAGCGGGGTCTGAAGGATGAAGAGATGGCCTTCGCGGATCACTTCCGGGAAGAACTGGAGAAAGAATGTTAGAAGGAGGAGGCGGATGTGCATGCCGTCCACGTCGGCATCGGTGGCGACCACGACACGGTTGTAGCGCAGTTCCTCGATCCCGTCCTCGATCCCCAGCGCGGCTTGCAGCAGGGCGAACTCCTCGTTTTCATAGACGATTTTCTTGGCCAGGCCGAAGGTGTTGAGCGGCTTGCCGCGGAGCGAGAAGACGGCCTGGGTCTCGACGTCGCGGCTCTTGGTGATGGAGCCGGAGGCGGAGTCGCCCTCGGTGATGAAGAGCGTGCTGTCGAGGCGCAGCTTGTGCTTCGAGTCGAGGTGGGCGCGGCAGTCGCGGAGCTTCTTGTTGTGGACCTTCGCCTGCTTGGCGCGCTCGCGGGCCATCTTTTGGATCCCCTTCATGTCCTTGCGCTCGCGCTCGGCGGCCTGGATCCGCTTCTGGATCACCTCCGCCACCTTGGTGTGCTTGTGCAGGTAGTTGTCGAGGTGCTGCTTGAGGAAATTCCCGATGAAGGTGCGCAGCGACTCGCCCTCCGGCGCGATGGTCGCGGAACCGAGCTTGGTCTTGGTCTGCGACTCGAACACCGGCTCGATGATCCGCACGCAGATCGCGGCCTCGATCCCGGCGCGGATGTCGGCGGGGTCGTACTGCTTTTTGTAGAATCCTCTAACAGCATTCACCAGGCCCTCGCGGAAGGCCTGCAAGTGGGTGCCGCCCTGGGTGGTGTTCTGGCCGTTGACGAAGGTGTAGTACTCCTCCCCGCTCTCCGCGGTGTGGGTGAAGGCGATCTCGATGTCCTCTCCCTTGAGGTGGATCGGATCGTAGAGCGCCTCGCTCTCCATCTCCTCGCGCAGCAGGTCAAGCAGGCCGTCCTTCGATTTGAATTTCTTGCCGTTGAAATTGAGGGTGAGCCCGGGATTGAGATACGAGTAATAGCGGCACATCCGCTCGACCGTCGCGTCCTTGAACTTCGACTTCGGCGGGAAGATCGAGCGGTCGATCTCGAAGGCGAGCCGGGTGCCGGACTGCGCTTCCTCCTTGCGCGGGACCTTCATTTCCTCGGTGACCATGCCCTTGGAGAACTCGATCGCCTTGGTCTGCCCGTCGCGCCAGGCCTGGATCTCGAAGAAGCTGGCGAGCGCGTTGACCGCCTTGATGCCGACCCCGTTGAGGCCGACGGATTTCTTGAAGGCCTCGCTGTCGTATTTGGCGCCGGTATTGATCTGGGCGGCGCAGTCGAACAGCTTGCCGAGCGGGATGCCGCGGCCGAAGTCGCGGACTTCGACGCGGCCTTCCTCGTCGATTTCGACGCGGATCTCCTTGCCGTAGCCCATGATGTGCTCGTCGATCGAATTGTCGATGACCTCCTTGAGCAGGATGTAGATGCCATCGTCCGGCGAGGACCCGTCGCCGAGCTTGCCGATGTACATGCCCGGGCGCATCCGGATGTGTTCGCGCCAGTCGAGGGATTTGATGTCGGCTTCGGTGTATTCTGCGGCCATGGGGAATTGTTTCGGAAAAGTTGGGAAATTGCGGCCCGACTGGCAAGCCCCCGGGAGTGCCGGTCCAGCGGAGGGAGATTTTCAACCGCGGATAAACAGGATGGACGCAGATTCAGGGGAGGAGGCCCAATCTGCTGCCATTTCAAGCAACAGATTTCCGGAATCTCGTCGATTTTTGGGTTTATCCGCGTTCATCCCGTTCATCTGCGGTTGGATTCTTCCTTTGTGTAGGGAGCCCGCCGGTCTGCGGGAGGGTTCGAGCCGGGGGTGTGAGCGGCGGTGAGGGACCGTTCGGGCCGGTCCGAAGACCGGCGCTCCCGGGCTGGGGGCGCGGAGGCTCTGCCCCGCAGCAGCACGGGGACGGCCGCGGGGGACCATTCCGGCAGGAAGGGGAGGACGGCTGCCGGGGACCGTGCTGCGGGCCTGAGGTTCCGCGCCCCCGGTGCACGCCGCGGCGCTGCGGGCTTGAAGGGGAGGCAGGCTGTGGGGGACCATTCGAGCCGGTCTGAAGACCGGCGCTCCCGGGGAGACCGGCGCTCCCGGGTGCGGAGGGGCTCACTCGAGCGCCGGCTGCATCAGGTCCCAGCGGCGCTTGAAGGCCGGGTAGCGGGCGGCCAGCACGCCGGCCGCCTCTTTCGCGCGACCCGGGTCGCCGGCCAGCAGGTCGAACGCGATCGCCTGCTCGTGGCGGCGGAGCCGCTCGATCTCGCTGGCCTCGTCCTTCACCAGCTTGCGGTGGAGATCGATCAGGCTGTCCGGGGAAAGCTCGGACCAGGGGATGTCGCGTGGCGAGCCACTGGCATCCATGACCTTGAGCCCGCCGCTGCGGGATCCGGTGATGCGGCCCAGCGGCGACTTGTCGCGGAGCTCCAGCACCACGCCGGCCGGGTTCGTCGCGAGGGTCTCCTCGAGGTCGCCGAGAAACGCGGAGGCCGCCTCGGTCAGCAGGAGGATCGCCGCGCTCAGCTCCTTGCCCGACTTTTCGATGAAACCGGGCGCCTTGATCAAGGCCGACGCCTCGGAAAAGCGGCAGGCAGCCGCATTTTTCCGGACCGCCGCGAGGGTATCTTCGACGGGCGCCACCGGCAGCGGCTCCTTCGCCTGCTCGAGGAGGCGTGCCTGACGCTCCAGATCCTCCCGCAGCGCTTGCAGGTTGAAAACCGCCCGGCCTTTGGATTTCAAGCCGGCCTGCACCGTCACCAGCTCGTCCGCGAGCTTGCGGCAGGCCGCGGCGCTGTCCGGCAGCCGGTCCGGAGTGACGGCGGCAAGCTGTTCGGCATCGGCAAGGTAGCCGCGGGTGATCGCCTGGTAGGTCCCGACCCATCCGTCCGTGCCGCTGGCATCGCTGGCCAGCACCGCGTCGAAATGGCTCCGGGCGGCCTCCGGCATGCCCTGCTCCCAGCTCATGAAGCCTAAAATCAAGGCGGCCAAAAGCTGCGGGCCCGACGGGGGCGCGGCCGCTTGCTCGCGCGGGACGACCCGCAGCTCACCGGTTTTCGCCAGCGTCTCCAACAGTATTGCCTTGATCCCCGCGTCCAATCCGCGGGCACTCTGGAGATGTTCCGATGCCGTCCGCGCTTCCTTGCGCGCCTGCCCCGGCTTGCCCTCGAGATACGAACCAATCACCGCTTCACAGGCCGCCCACGCACCGGTCGGCTGCAAAACCCCCGGCAGATCGCGGACCTCGGCGAACAACTCGCGGGCCTTGGAATAATCGCCGGCCGCCAGCGCTTCGCCCGCCTCCCGGTAGGCCGAGCCGGCCCGGGCGGCGCTGTCGGCAGCGGCGGCCGAGGGATCGGCCGGCGCCGCGACCGGCGGCAGCTTGCCCCCGCCGGTCCGCGCCGGCTCAGGCTTCATCACCCACCATCCGCCGAACGCCAGCGACGCCACCACCAGCAAGCTCGCCCCGGCCAGCGCGAACCGCTCCCCGGCGTTCGAGGACGACCGGCGGGCCGCGGCCGCCGCGGCCGCCGCCTTGTGGGCCGGACCGGGCAGCGCCGGCGCGCTGGCGAGGCGCTGGCGCGCGGTCTCCAAGGCGGTCAGCAAATCGTCATACGAGCGGAAACGCTGCGCCGGCTCGTGCGCCATCGCCCGCTCGATCACCGCACAGGTGTCCGCGCTGATCCAGGGCGCGACCTTGGCGAGCGGCGCGATCTTCTTCTTCGCCTCGCGCAGCCGGTTGGTGTCCATCGACTCCTCGTTGCACGGTGGCTTGCCCGCCAGCGCGTGATACAGCGTGGCGCCAAACGCGTAGACGTCCGAACGGAAATCCTCCGGCAGGCCTTCGATGGTTTCCGGCGGCACGTAGTAGGGCGTCGCCCAGATCTCCGCGGCCTGCGCTTTGCCGCCCTTGGTCACCAGCGCGAGGCCGAAATCGACAATCTTCGCGTTGCCCGAGGCATCCAGCAGGATGTTGCCCGGCTTCACGTCGCGGTGGATCAAGCCGGCGGAATGCGCGGCCTTCAAGCCGGCGGCGACCTGGTTGGCCAGCGGCAGCACCTCCTTCTCGGGGATCGAGCCCCGCTCGCGGATGTGGTGCTCGAAATGCCCGCCGGGCACCAGTTCCATCGCGATGTAGAAGCGCTCGAAGGCGCGGCCGGTGGTGAAAACCCGCACCACGTGCGGATGGCTGAACGACGCGGTGATCCGGGCCTCTTCTTCGAAGGCCCCGATCCGCTTCTCATCCCGGCCGTATTCCTCGTTGAGGATCTTCACGACCACCTCGCGGCCGAGCGTGTTGTCTTGCGCGATGAAAACCACGCTCATCCCGCCGATGGCATGACGGCGCAGCAGCGTGTAGGGGCCGAACTCGCGCTTCACCCGGGTGTGCTTCTTGCAGCCCGGGCATTCCACGTTCGAAAAGGGGGCCACCGCGCTGACGTCCATGGACTTCCCACAGGCGTGACAATACGCGATCTCGATTTCCCCGTCCGGCATGGTGAAGCTTAACTTACGGGTCCTCGCGCTGGAAACTTCATTTTTCAAAACATCGGCCCGACATTGACATTCGGCCCGCCGCCCCGCGACGCTGCGGGCCGATGCAAATCCGCGTGGAGAGCGATGCCGGGACCCGCCTCGACGCCTTTCTGGCCGCGAGGATCGGCGACTTGTCGCGCTCGCGCATCCAGGAGCTGATCCGCGAGCAGTTCATCCTGCGCAACGGCGAGCCGGCCAAGCCGCGCGACGCGGTGGCCCTCGGCGACACGCTCAGCATCGCGATTCCCGAAGCCGTGCCCGCCGAGGCCCTGGCGCAGGACATTCCGCTGACCATCCTGTTCGAAGACGAGCAACTTCTGGTGCTCGACAAGGAGTCCGGCATCGTCGTCCACCCGGCCGCCGGCAATCCCGACGGTACCCTGGTCAACGCCCTGCTCCACCACTGCAAGGGCCGCCTTTCCGGCATCGGCGGGGTCGAGCGGCCGGGCATCGTCCACCGCCTCGACAAGGACACCTCCGGCTGCCTGGTGGTCGCCAAGACCGACCTCGCCCACCAGTCGCTCAGCGAGCAATTCTCCGGGCGGACGATGGAAAAGCTCTATCTCGCGGTCGCCCAAGGCATCCCGGCCCCCGACCACGGAACCGTCTTCACCCACATCGGCCGCCACCCGGTGAACCGCCAGAAAATGGCGGTGGTCAACCCGCCCGGCGGCAAGACCGCGATCACCGACTACGAGGTGCTCGCGATCGACCGCTCGACCGGCTCCGCCCTCGTGCTCTGCCATCTCCACACCGGCCGCACCCACCAGATCCGCGTCCACCTGCTCCACCTCGGCTGCCCGCTGGTCGGCGACCCGATTTACGCCAAACCCGAGCGCCAGAAGGCCCGCACCGGCCGCCTGATGCTCCACGCCTGGCGGCTCGCCTTCGACCATCCCGCCACCGGCGCGCGGATGAAATTCGAGGCACCCATCCCGCCGGAATACACCCCGTGGCTCCAGATGCTGGAGCGGCCGCTGCCCTGATCGATCATGGACGACGACGCCTTTTTCCAAGACCTGCTCGCCGCCGTGGAGCAGCAACTTGCCGCGCCCCAGACCCGCTACGTCGCAAAAGCCTTCGAGCGGCTGACCAGCAAGGGCATGAGTCCCGAGGACGCGAAGGAACGCATCGCCGCCTGCCTCGGCGAGGAGACCGACGCGATGTACCGCCGCAAGTCGGGTTTCGACGAGAAGAGTTACCGCCAGAAGCTCGACGCGATCGATCCCGGGGAACGCTTTGAGCCGGATGGCGAACCTGATGTGGAAGCGCCGTGAGCGCGAAGCGGCGCATTTCCACGAAATACCGGAGTGCGATCCCCGACTCGCTGTGCCTGCAGGCATTTTCCGCTCCGGCTTCCCGACTTTCAGACTTTTAGACGTTGAGACTTTCAGACTTCCTCCCCCCATGCCTCCGCAAGCCACCGCCCGTTCGCCTTTCGCCGGCTGCCTGATCCTGATCCTGGCCCTGCTGATGCTGGTCTCGCTGATCGGCTTCACGGCCTGGATGCCGTTCCGCCAGGCCGCGGAGATCGAGAAATTCACCGCCCCCGCCCCGGCCCCGCTCGCGATTGATCCGATCGAAGGCAACGAAGCGAAGGTCAACGACCTGGTCGCCCGGCTCGAGGCCTTCCGCAACCAGCTCCACGGCGACGCCACCCTGCCCGCCCGGCTTGAACTCAGTGCCGAGGACCTCAACCTCGCGATCGCCGCCTTCCCCCAGGTCGAGCAGCTTCGCGGCAGTTTCCGCGTCCGCGAGATCACCGGCGACGCCCTGGTGATCGACATCTCTTACAAGCTCAACGGCCGTCCGCGCCTCACCCGGGACGACGAGGAAGGCCTGGTCACCTCCGATCCGCTCTACCTGATCGGCACCCTCAAGGGCCACCCGCAACTGACCCGCCGCGAACTGGTGCTCAAGGTGGACACCCTTGAAGTCCCATCGGCGGTCGTGCCGGACGGCTTCATGAGCCACTTCTCCAGCTTGCGGATTTTCGAGGCGTCGCTCAAGGACCCGCTGCTCGGCCCCGCCATGGCGACAATGACCCGCGCCGGCCTGGAAGACGGCAAGATGGTGCTGTCCCGCATCCCCGGCGAAGTCCCGCCGGATATCGTCAGCGAGGCTGATTTCCGCAAGGGCGGCGGCCGGCTGATCACCTGGCTGGGCATCGGTGCCTGCGCCTTCCTCGCCTTCGCCGCCCTGATGGTCTTTTACGGCATCCGCCGCCAGCGCCGGGCCGAACGGGAGGCCAGCCAGGCCAGCGCGGACGACGACGGCGCGTGATGGACAGGGCCTCCGCAACCCGATCCGGATTCATGCCAGAACCCCACGATCAAACGCCCGACGCCCTGATCATCGGCGCGG
Source organism: Akkermansia muciniphila (assembly GCA_945883695.1). Lineage (GTDB taxonomy): Bacteria > Verrucomicrobiota > Verrucomicrobiia > Verrucomicrobiales > Akkermansiaceae > Haloferula > Haloferula muciniphila_A. The sequence goes on along the minus strand of CAMCYK010000153.1, from coordinate 7,771 downwards.
GACTGGCCGGCCTCGCCTGCGCCCGTCGCCTGCACGCCGCGGGCCGGAGTTTCGTGATGTGCGAGGCGGCGGACCGCGTCGGCGGGCGGGTGGCCACCGACCTTTGCGAGGGTTTCCGGCTGGACCGCGGGTTCCAGGTGCTGCTCACCGCGTATCCGGAGGCGCGGCGGCTGCTCGACTACGCCGCGCTCGACCTGCGCCGCTTTTATCCCGGCGCCCTGGTGCGCCACGGCGGGAAGTGGCACCGGGTGGCCGACCCTTTCCGCCATCCCGTCGACGGGCTGCGCGGCGCGTTCAATCCCATCGGTTCATTCGCCGACAAGCTGCGGGTCGGCAGGTCGCGGCTCGGCGGTTTCGATTTTTCCCGCCACGCCGCCGATCTAACAACCCTGCAGGCCCTCCGAGCCGAGGGTTTTTCCGAGTCGATGATCGAGCGCTTTTTCCGGCCCTTTCTGGGCGGTGTGTTCCTGGAAAACCGGCTCGAGACCACGGTCCGCAAATTCGAGTTCGTGATGCGGAATTTCGCCCGCGGCGACACCGCGATTCCCGCGCTGGGGATGGCGGAAATTCCCAAGCAACTGGCCGCGGGACTGCCCGCCGCCACGATCCGCCTGAACACCCGGGTGGCCGCCATCGGCAGCCATGGCGTCCATCTTGAGGAGGGCGGATTCCTGGCGGCGGGAGCGGTCGTCATCGCGACCGATCTCAAGGGGGCGAACCGCCTGCTCGGCGGGGAAAACCCGCCCGCGGCCTCCAACGGTGTCGCGTGTCTCTATTTCACCGCTCCGTCCGCCCCGGTGAACGAACCGGTCCTGCTGCTGAATGGCGAGGGCGCGGGGCCGGTGAACAACCTGACGGTGCTGAGCGCGGTCTCGCCGGCCTACGCCCCGCCCGGCCGGCATTTGATCTCGGTCAGCGTGGTCGACCCCGCCGCCGCCGCCGCGCCGGATCTGGAAGAGCGCGTGCGGCGGCATCTGGGCGACTGGTTCGGCAGCGGCGTGCAGGAGTGGCGGCTGTTGCGGATCGACCGCATCCCCGACGCGGTGCCCTCCCAGCGGGTGGCGGAGGACAAGCCGGCGCGGGTCCGCGCGGGCGTTTATCAATGCGGCGACCACTGCGGCATCGCCTCGATCGATACCGCGCTGGCCAGCGGCAGCGCCGCCGCGGAGGCGATCCTGGAGGACTCGCTGTGAATCCAACCGAATTGTCTGGCTGGGCACGGCCTTCGGCCAGGTACCGCTGCATCGCCGTCTCGGGCGCGGATTCGATGAAACCGCCCACCGGCAGCTGGTGCGGGGCAACTGGATCCGGACCGTCGCCTGGTCGCTGCGGGGCGTGCTCTCGGTGCTGATGCTCGCCGCTCCCTGAACGCCTCGCCTTGCACGGAGGTGGTTCCGCCGCGAAAAACAGCCAGACAAGCGCCGCAAATGATGACGCTTGAAAGCCGTAAGATGGGAGGTCTCGTAAGGGCTCCCCGGCCTCCCACTCGCCACCACCACATGAAAACCACTACCCGTTCCGCTCTCGTCCTGCTTGGCATGGCGACCGCCCTCGTCGCCCAAGAACCGGCCGCCAGCCCGCCGGCCGCCGCCCCCGCCGCTCCTCCGGCCGCGGAAACGCCCGCTGAACCTGCCAAGCCGGCCGTGGCGGATCCCGCCAAAGAGGAAATCGAGAAGCTCACCGTGGAAAACGGACTCGCCGAGGCCCGCCTCAAGGCCGAGACCAACGGCCTCCGCTCCGAGGTCACCAAGCTCAAGATGGAGAAGGAACTCCTCGCCGAACGCATGGCCCTGTCCGCGGTGAAGCGCCAGGCCGACCAGGAGGGCGAGGTCGCCAAGATGGAAGCCGAACGCGCCCAGCTCATGCGCGACGCGGAACTCGCCAAGGTGCGCGCCGAATACCTCACCAACCAGCTCAAGGTCGTCCAAACCGAGGCCGGGATCGAAGTCAGCAAGCTCCAGAACCAGATCGCCTCGATCGAAATGGACACCAAGCGCCGGACCTACGCCGACGCCAAGCCGGTCTATCTTGAGAATCCGCTCCGCGAGGATGGCACCCTGGTCATTTCCGACCGCCGGATCGCGCTCAACGGCCCGATCAGCATGAGCACCGCGGAGCACATCACCGACCGCATCGATTTCTTCAACAATGCCGACAAGAAGATGCCGATCTTCCTTGTCATCGACCAGTCGCCCGGCGGCTCGGTCATGGCCGGCTACCAGATCCTCAAGGCGATGGAGTCCAGCGACGCGCCGGTGCACGTCGTGGTGAAGTCCTTCGCCGCCTCGATGGCCGCCGGCATCTGCACCCTGGCCAAGGAATCCTCCGCCTACCCGAACGCCGTCATCCTGCACCCCCAGATCAGCTCCACCCTCTTCGGCCAGATCAACCTGACCGAGCAGGCCGAGATCGTGAAGGAAAGCCAGCGCTGGTGGACCCGCCTCGCCACCCCGGTGGCCGACAAGATGGGCATCACCACCGACGAGTTCATCAAGCGGATGTACGCGCACTCGACCAGCGGCGACTGGAGCGAGTTCGGCGAAGAAGCCCAGAAGCTCAAGTGGGTCAACCACATCGTCAAAGGCATCGAGGAGACCTCGCTCACCAAGAATCCCGACGTGAAGCCCGCCGCCGCCCCGGTGGTCGCCGAATTCCCGGAAGAGATCGACGACAAGGGCAAGCCCTTCTCCTACCTGCCACGCCTCACCCCGAAGGACGTTTACTTCCTCTACAATCCCGACGGTTACTACCGCATGCGCTGAAGCGCCGTCGCGGCACCTGATCTCACCCGAGGCCCCGGTTTCCACCGGGGCCTTTTTCATTTCACGCGGGCACCTCCGGCGACGCCGGATTTCGCCTTGGGAAATGCTTGCCAAGCCCCGGGGATTTCCCCAAAACCCCGGTCCGGCCGACCGGCGGGAAAAAGCGCGCTTAGCTCAGTGGTAGAGCACATCCTTCACACGGATGGGGTCGCAGGTTCGAAACCTGCAGCGCGCACCATTTGCCCCCGCTTGACAGGGTGCGACAGAGCGCGACTAACGCGCTTGTTTCCAACGGGTTTTACACCCTTTCCCGCTCCTTGCTTGGCGTCCGCCTGCGACACGGAACGACCCACCGAGTCAGAAATCTGTGCGCCTATTTGTGTATACCCTGGCCGCAGGTCGCCGAACCAGGGAAGGCTCTCGACTGCCGCCTGGAGCGGACGCGCCCTGGCATCGGTGTAAGTGCCGGTCGTCAATTTGAGGTCGCTGTGCCGCATCAGCTCTTGAGCCACCCGGGGCACCGTCCCGCCCATCAGCAGCGCGGTCGACAGCGACTTGCGGAAGGCGTGGAAATCCGAGACGCGCCCGTGATCATCGACCCGCGGGATTCCGGCGAGCTTCAGATCCTTGTAGAAGCGGGGCATCCGCGGGACCGTGGCAAACACCCTGTCCGAGGCCGTGCAGGACGCGGGGCGCAGCTCCTCAAGCTCCCCCGCCAATTTGGCCGGCAAGGGCAGCCGGTCCGCCTTGCCGTTCTTCGTGGTGCTGGCGCGAAGCTGCAAGAACACTCCTTCCGCGCTCTTCCGAATGTCCCCCCACTGGAGTTCCCGCAGCTCGTCCTTCCGCAGTCCGGTGTAGAAGGCCGTCTTGTAAACAATCGCCCGGTCCTCGCTCACCGCGAACAAGCGGCCCAGCTCTTCCAGCGTGTAGGCTCTCCTCTCGCGCTTGATATCGTTCCGGCCGTCGATCTTCCCGACCTTTCCAAGCGGGTTGGCGGCAAGGCGTTCTTGGCCGACGAGCCAGTCGAGGAACTTCAGCGCCGATCCCCGATACTCGTTCAGCGTCTTGGCGCTCAAGGTCGCGTTGGCCCGTCTCCAGGACAGGAAGGAATCCGACGTGACATCGCCCAGAGTTCGCCAGCGAGCTTCCCCCGTGAGCCGCTCAAGTTGTGCCTTGGTTCCCTTCACATACCGCCCGTCACGACGCTGCGAGGTCATTTCCGCGATGTATTCGGCAAGCAGCTCCCAGATGGGAGCCTTGCGGGCGGTGATCTGGAGGGGCGGCAGCGCGAGCCCTGCAAGCTCGAGCTCCTTCTGACTTCGAAATCTCTCGGCCTTGGCATTCGCAACCACCTTGTCCGAAGTCTTCAGGGAAACCCACTTGTCGGCCGGCATCTCCCCGAGACGATAGCGAAGGTAGTAGCTCCGGCTTTCAAGGATCTTGGCCCCTTTGCGCTTCTTGCGCTTCTCCACGTTGAAGATCATGGCACGTATTGTTAGACAGTTGCTTCCAGCTTGGCCAATCGCATCACGTCCACGAGACGGAAAAGCACCCGACCCCCAATTTTGACCTTCTCCAGTCGCCCCGATGAAACCTCACGCTCCAGCGTGCGAATGCTGATCCCCCCGCAGATCAAAGCCGCTTCGGGCTTGGATACGAGTCTGACTTGCCCTGGAGCAAGCTCAGCCGCTCCCCGTTGTGAATTTTTAATAGAAGTCTTCATATAAATCAGCTCTAGGCCCGATCAGGCCGGTTATTCTCGAATCGAGAAACTCCGCTTGGCATTCGAATGCTGCGTGTCCAACGGCAACGAAGGCCGGGACGGAAAAAAATGCAGCGCCAAGCAGAGACTCTTAAAACCTCGGCACGCTGGCCGGGCGGACTTGTAGGATGACCTGAATCGTGTCAGGGTTGCGCACTCGGCGAATAAGCCGTGCGACTTGATGCAGCAGTTCCTGCCAGATCAAGGCGGAGCTGGTCAACGTTTTTCTTGGGCAACGGCAAAGGCTTGGCACCCGCTACCGGGGGGTAGGCTTCGACTCAGGTTGAGGCTTCTGGCTGCCGTCCGAGTTCGCCTCGGGAGCGGTAGCGGGTTGTCCAGCGCCGGCTTTTTTAGCCGGTTGTTTGTTGATTGCATGGTGTGGCGGTCTGGTCTTCCCGTTGATGGAGACAACCCCATAAATCACGCGTATCTTATCCCCTTTCTCTATGCGACCGAAGGAGATTCCGTGGACATATAAAACATCACCCTCGAATCGGAGCATCGTCATGCCGTCACTCAATCGATGGTTCCCGCTCCGACCACCTGATCCTCCGCAGGGTTTCACCCACACTTCCCAGGGCTCCTCCATGATCAACTTGGTCCCGTCGGCCTCTTCTCCGAGTGCGACACCCAACGCTGGATCTGCTTGAATCGCCGCAGTCTCAGGCCGCGAAAAAACAAGCCGCTCCTGTTCCTCGGTAGGCTTCCTCAGTTCCTGCGGCGTCCCATTGGCCCAAAGGCGGTTTCTTCCATAAATCAAGACGTCATCCTCATCAAACGTTCCGGCAAAGAGATTATCAATAAACAAATCACCTTTCGATGTAACGAGAAACGCGTGATCTCCTGCTCTGGTCGATCGGAGAATGATGTCTTCGGCTCCGTCGGCCGCCGACGCTCCCAGCCCAAAACCGAAGAGCGGAAGTGGATCGATAAAGTTGATCCTAATTTTCAGGGGTGGTCCGTCTTCTGGACCAACCCAAATCGCATCCACCTTTTCGTAGTCCGCCCAGGGATCGACGTCCTGCCCAAGAGCGCAAACGCCAAAGAGTAGAGAGAGTCCGAGGAGTCGCCAAGGCGCGTTCCGTGTCATATTCGTAGGGGACAGCATATTCTTGTTCGCACGTATAGGCCATCCCCGACAAAAATGGAAGACGGAATTCAAAGAAGGACACTAAACGCCGTTGGATGAGCGGCTAGCGCTTTTCTTTCGACTTTCGGAAAACCGTCGGACTATCATCTACAACGACATCTGGGAATGTGCCATTGGTCGGCAAACTTGTCACTTCGATAAATCCAACCAGGAGTTTCTGGTCTCTGAGGAATGCGCATTCAAGGCTCATTCCTCGCGCGGCGATAGTCCTTGCCTGGTTGGTCCTCCTGATTGTCTTACGATGCTCCCAGCTTAGCCAGAAGCCTGGTGCCTCTTTGAGCGCAGCGTCGGGCCACTTGGGTGCGACGGCAAAGCCGTTGAGCGAGTCCCCAAGGTTTACATCCCCCTCCTTTAGGTGCAGCAGTAGAGGGGAAAGCTTCCTGAGCTCTTCTATAGTTTGACCTCCGAACTTGATTTTGAAAAATGTGTATGAGGCGTCGATCGATTCGCTAATTACCTTGGAAGTGGAAATTTCCTCTACTTCGAGTAGCTCCTGAGTGCCAATCTGGAGTGTCTCGTAGAGATCCGATGCCGCGTGTCGAAGTTCCTTGCTAGTCGGCTCAGCCCCACCTGGAGTCATAAGCATTCCGACCAATGCAAAGAAAATGGTCTTGATCTTGTAATTCATTCTAATCGATACCTTCTCTTTCATCGCTAGCGTCTAGCTCATCCATGGCGGGGATGGAAGCCCGAAATCAAACTCGAGCGTTACCTGGCGTTGGATGGAGCGTCGCCGCCGCCGCCGTCTTCGGGAATCGGCTGGTAAAACGCCGGTGTGTGCGTACGCCTAGGAAGGCGTGACAGGCGGCCTCCAATTCGGCCGCTGTTCGGGCATCATTTGCCTCAATCCGCAATCTGACTAAAACCGAAATCTGAAGGTCGAATCCGCTCAATGGGGATGAGGTCGAGCTGGACGGGGGGAAGGAATTTGCCGGGGCCGCCGGACGAAGCCTGGCGGGGGCGTGAGGGGCGGTGCTTGGCGGGACTTGTGCGACGTTTCATCAAGCAGTTCGAAGGGAATCCCGAGCGAGCCACAAACCCATTCCACGGCTCGGATCATGGAAGCGGGGGAATGCTTGCCCAGAAGCACGATGGGCGCAGTCGATGGAGGAACGCCCTTGAATCTGGATTTCCCGAAGCGGAGGCCGTGATGCCTCGCGGAGTCGTCGAACATCTCAGCAATTTCTTTCCCGGTTGGGCTGTAGCTATTCGGTGAAGTCATATAACCCTGAGCGCGAAACCCTTGACGGGTATAACCCATCCTGAAGCACTGGAGCTGCCACCGGGAGAGATGACCCACCAGACCGATTTTTGCGCAGATCTGGCGATGCTTGCCTTCGTGCATCCGGTTGAGACGCAGCTTGTTGGCAATGCGCCGGATCATCGCCTTAGCTTTCGGTGCTAGACACACGACCGAAACTGGCGAGACCGGCAAAGCGGGTTTGTTCCAGGAACCCCACCAGCGGCCCGGGAGAGCCCCGAAAGCATCCTCAGCCTTGCCAAGGTATTTGGCGAAGTAGCCGGCCATGTCCCGGACGAGCTGAAAGTTTTCTTCCCGGGCGTGAAACCACCGGTGATGCTCGCGGGCCTTTTCCTCCATGCCCGAACAACAGAGCGCATTCCACTGGAGAACGAACCAAGCTCGAACCTCTTCCCGCGTGGCCGGATCTTCGAGCCCGTAGAGCATCAGGTGATAGTGGAGCGCCATTCGCTCCTGCAGTTCGCGCTTCCAATCGAGCGAGACACCTCGCTTCGACCAGGTGCGCGAGAATCGCCGCTGGAGCGCCCGGAAATGGGAAATCACCGTCTCGGCGGGCAGGTGCGAAAAGTCGCCGGGGAGCGTGAGCGCCATCGTGTAGGACTCGGCATCCCGTTTCCGCTTGTGCAGCTCCCGCAACAGCCGTCTCCGGGATTTGTCGGAAAACTCGCTGATCACGCCACGCACGGTTGCAGACCCCGGCCCCATCGAGGGCAGGTCCGGTTTCATGCTGTCACCCGCGGGCACGTCAACCCGGCTTCCCTCGGTCCAGATCCGCAGCAACGGTTCCGGCCGGGTGGCAATATGGCCCATGGACAAGAGGGCTGCGGCCGTGACGC
>CAMCYK010000152.1 GCA_945883695.1 Akkermansia muciniphila | reverse complement strand
TCGCCGCCCCAGATGACCAGCGTGTCTTCCAACAGGCCGCGCTGCTTCAGGTCCTTGATCAGCGCCGCCGCCGGCCGGTCGGTGAGCTTCGCCGTGGCGGGCATCTTCTTCTCGATGTCGCCATGATGATCCCAGCCGCGGTGATAAAGCTGCACGAAGCGGACGCCGGACTCCAGCATCCGGCGGGCAAGCAGGCAGTTGCTGGCAAAGGAACCATCGCCCGGCTGCTTCACGCCGTAGAGGTCCAGGATGTGCTGCGGTTCGCCGCTCATGTCGGTCAGCTCGGGGACCGACGATTGCATGCGGAAGGCCATCTCGTACTGCGAGATGCGGGTGTCGATCTCGGGATCGACGCGCTCCTCGCGCAGCATGCCGTTGAGCCGCTGGATCTCGTCGATCACCTGGCGCTGGCTCGATTGGCAGACGCCTTCCGGGTTGCCGACGTAGTGGACGGCGCTGCCCTTGCTCTGGAACTGCACGCCTTGGAACTTGCTCGGCAGGAAGCCCGCGCTCCACTGGCGGGCGGAGATCGGTTGGTCGGGCTCGGCGCCCCGTGAGACCATCACCACGTAGCCGGGCAGATTCCGCGACTCCGCACCGAGCCCGTAGAGCAGCCACGAACCCATGCTCGGCCGGCCCTTGAGGATCGATCCGGAGTTCATGAAGGCGTGCGCCGGATCATGGTTGATCTGCTCGGTGACCATCGAACGGACCACGCAGATGTCGTCGGCGATCGAGCCGATGTGCGGGAACAGCTCGGAGATCTCGGTGCCGCACTTGCCCCAGCGCTGGAACTTCGTGAACGCGCCGCGGGCGACCAGCTTGCTGCCCTGCAGCTGGGCGAGTTGCTGGCCGGCGGTGAAGGACGCCGGAAAGGGCTGGCCGTCGAGCGCGAGCAGCTCGGGCTTGGGATCGAAGGATTCCAGATGCGAGGGTCCACCCGCCATGCACAGGTGCACGACGCGTTTCGCCCGCGCGGGAAAATGCAGGCCGCCCTGGCTCTGGAGAAAGGGCAGCGCGCCGGAGGAGTCCGCGCCTAACAGCTGGGACAAGGCCATCCCGCCGATCCCGGCGAAGCCGCGCTGCAAGAAGGTCCGGCGGCTGAAGTCCTGCTGCCAGCGCTCGTAGGCGTCGAGTTGAGGAGATTTCATGATCAGTAGCGGGTGATGGTTTCGTGCAGGTTGAGGATGACCCGGCAAAGCTGGGCCCACGCGGCAAGTTCCACCGGATCCTGGCCGCCGCCCGGATCGGACAACCCGGTCTTGAGGAAGGCCGCGGCGTCTTCCGGCTTGGCTTGGTAGAACTTCCGCCGCTCCGCAACGAAGGCCGTCAGCGACTCGATCTCCGCCGGCTTCGCCTCGCGGGAAAGCGCGATCCGCAGCGCGTGGCGGATCTTCTCCGCATCGTCCGCGCCGGGCTTCTCGCGCTGGAGCCGCAACGCGAAGCCCCGCGCCGCCTCGACGAACGAGGGATCGTTGAGCAGCGTGAGCGCCTGCTGCGGGCTGTTGGATTTGAAGCGGTCGGCGGTGCATTCCTCGCGGCTCGGCGCGTCGAAGCCGGCGAGCATCGGATGCATGAAAGTCCGCTGCCAATGCATGTAAAGGCCGCGGCGGAACTGGTCGTTGCCGCTGCTCGCATGGTAGTCGCGCTGCGGGAAGTTGAGGTTCACGTAGTAGCCCTCCGGCTGATAGGGCTTCACGCCGGGCCCGCCGACGGAAGCGGTGCCGAGCAGTCCGGCGATCGACAGCGCGTTGTCGCGGACGAATTCCGCGTCGAGCCGGCGCGCGGCTTGCTCGGCCAGCAGGCGGTTCGCCGGATCGCGCTCCGCGAGTTCGGGCCGGGCGGCCGAGCGCTGGCGGTACGTTTGGCTGGTGACCATCAGGCGGACCATGTGCTTGATGTCCCAGCCGGAATCGCGGAACTCGACCGCGAGCCAATCGAGCAGCTCCGGATGCGACGGCCATTCGCCCTGGTTGCCGAGGTCGTCGAGCACGTTCGACAAACCCTTGCCGAAGAATTGCTTCCACAACCGGTTGCTGAAGTGCCGCGCGGTCAGCGGGTTCTCGGGTGCTGTCAACCATTGCGCGAGGTCGAGCCGGTTGAGCCGGCGGCCGTCGTCGTTCTTCAAGGATGCCGACGGCAGGAACGCGGGCACCGCGGGGGTCACCGCTTCGGCGGGGGTCATCCAGTTGCCGCGCGGGAGAATGTGGGTCGGCAGGATCTTGTCGGCCGGCAGGGTCTGGGCGACCAGCGAATGGGCGTGGCCGGCGCGGCAGGCGATGATTTGCTCGCGCAGCTTGCGGTAATCCGCGGGCAGGGCGGCATCGGGCACCGTGGCTTGGACCCAGGCCGCGGCGAGTTCGCGATGCTGGCCCTCGCTGCGGCTCGCGGCGGGGACGAGGAAGGCGGCGGCGGAATCGCTGCGCAGCGCGGAGGGCTGTCCCGGCACCGCGTCGCCGAACGGCGTGACGCTGATCCGCACGCTGCCGATGTCGGCGCTGGCGAGAGTGACCCGCAGGACCCGGTCGGCGGCGGCGGGCAGGGTTGCCGCGAGGTGATAAAGCGCGTGCTGTGGCCGGGAGGCGGCGTCCTGGGGCTCCTCCCACAGGGCCGGCGCCGAGCGCCATTCCGCCTCGAGCAGCGGGCTGTGGTCGCCATTGCTGTAGCCATGCGGCGTCCGCCGGTCGGCCTGGCTCCACGCGACCTTGAGCGCTTCGGGCTTGGCCCCGCCGGCGACCAGCGCGAAGGTTGGCGTCATCGCGAACTTGCCGTTGGCCTGGCGACCCACCTTGCCGGCATTGGCGGCGGCGGGCAGGGCCTCGATCCGGATCGCCCGGACCGGATGATCCGGCAGCGGAAAGTCCAACGTGATGATCTCGCCCTTTTTTGGCGGACCGCTGAAGACCACCGCGTGGTCCGCCTGAGCTTCGGTGACCGTTCCTTGGTTGGCTGCCATCGCACCTGCCGCGAGCGGGCCCCAGCCGTCGGGACGGGCCGCGAGGAAGGCCGCCGCCTGATCCGCCCACGTTTGGAACGCCGGCTCGTCCTGAGCCTTCTTCAAGGGGGCCAACAGCTCGACCGCGGCGCCTTGCAGGTCGCCAAGCCGTTTCACCAGCGCCGGATTGAGCGACTGGATTTCCGGCGGGAAGGGCCACTCGTTGTTGGAGCCGGGGAGGTCGGGATTCGGCGTGTAGCCGTAGTTGGCATAGACGCCCCACTGCCGGACATCCGCGAAGAACGCGCCGAGCGAATAGAAATCCTTGGTGGTGACCGGATCGAACTTGTGGTCGTGGCACTCGGCGCAGCCGGTGGTCAGGCCGAGCCACGCCGCGCCGACCGAGCGCACCCGGTCGCCCAGCGATTTCGCCAGGTATTCCCCGGGCTGGGCCCCGCCCTCGCGGGTCATCAGGTTGAGCCGCAGGAAGCCGGTCGCGATCCGCTGCTCGTCGGTGGCGTCCGGCAGCAGGTCGCCGGCGAGTTGCTCGGTGGTGAAGCGGTCGAAGGGCTTGTTGTCGTTGAAGGCCCGGATGACGTAGTCGCGATACGGGAAAATCCGGGCGTTCTGGTCGCCGTGATAGCCGACGGTGTCGGCGAAGCGGACGATATCGAGCCACGGCACGGCCATCCGCTCGCCGTAGTGCGGCGATGCCAGCAAGCGCTCGACCTGCCTGGCGTAGGCATCCGGCGCCGGGTCGGCGAGGAACGCCGCGAGCTCGGCGGGGGTCGGCGGCAGGCCGATCAGGTCAAGCGACAAGCGCCGCAACAAGGTGGCCTTGTCGGCCGGCGGCGAAGGCTCGATTCCCTCGGCTTCGAGGTTGGAGAGAATGAACGCATCGATCGGATGGGCGACTTCCGCGGCGTGCTTCCCCGCATCGGGAACCGGCGGCTTGCCAAGCGGCGTGAACGACCAGTGCTGCTCGTACTTCGCGCCTTGTTCGATCCACGCGCGGATCAGCGCCTTCTGGCGGGCGGTCAAGTCCTTGTGGAAATCCGGCGGCGGCATCACCACGTCGGGATCGCCGGAGAACACCCGCTTGAGGATCGCGCTCTCCTCGGGCTTGCCGGGAACGATCGCCCGTTCCTCGGAATCCTTGAGCTTGGCATAGGCCCCTTCCGGCGTGTCGAGCCGCAGGTCGGCTTCCCGGGTCTTGGCATCGAAGCCGTGGCAGGCGAAGCAGGTGTCGGAGAAAATCGGCCGGATGTGGGCGTTGAAGGTGACGCGCTCCGGCAGCGAACCGGCGGGGACCGGCGGCGTGGCCGCATCGCTGGTTGTTAGGCTGCCACCGCCAGTGATTGCCAGCAGCAGCAAGAAATCCGTAAACCGTTTCATCATGGGAATTTAGCTTCGATTTACGCCGGGGGCGGCGATCTTCATTCACTCCTCCGGGTCAAGGGGATGGAAAAGCCGCGCCAGGTCCATCTCCTTTTGGAATTTCCCGCGGTTCGGCCGCGGGGATGGAAGCGGCCTCCGGCACCATCCACCATCCTCCATCCTCCATCTCCCCCTACCTCGCCCCGGCCTTCTTCAACGCCGCCACCGCCTCGTCCAAGCGCGCGCGGGTCGCGACCAGCGCCTCGTTGAGTTCCTTGAGCTTCGCGTCGCGCGCGACGATCGCCTCGTCGCGCGCCGTGACCGCCTCTTCCCAGGTCTTGATCCGCGCTTGAGCCTCGGTCACCAGCCCGGCGAGTCCCCTCGCCTCTTCGACCTTCGCCACCATCTCTTCCTCCGCGACCGCGGCGGCTTGCTGGATCGAGTCGATCGATGCCTTCAAGCCGTCAAGGTCCGCCTGGAGTCCTTTGGCAAGCTTCTCGGCCTCGAGCCGCGCGTTCGTCTCCAGGATCTCGCGGCTGCGGCTCTGATGGAGCTCGCGCGACAGCGACTGGCCGCCGCGCCACTGGATCAGGATGAATCCGGCGAGTACCAGACAACCGATCGCGTTGAGAATCGACAACCAACGGGCGGTGTTCACGGCTCCTCGAGTTTGGTTTCAAAGCCGACCTTGTCGACCTTGGCCGCCTTCACCGCGTCGAGCACCGTCAGGACATGCTGGTGTCGGCAGTCCCGGTCGGCGCCGATCAGCACGCGGGTGTTCTCGTCGGGTTTCAGCTCGACCAGCCGCCGGGTGATCTCGGTCGGCGTGACGATTTCCGAATCCCAGGTGGTCACCCCGTGCGGGTCGATCGCCAGATGGATCGGTGGCACCTTGTTGTCGGAGACTGCGGACGAGGAGGTCGGCAGCTTGAGGTTCACCCGGTGGATCTGGGTCATGCTCAGGCTCACCATCATGAAGCTGGCGAGCAGGAAGAACATGATGTCGATCAACGGCACGACCTCGATCCGCGCTTCTTCCTCATGCTCGCTGTCCGCGCTCTGGAGTTTGACCGGCATCGCAAAATCAGCGCTTGAGGTGACGTTCGGCGGCGTAGGCCTCCAGATCGTGGCCGTGGGCCTTGGCGGACTGGGCCAGCAGCTCGACGTGGTTGATCCAGCGCTCGAAGGCACCGCGGAAGGTCGAAACCCGCTTGCGGAAGTAGTTGTAGGGCAGCAGGCAGCCGATCGCGATCGCCAGGCCGGCCGCGGTGGCGATCAGCGCTTCGGCGATCCCGCCGGTGACCTTGGTGACCCCGAGCGCTTCATCGCCCAGCGAGGCGAAGGATCCCATCAGGCCGACCACCGTGCCGAGCAGGCCCAACAGCGGAGCCAGCGTGATGATGGTGCCGAGGATCCACATCCGCGCCTCCGACCGCTCGATCCATCGCGTCGCGTGCAGGTGCATCGCCGCGAGCATCGAGGTGTGGGCGTGGGAAATCCCCTCGTTCAGATTGTGCAGGAAGGGGTCCGGCACCTCTTGGCCGAGTTGCCAGGCGGTGCCGAAGTCGCCGGTGCCCAGGGCTTCGCGCGCTTTTTCCTGGGCCTCCGGCCGCAGCGAGCGCTTCAGCGCGATCCACCAGATGCTGCGCTCGAGCAAGACACACAGCGCGAGGAAAAAGGTCGCGGTCACCGGCCACATGACCCAGCCGCCTTCATGGAATGTTTTGAGAACGATGTTCGCGCTGGGCATGAATCAATTCAGTTGAAAAATGATCGGCTGGCTGGTGGTCGCGCGCAGCCCGGGCTTGGCCCGGAAGCGGCGGACGGTTCGCAGCGCCTCGTCGTTCAGCACGGAATGGGGAGACCCGCGGATGATCTTCGCATCGACCACGTAGCCGCGCTCGTCGACCGTGAACTGCACGATGACCGTCCCCTCCTGGCCCTGCCGGCGTGCGGACGATGGATAATTCGGCCTGGATTTCCGCAGCCCGACCCAGCGGTCGGAGCCGACCTCGCTCGATCCCGATCCGCGGGCGGTTCCGCTGCCTTGGCCGCTGCCCCGGCCGCTTTCGCCGGACGACGGCTTGCGGCCGGCGGTCGCGGAGCTGGGCTTCGGCCGACCCGCGCTGGGGCGGGCGGTCGGCTTCGGTGGCGACTCGGTCCGGGCGCTGGCCGGAGCCGGCAGGTCGGGAACTTCCGGCAAGGGCTCAATCTCCGCCAAATCGGGAAGCTCGGGCAACTCCGGCAACTCCGGCAACTCCGGCAACTCCGGCAGGGTTTCCGGCTCGGCGACCACTTCTCCCGCCGTGGCCTCCTCCGCCAGCGCCTCGGGCGCTTCCGCCGGCGGGGCCGAGCCCATCGCCTGCGGGGTGATGAACAGCTCCGCCGCCTCGTCCGTGCCCTCGTTCAACGCCGGCAGGCGATCGGTCACGTGAACCACAAAGGCCACCGTGCTCGCACCCGCCACCGTCAGCCAGGTGGCCAAGGTGCCGATGTTCAGGGCGTGAAGGAAGGGACTCATGGGGCGGGATCTCGCGCGGCTCGCTCAGGGCCTTGATGAGATCGAATCTCAAAAGGAGCTTTCATTCTGCTGCCGCCCCTGTCAAGGGAAGATGGGCATTCGCGGGGCGCGCGGGGCGCAGGGAAAGTGCGGTGTTTCAAAGAGACCGCAAGCCCACCCTCAGGGTTTCCGCCCCTTTTCTCCGCCGCTCTTGATCCCCCGCCGAAAATCCCGAAGCTCATCCCGTGGCGCGCGAATACACCTTGAACCGCCGGACAACCGGTCCGACCTCCGGCATCGACTACCGCGCGGAGCTCAACGACGAGCAATTCGCCGCGGTCACCGCCCCGCCCGGCCCCACCCTCGTCATCGCCGGCGCCGGCTCGGGCAAGACCCGCACCCTCACCTACCGCGTCGCCTGGCTGCTCGACCAGGAAATCGACGCCCGCCACATCCTGCTGCTCACCTTCACCAACAAGGCCGCCCGCGAAATGACCGAGCGCGTCCGGGCCCTCGTCCCGCACGATGTCTCGGCGCTGTGGAGCGGCACCTTCCACTCGATCGGCAACCGCATCCTGCGCCGCCACGCCGAGGCGCTCGGCCTGACCAAGTCATTCTCGATCCTCGACCGCGACGACCAGAAATCGCTGCTCGCCGGGGTGGTCGCCGCGCTCGACATCGACACCAAGCAGCGCCGCTTCCCGAAGGCCGACGTGCTCGCGTCGATCTTCAGCCTGGTCGAGAACACCCGCGTCCCGCTCGCCGACGTCATCACCCACCGCTATCCCTACTTCGAGGACTGGGCGGCGGAGATCACCCAGGTCCACGAGAACTACACCGCGCGCAAGCTCGACACCAACTCGGTCGACTTCGACGACCTGCTGGTCCTCACCCTCAAGCTCCTGCAGCAGGACGAGGAGCTGCTCGGCCTCTACCGCAAGCGCTTCCGCCACATCCTGGTCGACGAGTATCAGGACACCAACGCCGTCCAGAGCGACCTCATCGACCTGCTGGCCGGCGGCGGCGCCAGCGTGATGGCGGTCGGCGACGATGCCCAGTCGATCTACTCCTGGCGCGGTGCCGACATGGGCAACATCCTGTCCTTTCCGAATCGCCACGACGGCTGCCGCGTCTTCAAGATCGAGACCAACTACCGCAGCGTCCCGGAAATCCTCGCCCTCTCCAATGCCGCGATCCGCGCCAACTCGGCGCGCTTCGAAAAGAGCCTGCGGTCCTCGCGGACGGCCACCGGCACCAAGCCCGCGCTGGTCCCGCTCGAGGATCCGTCGCGCCAGGCCGCCTTCGTCGCGCAGCGGATGCTGGAGTTGCGGGACGAGGGCATCCCGCTCGAGGAGATGGCGGTCCTTTACCGCGCGCACTTCCAGTCGCTGGAGATCCAGATGGAGCTGACCAGCCGCGGCATCCCCTTCGCCATCACCAGCGGCCTGCGCTTCTTCGAACAGGCGCACATCAAGGACGTCTCCGCCTTCATGCGCTTCGTCACCAACTGCAAGGACGAGGTCTCCTTCAAGCGCCTCGTCCTGCTGCTGCCCGGCATCGGGGCGGCGGGGGCCGACAAGCTGTGGCGCGACTTCTTGAAAACCGGCGCCGCGGAAAGCGAAACCGTCCCGGAGTGGTCCGCGGTCCTGGCCACCCTCAAGCCCCCGAAAAAAGCCGCCAAACACTGGGAGCAGCTCGGCTACGTGCTCGACGAGCTGACTCCCGGCGGCGAATTCGCCAAACCGGCCGACATGGTCTTCAGCATCCTCGAAGGCATCTACGCCGAGTTCCTGCAGGCGGCCTACGACAACTACGACAACCGCCGTGCCGACATCGAACAGCTGATGGCCTACGCCGGCAACTTCGACGACGTCCTCGAGTTCCTCTCCCAACTCTCCCTGCTCGGCACCGCCGATGGCGAGCCGACCGGCGACACCGCGGAGAAGGACGACGAGAAGGTCACCCTTTCCTCCATCCACCAGGCCAAGGGCCTCGAATGGAAGGTCGTGTTCCTGATCTGGCTCGCCGACGGCCAGTTCCCGAACGGCCGCATCCTCGAGTCCGACGATCCCGCCCAGTTGGAAGAAGAGCGCCGCCTGTTTTATGTCGCCCTCACCCGCGCCAAGGACGAGCTCTACCTGACCTACCCCTTCATCAATCCCAAATCCTACAGCGGCGACATCATCCAGCGCCCCTCGCGCTTTCTCGAGGACTTCCCGCGCGGCCTCGTCGAGGAATGGAAAGTCGGACCGTCGTGGGGCTCGGCGGATGATCCGTTCTGATCCCGCGGGAGCGCTTTGCCCCGAACATCCGCTACCGGGAGCGCCCCTCCGATTCAGGTTGAGGTCTATCACCCCCCTCCGACTTCATCTCGGAGAGGGTAGCGGGTTGCTCAGTGCCGGTTTCCCTTCCGTTTTCGTCGTCGTCCTCCAGCTCGCCATGATTTAGAATAGCGACCTCGCGGGCGAGGGAAGGATCGAGAAACATGAGCTTGAACTCTCCAGCATGGTGCGTGAACTCGAAAGGCAATGGTCGAATCACCTGCCAAACAATTGGCGTGGCGATTGCGGCAGTTACAAGCCCGATGGCCTGCCACTTCGTCAAACCCAACGATATGGCGAAAACCAGCACCACCGTGACCCCTACAATGAGGGCCAGGTTCCGAATCATCAACGCTCTTCCTAAATTCGATCCACATTGTTGGTGGGCAGGCACTTCGAGCTTCTTCGTGGCGCCGAAGATCCAAGGAATGACTCCGTAGAAACCGACAGGGCTACCGCGCAGGCGGGCATGCTGGATATCGACAGCCCCGCCGCAAACCACACACCTCTGTGGAAACGCGATGTTGTCTTTTCGAACAATGACTTCGGTGCTTAGAGGCATATTTTTCCAGCGTTTAGCTCATCCACTGCGGAGAGGGAAGCCCGAATTCAAACTGGGGCGTTACCCGCCGTTGGATGGAGCGATTTGTCGGCTTCTTGGATTCTCGTTCTCGGCGCATTAGGTCTCAAAATTCCTCGATCTCCGAAGAATCCAACTCACAACTCCGGCTAAGGCCATCGGCAAGGCAATGCCAATCGCTACATGCAATAATACCTCTTCTGCAGTCGGGCCAAGGGAGCTCCTTGACCAAGAAAGCAAGATTGGGCCAACGAGGGCAGTCCCAAATACACCGGCGTGAAAAACCCGATACCGTCCACCCAAACCAATCAAGCCTCCTGTCCCTGCAATCAGTGAAAGAAGAAACACAGCTGGTGCTCCCATCCCCATGTTCGCCGTGAACAACGCACCCAGGAATCCAAGTCCAAGCGCGAAACAAAACCGGTTCAGGTCTACTTGAACTTTCAGGTTTGGAATAAATCGAGCCATGGGCACTTTTCTGATGCCGATTAAGGTAGGGACGCCGGTTGCCCGACGCCCCCCTTGCAGATCCCGGCGTGCGGAATTACCGCACCGGGCTCCTCAGGAATGCGCGCAAGTGGAACTTCGATCATGATGGGTGTCCAGTTGGTTGACGGTTTCCTATGGTGCCGTGCAGGGCTTGTCGAGCTTGCGGCCAGGGCTTCTCCACGACGCCGGGCATCGGGATTTCCCAACGCTCCCAGGCCGCCATGAACGCGGTCATGTTGTAGCTGCGCCGCTGGCTGCGGCGGTTGAGCCACTTGTAAACCAGCCGCTGGGCGAACCGACGCCCCGCCCCGCAAGCACCGCCGAGCGCCGTGTCTTGGGAACGTGCGGCGTCGATGGACGATAAAAGCCGTAGTTCGCGGGCGATCCGCGCCGGAATCCGGCAAAGCGGCCGCCACGCCGCTGCCGGCCCGCCCGGCGGCGGGCGAATCGCCGGGCGATTCGCTCCGCGGCCCCCGCGGAGGCCATCGTCCGGTGCTCCGCAACCGCCACCTCACGGCAAGTCGTTGACCCTGAGACGCGGATTGAAATCGCAAGAGCGGTAGCAAACGCGCCCGCCCGACCCGCCTGGGCCTGTCCAACAATCGACAGGTTCGGGGCTATCGCCCGAACCTATCTTTGGGGTTCTGCTTCTTCGAATTCCCTCGGGCTTTGATAGACGTCCTTTACGGTTCAGCTCGATAGATCGCTTGTCATATCGGGATAAGATATGCCCCGAGGAAAAATATAACGACATACGCTGAGAGGCACACCGAAACTGACGAGGCAATACAGAAAGAAATTGCGCTCCATCTACGCATCATACGCCTAACCACAACTGTTACAAAAGTGCCGGTAATAATCGGAAAGGCACAGAGAATACCCATCATCTCCAGTTCGAACGGAATAGACGATGGAACCGAGTTACTGAGGACAGCAAGTGACGGAACAAGTCCGCCAAAAAGAAATGAAGCAGCTCCCCATCGTGATTCCTTAAGCAGGAGGATCGCAGCGACCGAACAAGCTAGTGCTAACGCGACAAATGGTAAGTAGTCCGGATGCATTTCTAACGTTAGAGCGCATCCACGGCGGGATAGAAGCTCGAATTCAATTTGACGGCTTATCGCCGTTGGATGGCGCGGCTTGTTCGCCGTTGCTATTCAAGGTATTGCTACGGAGTTGGGGAAGAATTACCGCCCGGCGCTTCTCCTGCTCTTTGACGCCAATCGCGATATCCGATCTGAGTTCGTCCGCCCTCTTCTCGAGATCTGCGGCACGAGCCTCGGCGGCGGGTGATCCTGGTTCCGCATCGGGACAGCAGAGACCATTCCGGCGGTTAGACACCGCCATCTCACGCAGGAAGGCCTCCGCTTCTCGGCTGCTCTGGATGGCCTCGTCGCCGTTGTTCAGGCTCCAGGCCATCTGGGACTTCCGCTGCGCAACCACGGCCTCCGACTGGCGGACTGTCTCCAACTGATGACCCAAGTGTTCTGGAATATCCGCAGATACATACTCTGAGATCACAAAAAATGACAGCCCTTCCACCTCTTCGCCCGGCAAAGAAAAAAGCGCCTCTGCCCGTGGAACAACCCTTCTGCGCAATGAGGCGATCCACATCCGACCATTGCTCGGGTTGAGTGTGTAAAAACCGTAGTCTATTCGGACGAGTCGAAGTTGATCGGGGGAGATCTCCACTATGAAGGTATCAGACAAACCTGGGTGCTCGGGAAGTTATGGGAAACTGTTCTTAGTCGCAGCTTTGGTCTTAGATGCAGCTTTGAACAGCGCTTCGATCCCCTCCCCAATTGCGGATGGGCGCTGGTCTGACTCAAGATAATGCACCTCATTTGGACCGAAGCCCAAGATCACTGCCGGCGTCCCTTTGTAATTAAAGCTCGAGAACCGGGGCAGATCCTGACTAGCGCTCGCGAGCCCCGGCGTGCTCACGGTTGCTAGGGCAATACCGAGAATTAGGTGCTTCATACTGGGCGAACAGTTTTATTCACCGACCGGTCGGAATTGCCCCTTGTTCTCCGACCGGTCGGTGAACAAGGAAAAACCCGACAGGGTAGTACGGAATTCCGGGAAAATCGTTCATGATCGGTACGCTAGCCCTTCCATGATGGCGATCCAAGGGGAAACTGGTTGCGGACGGGAAGCACGTCGGGAGACTTGTTGCCCTCGATTCACGGGATCACGCGGGCCGGAGCGTCCTTTGCCGCATTTGGGAGGCGCCCGCCGAAGGAGGTATCCAAAGCAGGGCCCCCGGGTCACTCCCGGGTCACTCCCGGGTCACTCCCGGGTCACTCCCGGTTACCCCCCCCACGCGTCTCCGCCGCGGACGCTGGCGGCTCCGCGGACTGGGTCCGGCGAGGTGGGGGGCACTCGCCGGACCCGTATTGCCGGGGGAGATGGGGTGTCCGGGATCAGGCCGGGACCAAGCCGGAGCCGGGCCGGCTCACGCCGCCTTGCGCAGCAGGGCGACCAGCACGCCTTGGATGATCAGCTCGCGGGCCGGGATCAGGTCGGGGAAGTCCTCGTTCTCGGCATGGAGGAACGGCTTGCCCTTGGTGACCCGGTAGCGCTTCAAGGTGGTTTCGCCGTCGATCAGGGCGGCGACGATGTCGCCGTTCCGCGGTTCCCGGAATTCGAGGATCACGGTGTCGCCGCTGCAAATGTGCGCGTCGATCATCGAATCGCCGCGGACTTTCAGGGCGAAGGTGCGGGCGCTGCGCGGGATGCCGATCGAGGCGATGTCGATTGAAATGCAGCCCTCTTTTTCCTGATCGACCTCCCCCGCCATTCCGGCGGCGATCTGGCCGTAAACCGGGATGTCGACGATTTCCTCGCGATCCAGCTCGTCCGGGAAGACCACGGCGCGGGCCTTGCCGGGGCGGCGCTGGATCACCCCCTTGCGCTCCAGGGCGCGCAGGTGGCTCATCGCCGCCGTTTGGCTGGCGAAGCCGAAGTAGTGCTGGATCTCGCGGGTCGACGGCATCACGCCGGTCGTTCGCTGGGCATACTTGAGATACTCGAGGATCTCCTTCTGGCGCTCGGTCATCGGCTCGGTTTGCATGGCGTTTGAACAGTGTTCTTGAGAACAAAACAGGTCAGGAGGGGGGCGGCAAGCGGAAATTCGCGGAATCGCGCCTTGAGACCGGGCCGTCGTGGTAGGATACTCCCGCCGATGTTCCGCCAAGCCAGCTTGCGCACTTTCGGCCTTCTCGCCGTCGCGATCCTGCTCCCCGCCTGCGGGGACGATACCCAGTCCCCGCGTCCGCTCACCCAGGGCAGCCCGCGGCGGGCTGAGCCGGTGCTCACCACCACGATCCCCCGGACGCCGCCGCCACCGGTGGCGGCGGAGAGCGCCATCGTGATCGATCCGATCTCCGGCCGCGTGCTCTACGCCAAGAACGCCGACCAGCGGCGGCCGGTCGCCTCGACCCAGAAGCTGGTCACCGCGCTGGTCGTGATGGACAACGGGAGCATCGACAAGCCGGTGACGATTTCCCAGGACGACACCCGCTGCGAGCCGACCAAGCTCTACCTCAAGCCGGGCGAGGTCCACCCGCGGCGCGAGCTGCTCAAGGTTCTGATGGTGAAAAGCGCGAACGACGTCGGCCGCGCGCTGGCCCGCGATGTCGGCGGCAGCCAGGAGAATTTCTCCGCGATGATGAACCGCAAGGCGGTCTCGCTCGGGATGCGCAACTCCAATTTCCTCAACCCCCACGGCCTGCCGGCGGAGGGTCAGTATTCGACCGCCCGCGACATCGCGATCGCCGCCCGCGCGGCGTGGCGGAGCCAGACCATCCACTCGTTCACCTCGCTCAAGAAGACCACCTTCCGCCACAGTGACGGCCGGGTGAAAACGCTCGAGAACACCAACAGGCTGCTCAAGACCGTCCCCTACTGCGACGGTTTGAAAACCGGCACCACCAACCTGGCCGGCCGCTGCCTGGTCAGTTCCGGCACGCTCAACGGACGCTCGGCCATCGTGGTGGTCCTGAAAAGCAACTCCGCCAACGTCTGGAAGGATTCCGAGAAACTCCTGCGTTGGTCGCTCGAACGCGAGGCCGCCGAGGGATGAGCATGGCCGGTCCGCGGCAGGAACTTGCCGGACTGGAAGCGGCCGGCCTGCTGCGCACCCTGCGGCCGCTCGATTCGCCGGCCGGACCCCGGGTGACGCGCGACGGCCGCGAGTTGTGGAACTTCGCGTCGAACGACTACCTCGGCCTGGCCACTCATCCGGCGCTGGCGGAGGCCTTCATCGAGGGCGTGAAGCGCTACGGTGCCGGTGCCGCGGCCTCGCGGCTGGTCAGCGGCAGCCTGCCCCCGCACCGCGCGCTCGAGGAGGCGCTGGCCGCGGCCAAGGGCTGCGAGGCCGCGCTGCTGTTCTCCTCCGGCTACGCCACCGCCACCGGCTGCCTGCCCGCGCTGGCCGGCAAGTCCGACGTGCTGGTGCTCGACAAGCTTTGCCACGCCTGCCTGATCGACGGGGCCCGCCTGTCCGGCGCGACGATCCGGGTCTTTCCCCACAACGACGTCGCGAAGCTGGAGCGCCTCCTCGAAAGCCTCCGTGCCAAACAGCCGGCCGCACGGATCGTGGTGGTCACCGAGTCGGTGTTTTCGATGGATGGCGACCTCTGCCCGTTGCGGGAAATCGTCGACGCCAAGGATCGCCACGGCGCGCTGCTGTTCCTCGACGAGGCCCATGCCTTCGGCGTGCTCGGCCCCGGCGGGATGGGGCTGGCGGCGGAGCTCGGGCTGCAGGGGCGGGTCGATTTCCAAATGGGCACCTTCAGCAAGGCGGCCGGCCTGTCCGGCGGCTACCTCGCCACCGGCCGGGAGTGGCGCGACCTGCTGGTGAACCGCGCCCGCTCCTTCATCTACTCGACCGCCCCGCCACCGGCCCTCGCCCACGCCGCGCTGGCCGCGCTCGCGTTGATCCGCTCGGCGGAGGGCGATGCCCTGCGGCAGGACCTCCGCGCCAACCTGGCGGCGCTCGCCGCCCCCGGCCATCCCTCGCCGGTCGTTCCACTCGTTCTCGGTGAGAATGCCACCGCCCTGGCCGCCGCCCGCCAGCTGGAGGATCTCGGCTTCCTGGTGCCGGCGATCCGCTTCCCGACCGTTCCGCGCGGCACCGCCCGGCTGCGGATTTCGCTGTCGGCCCGGCATCCGCGACCGGCGGTCGAGGCCTTGCGGGACGCGCTCAAGGATTGGAAGCCC
>CAMCYK010000151.1 GCA_945883695.1 Akkermansia muciniphila | reverse complement strand
AGGTACGGGCAATCTCAATGCTTACCGGGTCGGTGAGGCACCATTGGGCGAAAGTCTGGATCGCCGGCGGCATAGTAGCCGAGAAGAAGAGGGTCTGGCGGCCTTCCCAGGGGCAGAGGTTGACGATCTTGCGGACCTGCGGGAGGAAGCCCATGTCGAGCATCCGGTCGACTTCGTCGAGGATCAGGATCTTGACCTCGTTGAAGCGCATGGTGGCGCGGTAGAAGTGGTCGACCAGGCGGCCGGGAGTGGCGACCACGATGTCGGCGCCGGCTTCCAGCGCCTTCATCTGCTCGCCGAGGCCGACACCGCCGTAGAGCAGGGCGACCTTCAGGCCGGTGTGCTTGCCGTAGTGTTCGAACTGCTCGGCGACCTGGTGGGCCAGCTCGCGGGTCGGCTCCAGCACCAGAATCTGCGGCTTGCCCAGCGGGGTCAGCTTGCTGAGAGAGGGCAGGGCGAAGGCGGCGGTCTTGCCGGTGCCGGTCTGGGACGCGCCGATCACGTCCTTGCCCTCGAGGATCAGGGGAATGGCCTGGGCCTGGATCGGGGTCGGGTTTTCGTAGCCCGACTCCGTCACGGCGGCGAGAACGGGGGCGGAAAGGCCTAGAGTGTCAAATCCCATGTGTGTGGGGATGCGTAGTGACCGCAACCGCCGTGGTCAAGGGATGAGTGGCGCGGGAGTGGAACTCAGGAAACGGCTGGCGCTTTCGGGGAATGGATCAGCAGGCATTCTTCCAGCAACGGTTGCAACTCCCTGAGCAGCGGTTGGCCGCGGACAAAGGGCCCGTGGAAACGGCTTTCGATCCGCCGCAGGGCGAAATCGAGGTCGGATTTGACGAGGAGGTTGATCTCGCCGCGGATCACCGCCACCAGGTGGCAAAACTGGCCGGGGCGGACGAAGGTGCGGCGGTTGTCGCCGAGTTCGAAGCCCAGTTGCAGGGCGCCGGTCTCGTCCTTGATCCGCGAGCCGAGCTGGCGGGCGAAGGACCCGACGCGCCGGGGATGGGTGTGGCGGACCGGATCGCAACTGGCGTAGGAAACCAGCGACAGCTTGTCGCGGTCGAGCAGGTAGACCTCCTCCACGCTGAAGCGACGGATCTTGTCCGCGAGGACCTCGGGGTAGCTGCGGCTGGTGAACAGGGCCTGGGCCCGCCACAGGATGCGATGGGTGAGATCGGGATCCTGGAAGGGCCCGGCCTGATGCTCGGCCAGCGCACGGCGGAAAGTGGCGCGGAGAATCGCTTCAAACGCCGCGTCGTCCTGGAAGTTGACACCGCCGGCCGCTCCGGCGACCAGCGGAAGCAGGGCGGCCGTCAGATCGGCATCGGTGAAATCGGCGTCGTTGGAATCGGCGGGCGGCGTCGGAGGAGCGGCGGCCGTCGGCGGCGGCGCCGCGGCCGTCGGCGGCTGTTCCACCGGGCGGCTGGCAAAATCCCCGAGCGTGGGGAGGGCCGGCCGCGGCGACTCGCGATGCGGCATGCCGTCGCCCATCGGGAGCGCTTGCACGGGAATGGTGCGAACCCCGGTCTCCATCAGCAGCGGTGGAAAGGTCGAGGGCAGCGGGGAAAGCACGCGGGTCATGGCATCCTCCCGGGTTGGCCGGCCTGCAAGGCGGCGGCTTCGGCGATCGCCCGGGCGGCGTTCGCCAGTTGCTCGAAGGAGGCCTGCATCCGCCGCTGGTCGGTCCGGACCTGTTCGGTGGTGACCACTTTCGATTTCACCCACTCCCGGGTTTGCTCGAGTTCCAGGCGGAGTTCGGCGACGAGATGCTTTTCCCGCTGGTGAAGGTATTGGCGGAATCCCTGGTTCCAGTGCTCGAGCCAGCGGGTGAATTTCTGCTCCAGTTCGACCTGGGCTTCGAGCCCGGAATCGGCGCGGTTGCGCGCGGCGGCCTGGATTTGGCCGGCGAGGCGATGGGTTTCCTCGACCCGCCGCGCTTTCTCGGCATCGATCTCATCGCGCAATTCCTGGAGCTGCCGGTCGTGGCGCTGCTCGAAACCGGCCAGCCGGATCTCGAAGACGTCGGGATCCGCCGCGCCCGGCAGCGGGCGGAGATTCGCCTCGAGCCGTTCCAAACGGCGTTCGACGCCGTCCATCTGGCGGCCGACGAGGATTTCGCGGATCCGTTCCACTTGGCGTGACGGATTGATATCGGGAGAATCGGGGGGCATGGGGGGGCTCGCTCCGTGGGTGATCCGGCGGGGTGTTCCGGAAGGGAGAAAGTAATAAACAGCGGTAGAGCCTACGCCGATCCGGGGTTGGCTGTAAATCCGAAGATCAATGCTTCGCATTCCCGGAACGTCGGCCGTTTGGAATAAAATTTCCTTGGCCGGAGAAGGCTCGCGAACTCCTTGAAAGACACGCTTGCGCCGGTATGGTAAGGGGGAGCCGATGTCCGAGCAAGACTATGACAAGCAGCGCGACCAGGTGCTCGCCGCCGCCTATGAAAAGACCCGCAAGAGCCTGATCGCGCGTTTGGACAATTGGGAGGATCAGAAGACGTGGGAAGAGTTCTACCAGACTTACTGGAGGCTGATCTACGCCGTGGCGATCAAGGCCGGGCTGCGCCCCGACGAGGCCCACGACTGTGTTCAGGAGACCGTGCTGTCGATCGCCAAGCAGAGTAAGAAGAAGCTCTACGACCCCGAACAGGGCTCGTTCAAGACCTGGCTGATGAACATGACCCGCTGGCGGATCAACGACCAGTTCCGCAAGCGCAAGAAGGACACCGCGATGGCCGGCGGGGAATGGGAGGATGACCGGAAAACCGCGTTGATCGACCGCTTCGAGGACCCGAAGGGCGACCTGCTGGCACGCTTGTGGGACGTTGAATGGAAAAAGAACATCGCGGACGCCGCTTTGGCGCGGGTGAAGGCTCAGGTTTCGCCGAAGCAGTATCAGATTTTCGACTGCTACGTGGTGCGCCAGTGGGACGCGAAGAAAGTTCAGGACCACCTCAATGTCAGCATGGCCCAGGTGTATCTCGCGAAGCACCGGGTCGGTGCCGTTTTGAAGAAAGAACTCGCCCGCCTGGAGGAGGATGCCGACGAATAGCCGGCGCCCGGATCCGGTCATTCCTGACCACGAGGTCCTCCGGAAGGTCGGCGGCGGGGCCTACGGCGAGGTGTGGCTGGCGCGCGGCGTCACCGGCGCGCTGCGGGCGGTGAAGGTCCTGTGGCGCGAGGACTTCGACGACGAACGCAGCTTCGAGCGCGAGTTCGAGGGAATCCTGAAATTCGAACCGATCTCGCGCGACCACCCGGGGATGGTGAACATCCTCCACGTGGGTCGCAGCGTCGACGGCAACGCGTTCTATTACTACGTGATGGAGCTGGGGGACGACGTCCTCACCGGGCGCGAGATCAATCCGATCGAGTACGAGGCGCGGACCTTGCGCAGCGACACCAAGCGGGCGCTCGGCAAACGGCTGGAGACCGACCATTGCATCGACGTCGGGGTGCGCCTGGCCGAGGCCTTGCGGCACCTCCACGACCACGGGTTGGCGCACCGCGACGTCAAACCGGCGAACGTCATCTTCGTCGGCGGCAAGGCCAAGCTCGCCGACATCGGGCTGGTGGCGACCCGCGGCCAGCGGACCTTCGTCGGTACCGAGGGCTTCGTCCCGCCGGAGGGCCCGGGCTCGGCGCAGGCCGATGTCTATAGCCTGGGCAAGGTCTTGTACGAGATCGCGACCGGCAAGGACCGGATGGATTTCCCGGAGTTGCCGGACGAGATGCCTTCCAAAGCCGAGCGCAAGCGTTGGCTGGCGCTCAACCAGATCATTTGCGAGACCTGCGAACCCCAGCTTTCCAAGCGGCGGATTTCGACCGCCGGCGAGCTGGCCGACGCCCTGCGGCGCTTGCAGGACGGCAAGCGCCGGCGACGACGGCGGCCGGTCGGGGCGTTTTTCGCCACGCTGCTGATCGCCGGGGTGCTGGGGCAGGGGGCGTGGGAGGTTTTGAAAAGCAGTCCTTGGGGACGTTTCGACGATCGGCCGCCCGAGGGCCCCGTCGCCGGTCCGGCGCTTCCGGTGAAGGCATTGGTCAAGATCAACAGCCGGCCCGAGGGAGCGGTGGTGATCGACTCCAGCGGCGAAAAGATTCCCGGGACCACTCCCACCGATCTGATCTCCACCTACGTCGGCGAGGAGGTGTCGTTCCGGCTCGAGCGGGATGGCTTCGCGCCGGCCACGGTGCGGGCGGTGGTCCCCGCTTCGGCCGCCGAGGAGCCGCTGCTGCTCGAGGCCGAGCTGAAGATTTACTCGCCGCCCCAGCCGAACGAGCCGTGGACCGACCAGCTCGGCCAGCAGTATCGGCCGATGGGCGACGGTCATGAAAGCGTCCGCGCGGTGGGGCAAGCGGAGTGGGAACTCTACCGGGCCGCCAAGGAGCGGCCGGCGGATGTCGCCGAGTTCATCGAGGTCGACGAGGGAGGAACCAAGCGGCGGATCGCCCTGACCAGCGAGGGCGAGGCGAAGAATTTCTCCTGGTGGCTGGCGAGCAGCGGGATGGAGGCCGGTTTCCTCACCCAGGACCACGAGTCGCTGCCGCAGATGGACCTGGTCTTCAACGGCGAGGGCCTGAGCGAGCGGGCGCGCAAGGAGGGCCTGCGCTCGTTCCGCGTGCTGGTGCGGCCGATCCGCTTCGCCCGCATCATGGTGACCACCGAACCCGCCGGGGCGGAGGTCTTCATCGAGGCGGCGGACGCCAGTTTCAACAACTCGGTGGGACGCACCAACGGACCGCTGGCGATCGAGTCCCTGCGCCCGGGCGAAGTGGGACTGTTGATCTTGCTCGAAGGCTACAAGCCATTGAACCACAGGGTGACCTTGACGCCGGGCCAATCGCTCGATCTTTTCTTCAAGCTGGACCTGAACAACAGCGTGGTGATGGACAAGCCGTGGGACAACGGCCTGGGGATGAAATTCGTCCCGATCGACACCGATTTGATGGCCTGCGTCTGGGAGACCCGGGTGAAGGATTACGATGCCTATCTCCGGGCGGAGGGCAAGCCGCCGGCGGACTTGCGCAAGGGTCCCGATCATCCGGTGGTCTTCGTGTCGCGGCAGGATGCCGAGGATTTCTGCGTCTGGCTGACCAAGGTCGAGCGGCAGCAGGAGCGCTTGACCCAGGTTCATGAATACCGGCTGCCGACCGACTTCGAGTGGAGCCTGATGGCGGGGATTCCGGAGATTCCCGATGTCTCGCCGGCCAAGCGCGAGCCGCTCGCCCCGCCGATTTTCGCGTGGGGCAACGCCTGGCCGCCGCCTTCCGGCGTGGCCAATCTGGCCGACGGGGCCGCGGCGCGGGGGCCGGGGATCGCCGCCAACCGGGTGATTCCCGGCTTCGAGGACGGTTTCGAAACCACCGCGCCGGTCGGCTCGTTCCCGCCGAACCCGCTCGGCTTGTATGATCTTTGCGGCAATGTCCACGAATGGGTGGCGGACAACTACAGTCCGATCTCGAATTCCGGAGTGCTGCGCGGCGGCGGGTGGAACACCTTCCAGCAGCAGAACCTGTTCATCGGGGCACGCAACACCCAGCCGCCCGATTTCCGCGACAACATCTACGGCTTCCGCGTCGTGCTTGCCAAAGTCGCCCCGAAACCGGAAACCCCTCCCGCCGAAGACGGCTTTGAAGACAATGGTTGAAATCAAGATCGACTACCAAGGGGAGCTCCGCTGCCGCGCGGTCCACGGGCCCTCCGGCACCGTGCTCGAAACGGACGCGCCGGTGGACAACAACGGGCGCGGCGAATCGTTCTCGCCGACCGATCTGGTCGCCACCGCGCTCGGCGTTTGCATGACCACCGTGATGGGCATCGTCGCCCGGCGGAAGGAAATCGATCTGGAAGGCATGAAGGTCACCGTGCGCAAGCACATGTCGGCCGACACCCCGCGGCGGATTGCCAGGCTGGAGGTCGATCTCGAGATGCCCTTGCCCGCCGACCACCCGGAGCGGCGCTTGCTGGAGAGCACCGGCAACGGTTGCCCGGTGCACCACAGCCTGCATCCCGACGTGGAAGTGGTGTTGAACTGGAGCTGGCAATAGCCGCCGGCTCACACCTCGAGTGCGGCTTCGAGGTGCTCGAGGGTGAATTGAAGCGAGGTCCGGATGTGTTCCCGCATGGCCTCCGAGGCCGCCGTGCCGTCCCGCGCCTCGAGGGCGGCGAGGATTGCCGCGTGCTGTTCGCAGGCGAGCCGGAGCCGCACGGTGTCGTGGATGCCGCGGTCGGCGAAGAAGATCCGCGACTGGATGTGGCTTTCCTCGACCGTGCGCGCCAAGGCCGGATTGCGGGCACCCAGCAGGATGGTCTTGTGGAACGCCAGGTCGGCGTCGAGGAACTCGTGGAGCGCGGTCGGTTCGAGCTTGGTCGCGCCGCGCCCGATCACCTCGGCGAACAAGCGCTGCATGGTGTCGAGGTGCCGGCAAAGCAGTTCGAGGTGGCGCGGCGACAGGCGTTCGGCCGCCTTGAGGGCGGCGAAGGTTTCGACCGCCTCGCGGACCTCGTAGAATTCGCGGGCGGAGTTCTGGTTGAGCGAGCGCACCACGGCCCCGAGCCGCGGGACCAGCTCGACGAAGCCCTCCGAGGCAAGCTGCGTCACCGCCTCGCGGACCGGCGTGGTCGACACCCCGAGCTCGATCGCGAGTTGCTTGTAATCGAGGCGGGATCCCGGCGGCAGGGTGCCATCGAGCAATTTCGACCGGAGTGCGGCGTGAACCCGGCGGGGCAGCGGTTGCTTCACGCCCGCAAACCTAGCTTGTCCCGTGGTGGCGGGACAAGCTGGAATCATGAGGGCCACGGGGTGGGACCGGTCTAACAACCCGGCCGGATCGCTCAGCGGACGATCGTTTCATCCATCAGGCCGGCGTCGATGAACTGGCCGCCGGCGGTCTGCTTGACGTGGATCGCCAGCAGGTTCCTGCCGGCTTTCAGCGCCTTGGCGGCCGCCGGGTCGAGGTCGATCAGGACGTAGTTCGTGGTATGTCCGGCGAGACGGGCGATCTCCGTTCCGTTGAGATACACCGTGGCATCCTCGTCATGGAAAACGCGCAGCACCAGGTTGCCTTTCGGCGCGGCGGCGACTTCGAACTCGCGGCGCAGCCACAGCTCGGGACCTTTCCATTCGGTGTTCACCTTCGAGTTCGGGGTGCCGGCGGTGCCGAAGCCGCCCTTGCCGTCCTGCCACGCCTGGTCGTCGAAGCTTGCCGTCTGCCAGCCGTCGGCCGGGGCCTCGGTGGTGAATTTCCACGGCTGCGGCGCGGCTTCGGAGGTCGGGGTGACCGGGGTGTAGGCCGCGGCATCGGGCGTGGCGAGCAGCTGGTCGTGGAGCGGCTTCAGCCAGGCGGCGGGAACCTTCTCGACGCGGTCATAGGTGAGCAGGCCGTTGACCTCGCCCTCGACGTCGGTGGTCTGGGTGTAAACGCCGGCCGCGATGCCCTCGCGGCGGAGGCCGCGCAGCACGCCGAGCGAGCGGGTGTAGCGCTGTTTCCACTCGTCGAGCGTCTTCGGCAAGCCGCCGTAGCCCCAGTTCTCCTTGGTGGCGTCCCACAGGTGGCCCTTGACCGGCCAGCCGTGGCCGCCGAACTCGCCGACGACCTTCACGTAGTCATCGAAGCGCTTGTCGCCGATCGGGAAGGCGGGGTCGGGGTAGGCGTGCTCGTCGGCGATGTCGCCGACCGGCCAGAAATTGCCGCCGGACGCGATGTTGACCGGGCGGGTTTTGTCGTAGTCGACGGCCATCTTGCCGACCGCCATCGAGCGATGCTGGCCCCAGGCCTCGTTGAAGGGCGACCAGACGACGATGCAGGCATGGTCGCGCAGGTGGTCGACCATCCGCTGGTATTCGAGGACGAACTGCTCGTGCGCCTCGTCCGGCCAGATGCCTTCGGGCGGATTGGGGGCCAGGCGGGTCCAGTTGGGGTTCGATCCCTTCGGCTCGGTGTTCGGGCCGTAGCCCATGCTGACCTGGTCCTGCCACAGCAGCATGCCGAGGCGGTCGCAGTGGGAGTAGTAGCGGCGCGGTTCGACCTTGATGTGCTTGCGGATCATGTTGAAGCCGGCGGCTTTCAGATACTCGATGTCCGACAGCATGGCTTCGTCGGACGGCGGGGTGAGCAGGCCGTCCGGCCACCAGCCCTGGTCGAGCGGTCCCCAGTGGAAGATCGACTTGCCGTTCAGGGTGAAGCGCCAGTTGCCGTTCTTGTCCTTGGCTTTGCCGAGTTCGCGCAGGGCGGTGTAGGACAGGACCGAGTCGATGACGGTGCCGCCGCCGTCGAGCAGTTCGACCCTGAGCTGGTAGAGGTTCGGGGAGTCCGGAGTCCACAGCTGCGGATCGACGATCTTGACGGTGACGCGGTCGGTGCCGGAGGACTCCGCGACCGGCCTTTGATTGAAGGCGGCTGTCACCTTGATCCGTTCGTTCGCGACGGCAGGGCCGGAAAGCTTGGCTTTGACCTCGATGGTGCCGGACTTGATGTCGCACGCGAAGTCGAGGTCTTCGATGGAGCGGAGGTTCACCTCCTCCAGCCACACGCTCTGCCAGATGCCGGAGACGCGGGTGTACCAGATGCCGCCGGGCTCGAGTTTCTGTTTGCCGACCAGCTGGAAGCCGCTCGTGGCATCGTGGACGCGGACCAGCAGCTCGTTGTCGCCGTCCTTCAAGGCGTCGGTGAGATCGAAGGAAAAGGGCGTGTGGGCACCGGTGTGCTTGCCGAGTTCCTTGCCGTTGAGCCAGACGGTGGTCTCGTAGTCGACGGCCTCGAAGTGAACCAGCGTGCGTTTGCCGGCGTTCTTGTTCGCGGGGAAGCTGCGTTGGTACCACAGCGCCTGGTCGGGCTGCAGCAGTTTGCCGACGCCCGAGAGCGCGGACTCCGGGGCGAAGGGGACCAGGATTTCACCGGCCCAAGCGGCGGGTTTCGCGGCGTCCCTGGGGGTGATGGCGTAGTTCCAGAGGCCGTTGAGGTTGGTCCAGTCTTCGCGCTGGAGCAGCGGACGGGGATACTCGTCCCAGGCGTTGGCGGGGGTGACTTCCTTGGCCCATTTCGTCATGATGCGGCCCTCGACGGGCTTCCATTCAGCGTGGACGGCGGGCAGGGTGAGGAGCAGGGCGAGCAGGAGAAAAACGGTGGGTTTCATAAAGCAAACGGGTTTGAGAAGCAGGCGAAAGACGTAAGGAGACTATTCCGAGCCGGGTTGATTCGTCAAACTTCCTCCCCGTGGCTGACACGAGGGGGCGGAGCCCATCCAGCTTGCACGCCGGCTGACCGCGGGGAAGGACCCACAGGACCGCAACGCCAGACGCCGCCGCCCGACCTTGTATTGTGGCTGGAATGCGCATGATTCGGCTTCGGGCGTGATGAAAGGTGCCTTCGTGTGCGGCGTATTCTGACGACCTTATGTTTCGATCCCTCCTCATCGCGCTGCTGGGCGCTCCCTTGGCCCTTTCCGCGCTCGAACTACGGGCAGGCGACGGCACCCGGCGGACGTTTGCGTTCGACGGCCGGGTCTGGCGGACCTCGGCGTTTGTCGATCCAGCGGGGAAAATCCTGCCGGTGGTCAGCGGGGAGTTCCAGGTGCGGACCCTCGATGATCGCGAATGGACGGTGGATGCCTATCGCTCCGCCGGCGAGCCGGAGGCCGCCGAGGACTCGCTGGTGTTCCGCTACGTCTGGCCGGAGGAGCTGCCGCGCCCCGAGAACGCACCGGCGCGGGTGACGGTAAGATTCGATGGGGGACCCGACCAGGCGTGGCTCCGCAAGCGGGTGGAGCTGGAATTTCCCGGCGGGGCGACGGTCGACCGGCTGGAGGTCGAGCGCTTCACCACGGCGGAGCCCGCGGCCCGCGGCGGGCGGGGCGAGCCGGTGTGGGTCGGCGGCCGCTGGTTTTTCGGGCTGGAGCATCCGGCCGGGCACTCGCGGCATTCCGATGGCAACACGCCGCAGCCCGACGCGCATCGCTACGAAATGGTGGGGAACTATTCCTATGTCGATCTCGAGGGTCGTGACGCGGAGGCCAAGCCGCGGCCCGGGCTGCTGCGTTTGTTCCACTTCCCGGGCTTCGCGAAGGAGGAGGGCGGACGCTGGATCATCCGCAGCCAGAGCGCGGTGGCCGGCGTTGCCCGCGACGGCGAGCCGGTGGAGGCGGCCTTCGCGTGCTACCTCGCATCGGTCGCCAAGCCAGACCGCTCGTTCACCCATTACAACAACTGGTTCGACGGCGCGGGGAAATCGCTGAAGGGCGACAACTTCGTGAAGATCCACCGCCAGTTCCGCGAGTCGCTGAAGGACTACGAGATCCGGATCGACGCGATGGTGCCGGACAACGGCTGGCAGAACGGGGCATCGGTCTGGGAGCCCGGCGCCGGGCATTTCCCGAACGGCTTCGACGACCTCAAGGCGCTGAGCGATGCCCTGCGCGCCGATGGCACGACGCTCGGGCTGTGGCTGTCGCTCGACGGCACGACCAACAACATCGGCTGGGGCGAGGGGCAGGGCTTCAAGAAGGCGAAGGCGAACCCGTATTTCAGCCAGTATTTCCCGCACTACTCGCTGAGCGCGGATGGCTACCGCGAGCAGCTCGACCAGCAGCTGCGCAAGCTCGCGGGGGAGGCGAAGATCAGCTACTTCAAGCATGACTTCAACCACCTCTCCGACACCGGAGAGGGCTGCAACCATCCCGGCACCGACCGCCACGGCCACGAGGCGAACGTCGACGCGATGATCGGTCTGCTGGCGTCGACCCGCGAGGCGAACCCCGGGGTCTATCAGAATCTAACCAACTGGATCTGGTTCTCGCCGTGGTGGCTGATGCACGGCGACGCGTTGTGGATGCTGGCGGGCGACGACGGCTTCAACGGCAACTGGCCGGAACTGTCGACCCGCGCGATGGCGACGACCGACCGCGACGCCTACATCTGGCGGATGTGGGGCGATCCGGCCGACCGGCCGCTGGTCCCGGTGTCGCGGCTGATGACCCACGGGATCATCCGCAATCCCGGCGGCCAGATGGAGAGCCCGCAGGACACGCCGCGCGACTGGGCGGACCACGTGATGATGTACTACGGTCGTGGTATCCAGATGAAGGAGTGGTACCTCACGCCCGCCGCGATGTCGGACGACAAGTGGAAATCGCTGGCGACGATCCACCGCTGGAGCGAGCGGAACTTCAAGGCGCTGGCGAACAACGTCTGGATCGGCGGCCGTCCGGACGAAGGCCACGCCTATGGCTATGTCGGGTGGGACGGGGAGAAGGGCGTGCTGGTCGCGCGCAATCCCGGGCCGGCCCCGCAGGTGCTGCGGGTGCCCTTCGATCCGGCGGCGGGCTTTTCCGGCGGGAGCGGGGCGGCGTATCAGGGCCGGGTGGTTTATCCGTATCATGCGACGCTGCCGGATTCCTTCACGTCCGGCCGGGCGATGGAGATCGAGATTCCCGGCTACGAAACGCTGGCGATCGAGTTCGCTCCGGGTGCGTCCACGGCGAAGAAGCAGGGGCTCCCGGCGA
Organism: Akkermansia muciniphila; assembly: GCA_945883695.1. Taxonomy (GTDB): domain Bacteria; phylum Verrucomicrobiota; class Verrucomicrobiia; order Verrucomicrobiales; family Akkermansiaceae; genus Haloferula; species Haloferula muciniphila_A. Next base: position 3,934 of record CAMCYK010000151.1, on the reverse strand, counting down.
TCGCCACGGCCTTGCGGGCGGAGGATGCGAAGGTGACCGCCACGGTGGAATTGCCTGCCGATCTCGCGGGGCGCGGCGAGCTGCTGGTCATCGGCTATCCTGAATTGCCGGAGGTAACGGTCGATGGCGAGGTGGTGGCAGCGCTGCGCTCCAGCAAGTCGGCGTTGAACAACTTCGCCGGCTATGCGGTCGCGGGGATGAAAAGCGACAAGGTCCGCGAGTGGCGGATGGCATCGTACGACCTGGGCGCGAAGGCCGGAAAGACGGTGACGGTGAAACTGGCGGGCGGGGAAAAGGAGATCCGCGCGGAAGCCTGGCTGCTGGCCGAGCGGAAGGCGGCGGACGAGGACTTCGAGACGCGGGACCTGCCGTGGGCGATTTCCGCCGGGACCCGCCGCGAGACGGTCTGCCTGGTGCCCGAGCGTCCGCTGCGCGCCACGCCGGTGCCCGGGCGCGCCTTGACGGCGGACGAGCTCCGCGGCATTCGCAAGGCGTGGCTGACGGTGGAACATTTCGGGATCAGCGCCGGTCACGGGACCAAGACGCTGTTTCTCAACGGCGAGAAGCTGGCCGATCTGCCGGCGGGCCCCGATAGCTGGCAGCGGCTGCGCCTGGAGGTCCCGGTAGGGAAGATTCGCGCGGCGAACACGGTCGAGCTCCGTCACGACTCCGGCAAAGACATGTTCAAGTTCCGCGCGCTTGAGCTGCGGGTGGAGCTGGCGGACGGCAGCGTGGTCCGCTCGACCGCCCAGCAGGCCGCGCAAACGAGCTTCGGCGACTGGGTGCATTTCGAAGGCGCGGCCTTCCCCGCGAAGGACGCGGCCGCGCCGGTACAGCTGGAGTTCCGGGACGAGTGAGGTGGGGGCTCACTACAAGGTCGGGGACTTCCGCGGGAAGAGCAGCTCGAGGAGATAAGCGAGGACGACCGCGAGGACCATGCCGGCGCCGAGGCCGATGCTGGAATGGAGGACGAGCGGGCGGAGGGTGTCCCAGAAAGTAACGGGAACTGGGGTGCCGGGGGCTTGGTGGATGATCAGGGGATCTTCGGTGATCCTGGCCTGCATCTTCTCCGAAATCTCTTTGATCTGGAGCTGTTCCAGCAGCTTCTGGGAGGTTTCGAAATCGTCCTTCAACGTTAGGAACTTCCCGTTGGTTTGCGGCACGGCACCGTTCGGGTAATACAACAAGGTTTCGGTCTTGAGGGCTTGGCTCAAGGCCTCGCGCTTTGAATCAACATCCGCCTTCTGCCGTTTCACTGCGGCTTCAAGATGGGCCAGCGTTGATTGGTCGTGGACACTTCGGAGACCTTCGAAGTGCTCTTGAAGCGTAGTGACAAGGGCGTGCCAAATGAGCTTGGATTCCCTCCGGTTGCGGCCGCGCACGGTGATTTCCACGAGTGCTGTTCCGCGAATCTCATCGCAGCGGATCGCGTTCCGTAGTTCGGACACGCACTTATCTTCCTCCATCCGCCATTTTGCCGGAAGATCGAGCGCAAGCGCGGTTGGTCTGAGGATATCGTCCGACCCGACGGTGCCAACAACGCCGGAGGGAGTGAAGAGCGGGAGGGAGGTCGGGGTCCATGGGATCGATCCAACCGATCCGCCCGGTCGGATCTGAACGATCCCCGTCGCCGTGTTCCCGATCATCGGCAAAAAGTGCACGATGAGCCCGGCGAGGAGCCCGAGCAGCGGCAGTCCCCAGAACCCATGCCGCCAGCGCATTGCGATGAAGCCGGGATCCCAGCGGCGTGACGGAAGGGAGTTCATTGACGGAAGAATGATTGATTCCGACACGATGTCGATTCCGCTTGCGATCCTGTCGGATGGCCGCCGCAGGCTCTCGGACTGCTGCGATGATTCGCAGCTTGGGGAATGGAGGGTGAGTTTGGCAGTTGGGGTGGGGCGAGGCGACGTGGGAAGATCGCTTCAATCCACGTGAGCGGCAGGCATCCCCCGGCACTCGAGAGCTGCGAATCATCGCAGCAGTCCGAGGGCGGCTGCGCCGCGGTCATGGGGCGGCATGGGAGGGCCCGCTCACAGGGCGCCGAAACGGCGGTGGCGGCGGGCGTATTCCTGCGCGGCTTCGAACAGGTCGGCCTGGTGGAAGTCGGGCCAGAATTTCTTGAAGATCACAATTTCCGCGTAGCTGATCTGCCACAGTAGGAAATTCGACACCCGCAGCTCGCCGGAGGTGCGGACGAGCAGGTCGGGGTCGGGGAGGTCGGCGGTGTAGAGGCGCGAGGCGAAGGTGGCGCAGTCGATGGTCGCGGGGTCGAGCTTGCCCGCGGCGGCATCGGCGGCGAGCGAGCGGGCGGCCTCGACGATCTCCTCGCGCGAGCCGTAGGACAGGGCGAGGACGAGGGTCAGCGAGGTGTTGCCGGCGGTGCGGTCGATCGCCTTGTCGAGCTTGCGGCGGGTTTTCTCCGGCAGGCGGTCGAGGTGGCCGATCGCCCGCAGCCGGACGTTCTGCTTCATCAGTTCGTCGGCCTTTTCCCCGAGGAATCGCTCGAGCAGGAGCATCAGTGCGGTGACCTCGGCGGCGGGGCGGTTCCAGTTCTCGGAGGAGAAGGCGTAGAGCGTGAGGTATTCGACGCCGAGTTCCTTGCAGGCTTCCACGCATTCGCGGACCGACTCCGCGCCGGCGCGGTGGCCGTCGCGGCGCGGCAGGCCGCGTTCTTTCGCCCAGCGGCCGTTGCCATCCATGATGATGGCGATATGGCGGGGAATGGTGGTAGCGCTCATGTCGCGGCCGAGACTGGGGAGTGGCGACGAAGTGGGCATGAAGTCCGGATGAAATTTCAGGCAACCAGGGTCTGCGTGCGGTCGGGACCGACGCCGACGAATTTCACCGGCGTCCCGCAGAGGTCGCTGAGGCGTTGCAAGTAGGCCCTGGCGTTGGGCGGCAGGTCCTCGAAGCGGGTGCAGGCGCTGGTATCCTGTTGCCAGCCGGGGAGTTCCTCGTAGATCGCCACGGCGCGGTCCCAGGCGTGGCGGTCGGCGGGCGGGAGTTCGTGGACGGTGCCGTCGATGTCGTAGCCGGTGCAAATCCGCAGGGTCGCGTAGTTGTCGAGGCCGTCGACGTTGGTGACCGCGAGGCCGGTGGTGCCATTGACCATGCAGCCGTGGCGTAGCAGGACGGCATCGAGCCAGCCGCAGCCGCGCGGGCGGCCGGTGGTGGCGCCGAATTCGCGGCCGAGGTCATGCAGGTACTGCGACAGGCCTTCGTCGGCGGTCGGGAAGGGACCCGATCCGACGCGGGTGGTGTAGGCCTTGCAGACGCCGATGACCTGCTGGATGGCGGTCGGCGGCAGGCCGGTGCCGGTGCAGGAGCCGCCGGAGGTGGTGTTCGACGAGGTGACGAAGGGGTAGGTGCCGAAGTCGATGTCGAGCAGGGTGCCCTGCGCGCCTTCGAACAGGATGACCTTGCCGGATTTCCACGCGGCGTGGAGCACCGGGATGGTGTTGGTGACGTGCGGGCGGAGGCGGGCGAAGGCGGCGAGGACTTCCTCGGCCTGCTCGGTGGCGTCGAAGGTCGGCAGGCCGAACTTGGCGAGCACCTCGTTGGCGTCGGCGGTGCGGTGGGCGACCATTTCGCGGAAGTACGGCTCGTCCAACAGATCGGCGACCCGCAGGCCGCAGCGGTTGATCTTGTCGGCGTAGGCCGGGCCGATACCGCGTTTGGTGGTGCCGATCTTGCGGTCGCCGAGGGCGGCCTCGCGGGCGGCGTCGAGCTCCTTGTGGAGGGGAAGCACCACGTGGCAGCGGTCGGAAATGAGCAGCTTGTCGGGAGTGATCGGGACGCCCTGGCCTTCCAGTCGTTCGATCTCGGCGACCAGGCCGACGGGGTCGAGCACCACGCCGTTGCCGATCACGTTGATCTTGCCGTCCCACAGGATGCCGGAGGGCAGCAGGTGGAGGACGTATTTGCTGCCGCG
>CAMCYK010000150.1 GCA_945883695.1 Akkermansia muciniphila | reverse complement strand
GATGGCAAGGGCGGCTTCGCCCGGCGCTCCACCCCGGTCTTCGATCTCGGCACCATCCCGGCGGGCAATCTCTACACGACCTCCGGCGACCTCGCGCGCTTCATCGCGATGCTGGCGGACAGCGGCGACTCGCCGGGCGGACGGGTCTTGAAGAAGGAGACCCTCGACGCGATGTGGGAACCCCAGATCGACCCCAAGGGCACTTTCGGCCTGGGCTTCGCGCTCGGCGAGTGGCGCGGCTACAAGACCGTCGGTCACGGCGGCGCGGTCTATGGGCATAGCACGGCATTGACCTATCTTCCGCAGGAGAAGATCGGCGTGGTGGTGTTATGCAACGAGGACATCGTCAACGGCCGGACCCAGCATCTCGCGAACCTCGCGCTGTCGCTGATGTTGAAAGCGAAAAAGGGTGAGGCGCTTCCCGAGCCGCCGGAATTCACGCCGGATGCCGCGGCGATGGAAGCCCTGGCCGGCGATTGGGAGTCGCAGAGTTTCTGGCTTGAGCTCAAGGCCGAAAAGGACGCGCTGCGCGGCCACCTAGCCAGCCAGCTTTGCGTGCTGAAACCGGTCGCCAAGGACCGCTACCTGCTGGCCAGCCGGATCCATGACAACCTGGCGGTGACCGTGGAGCGCGACGAAGGCGGCCAGGCGGTCGCGCTGGTCGCCGGGCCGCAGCGCTTCACCCGCGTCCCGCCGGACCGGCCGGCCATCCCGCGGGAATGGAAGACCTATCTCGGAAGTTATGGACCGGAGTTCATCCCGCTGGTCGTTTTTGAAAAACACGGCGGTCTTTACGCCACCACCGAGAACATGGTCGACTACCGGCTGACCCCGGTGAACCGCCACGTCTTCGCCTTCCCGCCGGGCATGTATGTCAAGGAATCGCTGGTCTTCCTGACCGGCCCCGACGGCAAGCCGCACGCGGTCGACCTCGCCAACATGCCGCTGACCCGCCTCCCCTGACACGCCCATGAAACTCGTCATCCGCGACCTCCACCTGCCGATGCGGCATCCGTTCACGATCGCGCTCGGCACGACCACCGTGCAGCACAACCTGCTGATCGAACTCCACGAGGGCGGCCAGGTCGGCTACGGCGAATGCGCCTCGTCCCACGCCTGGCACAAGTTCACGCCGGAGTCGATGCGCGCCGACCTCGAAGCCGCCCGCGCGCTGATCGAGCAAGGCCCGTTCACCACCGCCGAAGCGCTGTGGCACAAGCTGGCCCCGGCGCTCGCCGACAATCCCTTCGCGCTGTGCGGCGTCGACCAGGCGGCGCACGACCTGTGGGGCAAGCTGGAAGGCGCGCCGGTCTGGAAACTGTGGGGGCTGACACTCGAAAACCTGCCCGTGAGCGATTACACGATCGGGATCGATCCGATCGAAAAGATGGTGTCGAAGATGAAGGAGTTCGACGGCTGGCCGATCTACAAGATCAAGCTCGGGACCGACGACGACCTGGCGATCGTCCGCGAGCTGCGGAAGCACACCGATGCGGTGTTCCGGATCGATGCCAACACCGCGTGGACCGTCGAACAGACGCTCGCCAACGCGCCGGAGATGAAGGCGCTGGGCGTTGAGTTCTTCGAGCAACCGCTGCCGCGCGACGACTGGGACGGCATGCTGCGGGTCCGGGCGGAGTGCGTGCTGCCGGTGATCGCCGACGAAAGCTGCCAGACCGAGAAGGACGTCGCCCGCTGTGCCGGTTACTACGACGGGATCAACATCAAGCTGAGCAAAGCCGGCGGGATGACGCCCGCCCGCCGGATGATCCGCGAGGCCCGCGAGCTGGGGCTGCAGGTGATGATCGGCTGCATGAGCGAATCGAGCGTCGGGATCAGCGCGATCGGCCAGTTCCTGCCGCTGCTCGACCACGTCGACATGGACGGCGCCGTGCTGATCGCCAAGGACATCGCCAGCGGGGTCCGGCTCGACCGCGGCCGGCCGGTGTTCCCGGATGTGAACGGCAACGGCGTGCTGCTGTTGGAAGATTGATCATGGCGCTGACCAACCTGGTCTTCACGCTCGTCCTCGGGAAGCTGTTCCGGCTCGATCTGGAAGACCTGCTGCTGAGCGTCAACGCCACCCTCGGCGGCCCGCCCAGCGCCGCGGCGATGGCGGTCTCGCGCGGCTGGTCGCCGCTGGTCCTGCCGGCGCTGCTCGCCGGACTGTGGGGCTACGCGATCGGCACCCCGCTCGGCCTGATGGTCTACGCGGCGTTGAGCCGTTGATTTACCCGAAAACCGGCGGAGGTTGCGGAAGAAAGCAAGATCCCGCCGCGTTTATGCGTTCTGGCTTCATGTTTCGTGGTTTCATCCTCGGGTGCGTCGTCACCCTGCCAGCGCTTACCCAGGCGGAGATCCGCGTCGGCCGGGACATCCGTCCGATTCTTTCCGACAAGTGCTTCTTCTGCCATGGTCCCGACCCGGAAACCCGCGAGGAAGATCTCCGTCTCGACATCCGCGAAGAAGCCATCGCCGGCAAGGCCTTCGTTCCGGGAAATCCGGAGAAAAGCCGCCTGATCAAGCTGATCAACGCCACCGACGAGGATGACCTGATGCCGCCGCCGGAGAGCCACAAGTCGCTGAGCGCGGCGGAAAAGAAGCTGCTCCACGATTGGATCCAGGCGGGTGCCGAGTATGAACCGCACTGGGCCTACCAGGCGCCCCGCCGCGAACCCGGGCAAAGCATCGACACCCTGGTGGCCCGCGATCTGGCCACGCGCGGGCTCGACTTCTCGCCGCCGGCGGATCCCGTCACCCTGCTGCGGCGCCTGCACTTCGACGTGACCGGCCTGCCGCCGGGCCCGGAGCAGGTGGCCGCCTTCCAGCAGGCCCATGCCACGGATCCGGAGACGGCGGTCCGCCAGGCCGTCGAGCAGCTGCTCGCCTCGCCCCACTTCGGCGAGCGGATGGCGGTCTCGTGGCTCGATGCCGTCCGCTACGCCGATTCCGTCGGCTACCACGGCGACCAGGAGCGCTCGGCCTCACCTTACCGCGACTACGTCATCGACGCCTTCAACCGCGACCTGCCTTTCGATCAGTTCACCATCGAGCAGATCGCCGGCGACCTGCTGCCCGACGCCACCCTTTCGCAGAAAATCGCCGCTTCCTACAACCGCATCAACCAGATCTCCGGCGAAGGCGGCATCCAGGACGCCGAATACCTCGCGAAATACCAGGCCGAGCGGGTGCGCACCACCTCCGCCACCTGGCTCGGCTCCACGTTGGCTTGCGCGGAATGCCACGACCACAAGTTCGATCCCTTCACCGCCAAGGATTTCTACTCCTTTGCCGCCTATTTCAGCGACATCCTGGAAAAGGGCGCGTGGAACAACGACGGCAAGTATCAGGAAGACCCGGCGAAATGGGGACCACAGGGCGTGACCTTCGACCAATGGGGCCCGCACTTCACGGTCCCGACCGCGGAACAGGCGGTCCGGCTGCGGGAGATCGACGCCGGGATCGCCGCGCTCCGCCCGCGGCTCGAGGCAAGCGGGGCCGTCGATCCGCAGGAATTGGACAAGTGGATCGCCACGCAGAAAGAACTGCTTGCCGCCACGGATCCCTCCGATGCCCCGCTGCTTGATGAAACCTTGCCCGCACCGGCATCGATCGATACGCCCGGTCTGGTCGACCGCGCGGCCGGGCCGGTCCAGTCCGGCACCCACTCGCGCAAGCAGCAAGCCGACGGCCTAGTCCAGCACATCGCGACCCTGAAAACACCGGCGACCGTCCACGAGGGCGACCAGCTCTATCTGTGGGTTTACCTCGATCCCGCCAAGCCCGCCCGCGCGCTGATGCTCCAGGCCAACGTGAAGGGCGCTTGGGATCACCGCGCCTACTGGGGGGAAGACGCCATTCCCTACGGCAAAAGCGAGGGAGGCGCCGCCTACCACCGCGCCGGCGATCTGCCGAAAGCCGGCGAATGGACCCGCCTCAGCGTCCCCGTCGCCGCGCTGGGGATCGCCCCCGGCAGCGCGATCGGCCAACTCGCCTGCACCCAGTTCGGCGGCTTGATCCACTGGGACAACGTCGGTCTCCACACCGCCCATCCCGCCCACCGGCTCGGCCACCTGCCGCCGGAAGCCATCGCCCTGCTCAAGGCCGGCAGCCCGGACAAGGCCAAGCTCGCGAAGTTCTACCAGCCGGCCTCGCCGGAGTGGCAGAAGCTCACGGCCGAAATGAAGGGCTTGGAGAACGAGCGGGCCGCCCTGCTCAAGGCCGCCCCGACGGTGCCCGCGACCCTTTCCGCGAAACCGCGCGACATCCGGCTCCTCAACCGCGGCGACTGGACGGACAAGTCCGGCCCGATCGTCGCCCCCGCCCCGCCCGCCTTCCTCACCGCGGCTTCCGGTGCCGCCGATGCCCCCGCCACCGCGCGTCCGACCCGCCTCGACCTCGCCCGCTGGATGGTCGCCAAGGACAACCCGCTGACCTCCCGCGTCTTCGCCAACCGGCTGTGGGCGCGGCTTTACGGCACCGGACTTTCGAAGGACACCGGCGACCTCGGCTTGCAAGGCGAATACCCGAGCCACCCCGAGCTGCTCGATTGGCTGGCCGTCGAGTTCATGGAGAACCAATGGAGCGTCAAGCACCTGCTGCGCACCATCCTGCTGTCCCGCACCTACCGGCAATCCAGCACCCCGACGGCCGCACTCGCGGAAACCGATCCGCAGAACCGCCTGCTGGCCCGCCAGAGCCAGCTCCGCTTGCCCGCCGAACTGATCCGCGACAATGCCCTCGCCGTGTCCGGGCTGCTCCATCCCGTGATCGGCGGCCCGAGCGCCAGGCCCTACCAACCGGCCGGCTACTACCGCCATCTCAACTTCCCGCCGCGCGAATACCGCCCGGACCAGGGGAGCCAGCTCTACCGCCGCGGACTTTACACCCACTGGCAGCGGACCTTCCTGCATCCGATGCTCAAGGCCTTCGACGCCCCGGCCCGCGAGGAATGCGCGACCGACCGGTCCTCGTCGAACACCCCGCTGCAGGCGCTCAACCTGCTCAACGACCCGGCTTTCACCGAGGCCGCCCGCGCCTTGGCAACCCGCCTGCTGGAGGAGCCGCAGGGCGAAGCCGACCTGGTCGCCCGCGCCTGGCTCCGTTGCCTGAGCCGGCCGCCGACCGCCGAGGAAATCCAGATCCTCGGTGAATTCCACGCGCAGGAACTCGAGCGCTTCACCGCGAATCCGGACGACGCCGCCGCCCTGCTCAAGGTCGGCCAATCGCCCGCGCCCGCCGGCATCCCGCCCGCCCGACTCGCCGCCGCGACCTCGCTGGCCCGCGCGATCCTCAACCTCCACGAAACCATCACCCGCTACTGACCAGCGGCGGCCGCCTCCATCTGCCAGATTGGCAAGCGCAGCCGCCTCCCATCTCCCATCTCCCATCTCCCATGTTCCACTCCACCACCCGCCGCACCTTCCTCGGCCAGGGACTCACCGGCCTCGGCTCGATCGCCCTCTCGCGCTTGTTAGGCGCCGACCTCGCCGGCGGCTTCGCCCCCGTCCGCCAGCCCAAGGTCAAGCGCGTCATCTTCCTCAGCATGGCCGGCGGACCGTCGCACCTGGAGACCTTCGATTTCAAACCGAAGCTCCGCGAACTGGACGGCAAGCCGATGCCGGAGTCCTTCACCCGCGGCCAGCAACTCGCCCAGCTCCAAGGCCGGGCGCTCAACTGCCTGGGCGCCCAGCACGACTTCTCCCGCCACGGGAAATCCGGCATCGAGATCAGCAACGCTCTCCCGCATATCTCAAAGCACGCCGATGAGATCGCGGTGATCCGCTCGATGCACACCAAGCAGATCAACCACGATCCCGCCCACACGTTCATGAACACCGGCTCGATCATCCCGGGCCGTCCCTCGATGGGCTCGTGGGTGCTCTACGGGCTCGGCAGCGAAAGCCAGAACCTCCCCGGCTTCGTCGTGCTCACCAGCGTCGGCGGCGGACAGGCCCAGCCGATCTCCTCGCGCCAGTGGAACAGCGGCTTCCTTCCCGGCCACCTGCAAGGCGTCGAATTCCAATCCGCCGGCGATCCGGTCCACTACGTGCGGACCCCGCCCGGCAACACGCCCGAAGCCCAGCAAAAGCTGATCCAAACGGTCAACCGGCTCAACCAGCTCACCGCGGGCAAAACCCGCGACCCGGAGATCGCCACCCGCATCGAGCAGTACGAACTCGCCTTCCGGATGCAGGCCGCCGTGCCCGAGTTGATGGCCTACCAGGATGAATCGAAGGAAACCCTCGAACTCTACGGCTGCACCCCGGGCGACGGGTCCTTCGCCTCGAACTGCCTGCTCGCCCGCCGCCTCGCCGAGCGCGGCACCCGCTTCATCCAGCTCTATCACCGCGGCTGGGACCACCACGGCGGCATCAAGAACGGCATCGCCACCACCGCGAAGCTCGTCGACCAGGGGACCTCCGCCCTGCTCACCGATCTGAAACAACGCGGCATGCTCGACGACACGCTGGTCGTCTGGGGCGGCGAGTTCGGCCGCACCCCGATGGCCCAGGGCGATGGCCGCGACCACCACATCCAGGCCTTCTCCATCTTCCTCGCCGGCGGCGGCATCAAGGGCGGCACCGTGCATGGCGAATCCGACGAACTCGGCTACGGCATCGCCCGCGACCCGGTCTCCGTCCACGACCTCCACGCCACCCTGCTCCACCTGCTGGGACTCGACCACCAGCGCTTCATCTTTCGCCACCAGGGCCTCGACCAGAAACTGACCGGCGTCGAACCCGCGGCCGTCATCAAGTCCATCCTGGCTTGACGACGGAGGCATCACCCCACCACCCGCCTGCCCGACTCGAACCCCCGCTCGTAGCACGGCAGCGCCCGGCGCTTGGACAGCAGACCCGGCGTCGGCGTGATCGTCTCGATCTCGATCAAGCGCTTGCCCTTCAGGCGCGCCAGCTCCCGCCGGTGGTGGTGCAGCTCGTTGCACACCGTGTGATGCGCCGCGCCGATCGAGGTGGCGATGGTTTCCCACGACACCGCCGGCCCGCTGTTCACCTCGTGGCGGATCCGGTGGACGACGATGGTATCGACCTCCGGATCATCGAGCCAGTGCTCGAACGGAGCCTCGCAGGCGACCCCGCCATCGATGTAGCGCCGGTCCCCCACCCGCTGGATCCCGATCAAGCCCGGCACCGCGCAACTGGCGACCACCAGTTCCGCCAGCGGGCCTTCCTTGAGGATCCGCGTGCGGTGGCTGTCCGCGTCGGTCACGGCGATCTCCAGCGCCGGACCGTCCAGCGCGGCGAGATCCGCCCCGTCGAACAGGCGGTGCAGCCGCTTCACCGCGCCCTTCCCGGAAAAAACCCCCGACGCCCACAGCACCATCAGCACCCCGGGCAGCCGCACGAAGGAGCCCCAGTCGAAAAACGACCAGCGCAGCGCGGGATCGAGCGCCGCGGCTTTCAGATCGTCGCCGCGCAGCCCCGACGCGTGCAAGGCCCCCGCCAGTGCCCCGGCCGATGCCCCGGAAAGCCGCGCCGGATGCAGCCCCGCGGCCGCCAGCCCGTTGAGAAAACCCGCATGGGCGTAGTAGCCCAGCAGGGATGATCCGAGCGCGACGGCGAGACCGGGGGTGACCTTTTGCTCCATGGGTGGGGGGCGGAAGGTAGGGATCGCCGCCGCCTTGGCCAGATTTCAGTTTCCACAAAGCCGTCCCGCGGTGAAAATGCCCGCGTGATGACGGCCACGACGGTGAACTACAAAGTCGGGAACGAGAAGCTGGTCCGCGTGCTGGACGCCGCCTCGGCCCACCTGCGCGGACTCCTCGAGAAGCAGGGGCGCCCCGACGGCGCGCTGCGGATCGCGGTGATCGGCGGCGGCTGCAGCGGACTCCAGTACAAGATGGACCTCGCCGACGGCCCGCGCGACCGCGACATCCTGGTCCCCAGCAACGGCGTCAACGTGGTGATCGACCCCAAGAGCGCGCTGTTCGTCAGCGGCAGCGAGCTCGACTGGTCCGATGACCTCCAGCAAGGCGGCTTCAAAGTCAGCAACCCGAACGCCGTCGTCACCTGTTCCTGCGGCGAAAGCTTCGCGGCTTGATTTCGAGGGAGCTGAAATCCAAGAGGGGAACAACGAAAGGGACGAAATGGACGAAATTTTGAAGGCTTCGGATTCTCACGCGCATGCTCAGCCCCATCTTCCCCTTGTCTTGATTTTCGCGTCGTTTCGCTGATTTCGTTGTTCCCCTTCCCCCTCCCCAAATGAATCCGTTCGAGCGCCTCGGCCTGGAAAAACGGCTGGCGATTTCCGAAGCGGAGCTGCGCGAAGCCTTCCGCGCGGCCGGCAAATCCGGCCACCCCGACGCCGGCGGCAGCGGCGACGGGTTCGCCCTGCTCCAGGACGCCTTCGCCCGCCTCTCCAGCCCTTCCCGCCGCCTCCGTTGCTGGCTGGAAGCCAAGGGCCTGAGCGGTGAGGAACGCGGTGCCATTTCCCCCGCCCTGGTCGATCTTTTCGGCATCGTCGGTGCCGCGTTGCAACAGGCGGATGCCGTCACCCAGCGCCGCGAAGCCGCCCTCAGCGCCCTTGCCAAGGCGATGCTCGAACCGGCGGTCCAGCAAGCCCGCGAGGCCCTGGAAGCAGCCCTCGATCACGTCGCCACCGCCCTCCAGGCCGAGGAAGCCCGCTTCCCCGATCTCGAAGCCGGCCACGGCGACCCCTGGCTCGTCGCCCGCGACCTCGCTTTCCTCGAGAAGTGGCAAGCCGAACTCAAGAGCCGCTTTGCCGGGCTGTGGTGATCGGGCGGTAGATGGTAGATGGTAGATGGTAGATGACAGATGAATATCCAGTGAGGCGTTCCAGCAGTGCGCGCCAACCGCAACGCGGTTGCCTCCTCAAGCCCGGGGTTGCCGCGACCCGGGAGCGGCTACCCCGGGACAGCGCGCCGGTAATCTGCAACCCCGAAGCGGGTTGCCTCGGGGGCGCCAAATCCCCGAATCCCCCCTCACCAACTCGTCCCGCCCGAGGCAACCCGCTTCGGGGTTGGCAACCGGTACCGCATGGACCCGGGGTTGTCCCTCCGTCGTCGGTCCAACCCCGGGCTAAATGAGGGAACGGCCTTGCCGTTCATGGACTCGCCGGCTGAAGCCGGCGCTCCCCCTGCCTGCGGCAGAGACGTTGCCCCCCGCACGAACCTTTTGATCTCGCATCTCCCACGCACCTCGACCACCCTCCCCCACGGTCCCATGAGTCGCTTCATCGACATCCTCGCAGCCGTCGGATTGATCGTTCTCTGCGCTCCACTGCTCGTGTTGGGGTGGCTCGGATTGAAACTCCAAGGGATTCACCCCCTTTGCGTCCGTGGCACCGGGGATCCGGATTCCCCCTCCGGATTCAGCCGCTTCAACGCCAGCGGTGACGACCCCTTTTCGAGATTCCTGCGAAACACCAGCATCGACCTCCTCCCCGCGGTGTTTGACGTGCTGGCCGGATCGACCCGCCTCAGGGAGGCCGTCCGCGATCCCAACTGGATCTTCAGGGCTCGCCGACGGCCGTTCACGAAACGGGAACACCTGGCACTCGTGCTGATCATCTTCATCTTCATCGCACTCGCTATCATTTTCGCGCAGCCGTTCCACGCGCGTCTGATTCCTTGAATGCCGCGGCACCAACCCGTCCGCCCGCTCCGGTTTGACCACCAGTTCCGCTGTAATATCCCGGAAGAAATCGAGCCAATAGCCGGTGGTCGAGCGGAGCGAACACCACCGGTCAGGAGACACGTGAGTCCGGGAACCCCCGATGGGATTCAAGCCGGGCGGGGCGAGGGCGATTCCCTTCCCACCGGAGCACCGACCGCCGCTACGGGCTCAACTTCCAGTGATCCGGCCGCCATCGAACGAACAAACCCCGGTGGAACCCCATCCGGGGTTCATTTCCATGCCAGATCCTTCCCCGGGGGTGTTCGCTGCGCTCGACCCCCGGCTACTGGCTTTATCCCCACCGGGGATCCATGCACCTTGGCCATCACACCGCCTCCCCGCAAATCAGCGAGCCGCCTCCGGATCCCAGATCTTCACGAAGCCGTTCTCTTCCGAAGTCGCCTGGCGGACCAGCCCGTCGGCCGACAGGGCGGTCGAGGTGTTGATCGAAAAGCCGCAGCTCTGGAGCGCTTGCACGGTCCACACGTTGCAAATCCTCGGGAAATAATACGAGTAGTCGTCCGGGCAGCGGATCAGCCGGCCCTCGCCCCAGCTCGACGGACCGATCGTCAGCGGCTTGCCGTCCTCCCCCTTCACGGCGCAGGCATTCAGGAACGCCGCCAAGGGCGCTCCGGCATCGCGCGGCACGCCGGCGACATAGACCCGCTGGTGAAGACAAACTTCCTCGACCTTCCAATCGATGGGGATGCACTCCATCACCGACGGCGACGAGGTGCACAGGGCGCGGAACACCTGCAGCGGCGAAAGCCAGCGCTTCTGGACATAGGCGACCTCGTCGCCCCAGCTCATCGCGACATACTTGGAGTCGCCGATCCCCGCGGGCTTCACGTAGCCGCTCTCCTCCAGCCACTCGAGTTCGAAGACCAGCGCCGTGTGCAGATTATCGGCCAGCAGGTGAACCGGCACCGTTTCCACCGCCGCCGGCCGGGTCGTTTCCACCCGCTGCCGGGCGGCTTCGGGCGCCGGCAGATGCATCGTGCAGGACGACGCCAGCAGGGCGAAGGGCAGGATCAGGAGGGAGCGGAGCGGGATCATGGCGGAAGCGGGAGGGCGGCTCGCCGGCGATCAAGGCGGGCCGAAGGAGCAAATGTATTCGCAGGGGGAAGCGGCCACGCGGATGGTGAAGCCGCTGTTGCCCGCGACTTCGAACGCGGAACCGGCCGCCACGGCGAGCGTGTCGGACGACCCGTCGAACACCACTTCACAGGAGCCGGCGGTAATCTCCATGACCTCGGGTTCGGCGGTCCCGAAATGATACTCGCCGGGGAAGATCACCCCCAGCGACTTCTTGCGGCCATCGGCCAGATGGAGCGTGTGGGAGACCACCTTGCCGTCGAAGTAGACGTTGGCCTTGGTCAGGACGGTGACATTGGAAAAGGAGATGGGCATGATCAGAGGATGTCGAGGAGTTCCACGTCGAAGACCAGCAGGCCGGCCGGCGCGCCGGGGGGCGGGTTGGTTCCGTAGGCGAGATGGGCGGGCACCCAGAAGCGGCGCTTTTCCCCGCCGACCATCAACTGGACGCCTTCGGTCCAGCCGGCGATCACGCGGTTCAGCGGGAAGACGGCGGGCTCGTCGCGGACCACCGAGCTGTCGAAAAGTTCGCCGTCGGTGGTCCAGCCGCTGTAGTGGACTTCCACCTGGTCGGTCGGCTTCGGATGGCGCGAGCCGTTGCCGGGCGAGAGGACCTTCGACGCGAGACCGCTGGCGGTGACCTCGGCATCGGCCGGCGGCGCGGCGACGTCCTCAGGGACCGGCGGCGGCTCGGGGGCCTTCTCGATCCCGAACAGTTCGACATCGAACACCAGCATGCCCTTCGGCGCGCCGGAGCGCGGGTTTTCGCCGTAAGCCAGGTTGCCGGGAATCCAGAAGCGGCGCTTTTCGCCGATCACCATCAGCTGCAAGCCTTCCGTCCAACCGGCGATCACCTGGTTCAGGGCGAACGAGATCGTCTTGCCGCGATCGACCGAGCTGTCGAACAACTTGCCGTCGGTGGTCCAGCCGGAATAATGGACGGTCACGGTGTCGGCCGCGGCCGGTTTTTCGCCGCCGTCCCCGGCTTGGATGACTTTGGAGGCCAGGCCGCTGGGGCTGGTGATGGCATCGGCGGGCGGGGCATTGACGTCGGCTGGGGCGGCGGGCATGACGGCATGAGCGTTGGACTTGCAAGGCCGCGCTGTCAATCCGCGGAATCGCCCGCCGGCGCGCTTTTCGCAAGGTGGCGGTCGATCGGAAAGGGCCCGAAGGGCGGCAGCGGGGCGACGAAAGCGAGCAGGGAAAGGCGACCGCACGGCTTTTGCCATCGCCAGCCGGCCGGGCGCTTCGCTAGCATCCCCGCCGAATGACACCGCGCGTCAAGCAAACGGCCTCGATCACCATCGGAGAGTTTTTCGAGCGCCATGCCGGCGCGCTGTCGCTGACGCTGCTCGGCGAGAAGCACGGCTTCGAGCGCCCGATCAGCGAGCCCGCGCCAAACCGGCCGGGCCTGGCGCTGGCCGGCTTCTTCAGCTACTTCGCGAAGAAGCGGATCCAGGTGCTGGGCAACTCCGAGATCTCCTATTTGAAGAAGCTCACCCCGCAGATGAGCTCCGAGCGCTTCCGCCGGATGTGCGAACGGGACATCCCGGGCATCGTCGTCTCCCGCGGCGCGGTGCTGGCCGCGGAACACATGGCGATCGCCGCCGAACACCGGATCCCGGTCTTCGGGACCACGCTGGTGACCATGAAATTCCTCAACGCCGCCACCCTGCGGCTGGAGAACGAATTCGCGCCGAACGTCACGCTCCACGGTTGCATGGTCGACCTGCGCGGGATCGGCGTGCTGATCATGGGCAAAAGCGGCGCCGGCAAGAGCGAAACCGCCATCGGCCTGATCGAAAAAGGCGGCGCGCTGGTCGCCGACGACATGGTGCGGATCAAGCTGGCCGGCGGCGAACTGACCGCCTCCGCCCCCGCCCTGTCCCGCGGTTACCTGGAAATCCGCGGGATCGGGATCGTCAACGTCGCCAACCTCTACGGCCTCGCCTCGATCCGCCCGGAGAAGCGGCTCGACCTCGTCGTCACGCTGATCGCCTACGCCGACCAGAACGAGATCGACCGCCTCGGCCTCCAGCCGAAATCCTACGAAATCCTCGGCCAGCAGGTGCCGCACGTCGAAGTCCCGGTCGCTCCCGGCCGCGACACCGCGCGGATGGTCGCCATCGCCGCGCTCGACCAGCAACTCCGCCGGCTCGGCTACAACATGGCCGACGAATTCAACCAGCGCCTGCTCCGCCACATGTCGGGGGAGGTCTGACTGGGGGAGAAATCCTCAATCTTTCAATCATCAATCAGGCTGTGCTTCGCGGTCAAATGATGGAAGGCGCCTCAACGCCCACGTTCCCACCCCGCAAAACGCACTTCGTTTGGTGATTGAAGGATTGGGAATGGGTGATTCGGCCTCCGGCCGCCTCATTCCTCCTCGAACTTCCGGCCGATCAGGTCGGCCAGGGCGTCGAGGGCGGCATCGGCGTCGCTGCCGTCGGCCGCCACGCTGATTACCGAGCCGTGGCCGGCGGCCAGCATCATGAGGCCCATGATGCTTTTGCCATCGACTTCCTCGCCGTCCTTTTCGACGCGCACCTCGCACGCGAAGCGGCTGGCCGTCTTCACGAATTGGGCCGCGGGACGGGCATGAATGCCGAGTTTGTTCTGAATGGTGAATTCGCGCTGCGGCATCGGGTTGGATCGTTCGGGACGCCGGGAGCCTAGGAGGATGGCGCCCTTCCTTCCAAGGGATTTTTTTCGACCGCCGGCCGCCCTGATTTTTATCCTTTGAACCCTGGCCCGGTATTCGCAGCATCGCGCCAGGAATGCCCTCCGCCGTTCATCAGGAAATCGTCCTCCAAGGCATCCCGGTTTCACCCGGGATCGGCATCGGGCCTGTCCACGTGGTGGCCCGCGGGTTTTCCGCCCCGGAAGTCTATGAAATCCGCGAGCAGGACGTCCCCGCGGAAAAAGAGCGCTTCCGCGCCGCGCTGGAGGAAACCAAGGTCCAGCTCGACGAACTCCAGCAGCGGATCAAGTCGATCTCCGGCGAGCAGGAAAGCGAGATTTTCGAGGCCCACCTGATGGTGCTGGAGGACCGGGCGATGCTCGACCGGGTGGCGGAAGCGATCGCCGACCGCCGCCAGAACGCCGAATTCGCCTTTTACGCGGTGATGCAGCATTTCCTCGAGGCGATGCGCCGGGTGCCGGACCCCTACCTGCGCGAACGCACCGCGGATCTGGAGGATGTCTGCCAGCGGGTGCTGCGGAATTTCCGCGCCGAAGAAGGGCCGCGGCACGTCGCGCCGGACGGCCAGCACATTCTGGTCGCCTACGACCTGACGCCGTCCGACACCGTGGCCATCAACCGCCGCCACGTGCTCGGCTTCGCCACCGAGGTCGGCAGCGTCAACTCCCACACCGCCATCCTCGCCCGCTCGCTCGGCCTGCCGGCGATCGTCGGGCTGGAAGACGCGGTGCTCGATGTCCGCACGCTGGCCCCCGCCATTCTCGACGGCTATTCCGGCCGGCTGATCCTCTATCCGTCGGAGCAGACCCTCGTCCGCTATCGTGAGCTCCAGGCGCGCAAGGAAAAGGTCCGGCTCGACCTCGAAGCCCAGCGCGACGCCGCCACCTCGACCACCGACGACCGGGCGATCACGCTTTCGGCGAACATCGAGTTTCTCGACGAGCTCGGACTGGTGCGCAACAGCGGCGCCAAGGGCGTCGGGCTCTACCGCACCGAATACCTGCTGCTCGACGGCGAGGACATGCCCGGCGAGCTCGAGCAGGCCGAAGCCTACACCCAGCTCGCCAAGGCGCTCGCGCCGCACCCCGTGATCATCCGCACCCTCGACGCCGGTGGCGACAAGCTGCCGGTCGAGCCGATGACCGAACCCGAGCCCAATCCCTTTCTCGGCTGGCGCGGGATCCGCGTTTCGCTCGACCGTCCCGGCATGTTCAAGGAGCAGCTCCGCGGCATCCTCCGCGCCAGCGCCCACGGCAAGCTGGCCGTGATGTTCCCGCTGGTCTCCGGCATCGGCGAGGTCCGGCGGGCGAAAGACTACCTCAAGGAGTGCATGGACGAGCTGGCGAAAGAGGGAGTCCCCTTCGACGAACGGCTCGAAACCGGCGTGATGATCGAGGTTCCCAGCGCCGCGGTCATCGCCGACCTGATCGCCCCGGAGGTCGATTTCTTCTCCATCGGCACCAACGACCTGATCCAGTACACCGTCGCGGTCGACCGGGTGAACCACCACGTCGCCGAACTTTACCGGCCGACCCATCCCGCGGTGGTGCGCTTGATCAAGAGGACCGTCGATGCCGCGAACAACGCCGGGATCTGGACCGGGGTCTGCGGCGAGATGGCCGGCGACATCCGGCTGACGCCGCTGCTGTTGGGCCTGGGCGTTGAGGAGCTTTCGGTCGGCCCGCATCAGATCCCCAGCGTCCGCCGGGCGATCCGCGCCCTGAGCCACGCCGAGTGCGCCGCGATGGCCGACGCGAGCTTGAAGACCCCGCTGAGCGCCGACATCATGGAAGCGACCGTCAGTCTGGCGCGGAAGTACTATCCGGAGCTGTTGGATTGAGGCCGCCCTCCTGTGGCGGCCCGCCGCACCCCGACTCGACCGAAGCCACGAGCCGCAGGAAGTAGCGCAACTTTGCAAGTTGCGTGCTTCTGGCGGCCCGCCGCACCCCGACGCGACCGACGTCACCCTCCAACCCCCGCCCCATGCGGCAGCGACCCCCCCACGCAACATCCCACTCACGTCCGCGGACAGCCTGAACGACCCGTTCAAACCCATCCCCGCAGCGCCACGCCCCC
>CAMCYK010000149.1 GCA_945883695.1 Akkermansia muciniphila | reverse complement strand
AGGGCGAAAACCTCCTTGCAGGCGGTCTCCCCGAAGAAGCCGGCGAAAGCAGTGGCGAAGCTGGAAAAGAACGCAGGAAGAGGCTTGGATGCATGAGGCATCCGCGCAATCAAATCAAACGGTTGTATAGTACCAGTGCAAAATGGGGTAACCGCAAATTATTGAATCCTTAAAGGCATTGGGCTAAAGCCAGCGCTCCGCCGGAGGTTAGAGCGTCACCCCTTGCTTCCAGATGGTGATTTCGCGGAAGCCGTTGGTTTCGTTGCGGGCTTCGCGGCCGGAGGCGACTTCGAGGATGAGGGACATCATGCGGTCGGTGACTTGATCGACGGAAACATCCGGCTCTAACAGAACGCCGGCGTCGAAGTCGATCCAGTTGGGCTTCCGTTCGGCGAGCGAATGGTTCGAGGCGATCTTGTGCGTCGGCACCGGCACGCCGAGCGGGGTGCCGCGGCCGGTGGTGAAGAGCATCTCGTGCGCGCCGGCGGCGGCGAGGGCGGTGCAGGAGACGCCGTCGTTGCCGGGGGCCTCCACCAGGCAAAGCCCGCCGAGACCCTGCGTGGCGGCTTCGCCGTAGCCGACGACCTGCTTCACCGGGGCGCGGCCGCCCTTCTGGATGCAGCCGAGCGATTTCTCCTCGAGGGTGGTGATGCCGCCGTCCTTGTTGCCGGGCGAGGGGTTCTCGTGGACGGCCTCGCCGTGGCGGCGGAAGTAGTCCTTGAACTCGTTCACCATGCCGAGCGCTTCGTTGAAGGTCGCCTCCGTGTCGCAGCGGTTGAAGAGCGGGGCCTCGGCGCCGAACATCTCGGGGACCTCGGTCAGGATCGCGGTGCCGCCCCAGCCGCAGAGGCGGTCGGCGATGCGGCCGACCAGCGGGTTCGCGGTGATGCCGCTGAAGCCGTCGCTGCCGCCGCACTTCATGCCGAGCACCAGCTCGCTCGCGGGGATCGGCTGGCGCTTGAATTGGGACGCGTAGGCGACCAGGTCGCGCATCGCTTCGAGGCCGTGCTCGATCTCATCCTGCACGTCCTGCGCGTTGAAAAAGCGGACGCGCCGGGGGTCGAGCGTGCCGGCTTCGGCGAGGAAGGACTTGAGCGTGTTGTTCTCGCAGCCGAGGCCGAGGATCAGCACCGCGGCCGCGTTCGGGTGGCGGACCAGGCCGGCGAGGATCCTGCGGGTGTGGCCGAGGTCGTCGCCGAGCTGCGAGCAGCCGTAGGGATGGGTGAAGGCGTGGATGCCGTCGACCGGGCCGCCGGGGGTGACGAACTCCTTCGCCGCGAGGTCGGCGATGCGCTGGCTGGGGACGTTGACGCAGGCGACGGTGTTGATGATCCAGATCTCGTTGCGGGTCGCGGCGCGGCCGTCCGGGCGGCGGTAGCCGAGGAAGGCCGGGACCGCGCCGGGGGCGGCTAGGAAAGTACGGGAAGCCACGTATTTCAGCTCCGTGTCCTCGCCGAGCCCGCTGCGGACGTTGTGGACGTGGACGTGTTCGCCCGGCGCGATGTCCGCGGTGGCGAGGCCGATCGGGAAGCCGTATTTGATGACCGCTTCGCCGGCGGCGATCGGCCGCAGCGCCGCCTTGTGGCCGGCGGGGATGTCGGTGAAGACGAGTCCGTCCTCGCAGGTCCCCGCGGCGATGGCCTGCGGGGCGACGGCGACGTTGTCGTCGGGGTGGATCTGGACGAGGAGTTTCATTTTGATGGCTGGCCAGGCTGGCGGATTTTCAACCGCAGATGAACGCGGATGGACGCAGATGAAAGGCAGGGATGAGGGATGGATACCGTTTTGTGAGAGCCAACGCAACGCGGTTGCCTCCTACAGCAGACCTGGGAGAGGGCAAGCACAGGATGATGCGGACCCGAGGCAACCCGCGTTGGGGTTGGATGAATCCGGTGGAACGGGCCCCGGGGTTGACCCTCCGTGGTCGGGTCAACCCCGGGCTTTACGAGGGAACGGCGTTGCCGTTTTCCGATCCGGTCACGCAGGGTCTTGGGGGTCGGTTTCATGAGTTTCGCCGCTCAGGGCTCTGCGTTGAATCGCCTTCCAAGGAACTCTCCAAATCGTCATGGAAGCTGTCGTGCGGCTTCCTCAGGTCTTCCCAGGCTGGAGAGCAATGAACAATTCGCTTCGCCTCGCCCAGATCACAAGCGCGGACGGTGTGAACCGCCTTGATACAGCCGATGACCGAAGCATCCGCCAAACGAAGTTCGTCAATCGCTTGGTCCATCGTCGCACCGCACTCAAGCGAGCGGCGAAGCATCCCTTCAAAACGGTGGTTCATGTTTCGCGGGAGTCGTCGCTCGGAGGAGTGTTGACCACAGGTCCACACTCCTTATCGGCGTTCAGGCGAGGTTCGGGGTTTGGTTCTTCACCAGCACCGCCCGGCACGGCGAGCCCGAAAAGCCCGGCAGCAAGAGCGGCAGCGCCATGAACTCCGCCCCTTCGGCGAACTCGCGCCAGCCGTCGCGGAAGCAGAGTTCCTCCACCACCCACACGCCGTTGCCGAGCAGGATCTCGTGGGTGGGGGTGTTGTCGGGACCGGTGCCGCCGATCGAGAAGTGGTCGATGCCGACCGCGCGGATGCCGTGGTCGACAATCCATTGCGCGCCGTCGGGGGCGAGGTAGGGCGAGCGGTGGATCCACTCGTCGGTCTTGGCCCGCTTGTGGCCCCAGCCGGTGTTGAGCAGGACGATCTCGCCGGACTGCGCGCCCTGCAAGTCAGCCGGGCCGATCGGATGGGCGGCGGGCAGGTGGGTCAGGTCGAGAATGCGGCATTTCCCGCTGAAGGACTCGAGCGGCAGCTGGTCGATCGACTGGCCGCCGGCGATCTTGTGCAGCGGGGCGTCGAGGTGGGTGCCGGTGTGCGAGGCCATGTGGAACTCTTCCATCCGCCAGCCGTCGGCCGGATGGTCCGCGGTGATCGGAAGGCGCACCGCGGGGTGGACGTGGCAGTTCGGGCAGTCGTCGAAAAGCGGCTGGGAGAGGTCGAAGAAGCGCATGGGGAAAGGCGGGTGGAACAACGAAACGAGCGAAATTGGCGAAAGGGGAAGAGGGATTCAGGCGGGCGATTTCAGGAGAGGTTCGTTCCCTCCGGCTGCGTTTTGTTCCCCTTCTTCACTTTCGTTCGTTTCGTCTTTTTCGTTGTTCAATGAAGGTCATCCGAGGATCGGATCCCGGTGCTGCGGCAAACCGCGGGTCCAGTTGAAGTTGTGGATCGGTTCGAGGATCTCCATCACCTCGGCCAGCAGCTCGCGGTCGAAGGGGGCTTCGAGGTGCGCGATGTTCGCCTTGATGTTGTCGGGGTTCGCGGAGCCGACCAGGGTGCAGGCGATCGCCTCGTTGTCGCAGGCGAACTGGAGGGCGAGGCGGACGATGTCGACGCCCTTCGCGCGGCAATGCTCCATCGCCTTGCGGCAGCCTTCCTGGATCGCCGGGGTGGACGGATGCCAGGCAGGCACGCCGCGCTGCGTGAGCAGGCCCATGCCGGTCGGCGAGGCGTTGATGATGCCGACGCCCTTGCCCTGGAGGTAGGGAATGAGGTCACCGAAGGAGGTGTCGTTCAGCTCGTAATGGCAGAACGACAGCACGGTCTCGACGACGCCCGGTTCGGCGCGGTCGAGGATAGACTTGTAGATGCCCAGCGGCAGGCCGGTGATGCCGATGTGGCGGACGATGCCCTGTTCTTTCAGGCGGAGCAGCGTCGGCAGGGTTTCGTCGAGGATCTGGTCGTGGTCGGCGAACTCGATGTCGTGGCACTGGATCAGGTCGACGTAATCGACGCCGAGGCGCTTCAGGCTGTGCTCGATGCTGCGCTCGGTCGAACTACGAGAGTAATCGTAGTCGCCGCGCGGCTCGGAGTAGCTGCCGATCTTGGTGGCAAGCAGGTACGATTCGCGCGGCACGCCTTCCAGCGCGCGGCCGAGGCGGAGTTCGGCGAGGGTCTCGCCGTAGGAGGGGGAGACATCGATGAAGTTCATGCCACCCTCGAGCGCGGCCTGGACGGTGGCGACGCAGTCGTCGAGCGAGACGGGGCGGAAGACGGAGCCGAGCGACGAGGCGCCGAAGCCGAGAACGGGAACCTGGAGGCCGGTGGAGCCGAGCGGGCGGGTTTTCATGGAGGCGGGAACGATGGCCGGAAAGCGGGGCCCGCGCCATGCCGGATTTTCGCCGATCCATGACGATTCTTGACCTGTCGCGGCGGTCACGCATCCTGATTTCCATGGATCGGACCGCCGTGGAACCGCCATCTTTCGTCTCCCGCCAGGTGACGGAGGCGCGGCGCTTTTATTTGAATCTCAAGCCGCCCGCCGGGCACGGCCTGACCGTCGTTTGCGGCGGCTGGGAGTCCTGCGCGCCGGACTTCCGGGTCGAGCGGACGGACTTTCCCTTCCTCTGCATCGAGTTCGTCGCCATGGGCTCGGGCAGCCTGCTGCTGGCGGGCAAGGACTGGCCGCTGCGGCGCGGCGCGGTGTTTTCCTATGGTCCGGGCTGCGCCCACCGGATCGAGTCGGACCCGGCGGCTCCGCTGGAGAAATACTTCCTCGATTTCAGCGGCCGGGCCGGCGGCGGCCTGCTGCGCGCCGCCGGGCTGGCACCGGGATCATGCCGGAGCGCGGGGAATCCGGACGAGGTCGAGCGTGCCTTCGAGCAAGTCCTCGAGTCCGGCAAGCACGGCGGCCCGCAGTCCGCGCGGATCGCCGCGCTGCAGGCGGAGATCTTGCTGCTCACGCTGGCGGAGTCGATGGCGGCTGGCGGCGGGCGCGACCAGTCCTACCAGACCTTTTTGAAATGCCGCGCCACCATCGAGGATCGCTTCCTTGAACTCGCCACCGCCGCGGAGGTCGCTGCCGCCTGTCATGTTTCGCCCGCCTACCTGTCGCGCTTGTTTTCCCTCCATGGCCACGAGACGCCCTACCACGCGCTGCTCCGCTGCCGCATGCGCCACGCCGCCGCCTTGCTCGATGGCGGGAAGATGATCGTCCGCGAGGTCGCGGAGAGGCTCGGGCTCGACCCTTTCCATTTCTCCCGGGTTTTCAAGCGGGTGCACGGAGTCTCACCGGCGGAGTTCTTGAGAAGGGGGCGGTAGGTCCCGCCGATGGCAAGGGATCGTCCCGCAGCCGGCGGGAGCCGTGCCGGGCGGGATTGCGGACCGGGACGACCGTCATGGGGATTGACCTTTGTCCGTGAATTCATGAAGTCACTACCCGCCATCCGCCCCAACTCATGAAATTGCGAAACACCGTTCTCGGTGCCTGCTGGATCGGCATCGCCGCTCTCGCCGGTGCTGTCCAGGCCCAGACCTATCCCTCCTCCGTCCTCGCGGATGGTCCGCTCGCTTACTATCCGCTCGGTGATCCGTTGCCGGTGGACCGCGCCCTCAACCAGGGCTCGCTGGGGGCGGCGCTCGACGGGGTCCACACCCGGGTCCAGCACCGCGCGACCGGGGCGCTCGCCAGTTCGGGCAATCCCGCCACGTTTTACGACGGCACAGCCCTCACGCTGATTCCCAACCGGTCCGCGCTCAATCCACCGGCGAACCAGCCTTTCACCATCGAGGCGTGGCTGCGGCCCACGGTGGAGGAAAACATCGCCGTCGGGCAGGCCCCGCTTTCGAACCGGAAGTCGGACGGCAATCGCGAGGGCTGGGTCTTTTTCCAGCGCGCCTCCACGAATGATCCGGGACGCCAGCAAGGCTGGAATTTCCGGATGTACAACGGGGCCGGCGGGACGGTGTCGATCAACGTCACGGGAGGAACATACACCACGGGAGCTTGGAGCCATGTCGTGCTGGTCTGGAACGGCGGCACCGCCACCCTTTATGTGGACGGGGCATCGGTCGCCACTTCCGCGCCCGGCACCTACCTGCCGAACGTGAGCACGCCGTTCGGCATCGGGGCCTACTCGGATCCCGCCGGCAGCAATCCCTTCACCGGCGACATCGACGAAGTGGCCTTTTACCCGGTGGCGCTGACCGCCAACCAGGTGCTGGACCACTACGACCACCGCTTCCAGTCGGTGACGGATTCCTCCTACCAGGAGATGGTCGTGGCCGATGGCGCGGTGCTGCTGCAGCGGCTGGACGGCTACGATCGCTGCCGCGCGGTCGCGTTCAATTCCGGCACGACGGGGGCGCAAGGCAACGGCATTCATTTCCCGGGCGCGACCCATGCGGTGCCCGGCGCGCTGGCGGCCGGCGGTGACGTCGCGATGCGCTACGACGGCGTGGACAAGACTTCCAACGACGTGACCTACGCCACCGCCCTGCCCTATGACCCGCGGCTCAACACGGAGAGCTTCAGCTGGGAAGGCTGGGTGCGTCCCACCGAGGAAGGCAAAGGCAACGCCCAGTGCGTCTTCATGAACTACACCGCGTCGGGCAACCGGGTCGGCTGGGTGCTGTGGCAACGCGGTTCGAGGGCCTCGGCGAGTGCCGACCGCGGTTGGAACTTCCGCCTCTACAACGCCAACAGCAACAACATGCTGATCAACATCGTCACCGGCACCGGCACGGGCGGCTACAATTTGAACGAGTGGCAGCATCTCGCGATCACCTATCACCAGCCATCCTTAACCGCGGTTTTCTACGTGAACGGCGTGCAGGTGGCCACCCAGACCGGGACCGGCGCGCCCTACGTGCCGAACAGCGGGCAGGTCATTCCGGCGATCGGCGGCTTCGCCAACGGCCGCGAGAATCCCTTTTACGGCGATATCGATGAGGTCGCGCTCTACGACAAGGTGCTCAGTTCCTCCCTCGTCGCGGCCCGTTATGCGGCGGGCACCAGCGCCGCGCCGGTCACACCCTATGCCGACCTCGTGGTTTCGGATGGTCCGGTGGCATCCTACCGGCTGAACGAGGTCAACCCGGCGCCCGCGGCAAACCTGGGGACCCTGGGTGCCGCCGCGCTGGGAACCCATGTCAACTCGCCCGCCCCGATCGCCGGGCCCGCGGGCCCTGTTTTCAAGGGCTTCGGCGGCAACTCCAGCGGCAGTGCTTTCCGCGGGACCGCCAGCTACGTGGAGCTCAACAACCCGGCCGGCCTGAACAACGCCGGTCCGATCACCCTCGAGGCGTGGGTCCAGCCCGCCGCCGTCCAAGCGAACGTCGCCAACAACATCATCGCCCACGGCGCGAACGACACCTTTTCCGGCGAAGTCTTTCTCCGCATCGAGAACGGCAACTACGAGATCGGCGGCGGGACCGGCAAGGCCTCCGCGCCCGTCCCCGCTTCCGATCTCGGAACCGGGGCGTGGGTCCATCTCGCCGGCACTTGGAGCGCCGGCAGCTGGACGCTTTACCGCAACGGCAACGTGCTGGCGACCGGCACCGACGCCACCGGCCCGACCTCGGTCGCCAATGCCAACTGGGCGATCGGGGCACGCGGCCGCTGGAAGGAAGGTGCCCCGTTCACGTTCCCGACCCTGCCCGCCCCCGCCAACCACCGCGCTTTTACCGGCGGGATCGCCCATGCCGCCATTTACAACAAGGCGCTCACCCGCGGACAGGTCGAGAGCCACTTCCTCGCGGGTGTCGGACCGCAGCCGCTGGTCATCACCCGTCCCGATGGAACGATCACCTTGGAATGGTCGGGCGGAATCCTCCAGCAATCCGACACCCTCGGCGGTTGGATGGACGTCGAAGGGGCCGTCTCTCCCTACACGCCGGCGGACGGGCCCCGGCACTTCTACCGGCTCCGGTTCTGAACCGGGTTCCACCTCCCGCTGAACCGGCGGGCGCCGGCCGTAAGCCCGCCCCGCCGAAGCTCCACGGCCGCCGGATCCGCCCCTCCCGCGCCAGAAGCGGCGGTGGACCGGCGCCCGGGTTCATCTCCGCAACGTTCGCCACAACGCCCGCTCACTTGACCCCATTGAGACCTGCCCACGTCTTGTCCATCGCTTCGCGCAGGATCCAGGCCCGCTGGCTGGGGGAGCTTTCCGCGTGCGACTGCATGACCGCCTTGCCGAGCATGTTCCGGGTGGTTTCGTCCACGCCTTCCATACCCCGCAGCGCTTCCACCGTGATCTCGTAAAGGGCGGCGCACTCCGCCGCTTTTCCGTCATTGAAAACGGGCACTCCCCGTTCGATCGCCAGTTCGATCAACTGGGAAGGATTCAAGGGCTTGGAAGTTTTTGTGGCCGGCAGCAAAACCTGGTCGATCACGTGAATCAGCCCGTTGGATGCCGCGATGTCCGCCTTCAGCAACGACGCGCCGCCCACCAGGACGCGTCCGTCCTCGAACCGGAACGGGATCTTGGAGCCCTGCAAGGTCGGGGCATCGCGGGCTTCGAGCGCCTTGGCGAGCGTGACCCGTCCGGCGATCACGTGATTCTTTAGAATCTCCACCAGTTGACCCCGGTTCTCGGGTTTCAAAAGCGCGTCCACCGTCCCGGCGGGGAGCTTTGCAAAGGCAGCATCGGTGGGCGCCAGAATCGTCAGGGGCCCATCGCCCGCAAGCACCTTGATCAGATCCGCGGCGGTGGCGGCGGCCAGCAGGGTCTTGAACTGGCCGGCACCCTTGGCCACATCGACCAAGGTGCTCGTGGTTTTTTCACCGGCGGCCTCAGTCCCGCCCGTGGCTTTTACAAATTCGATCTCCAGCGAAAACGGGCCTTCGTTTTTGTCAGCTATCGTGAAGCCGAGGGAGGCGACGGATGCCGGATTGATCGGTTTGACGGGAAGCTCGCGCCCGAAGGCTTGAAGCTTGAAATCCTCGAAGGGGATCGACGTCTCTTTCCATTCCCCGGCGGTCGTAGGAAGGAAAGCCCGGTACGAACTTGCGGACATTTGGTCTGAAACCCGCAAATCCACCCAGTAGGTCCGACCGTCACCCCTTGCTTTCACGACAATCCCGGAGGTCTCCGCCAATCCGAGGTCGCCCGGCTTCATCCTGATCGAGGCGAAGCCTCCGTTGTTCTCCAGCGAGAGAGCTCCGGTAAACAGGAGCGTTCCCTGGTCGGAGCGCTTGAATCCGCCTTTGGATACCCCGCCCATCACATCATCGTTCACCGAGGTCCAGGACTCCAGCGGGCCGTCGGTTTCAAAGGAGGCGATCGTTTTCATCGCGCCTTCGAGTGGCGAATGGATCATGAGCGCGGCGATCGCGATCGCGGAAGAGCGAGGTTTGAGCAGTTTGTTGATGAGGTTCATGGTTGTGGGGATTTTGTCGGATGTCCTGCGGTTCCAATGCGCTCCGCGTCTGAAGGTGGGTTCGTCCTGAATCATTATCCGGATTCAAAAATCACGAAAAGTGCGGGGAAACGGGTTTGAATGCCTGGGCGGTACCGACAGTAGCGAGCGAGCAGGCACGGACAACATGCCGGGCCGAGGTCGGAGGTCCGGCGTTTTCCAGCGGGCGGCCGAAGCGGGAGCGCCGGGGTTTCCCGTGCGCCACCTCCCTCAGGTTGGATGGTTCGGCTAAGACCGTATCCGCTCCCGCTCGGAACCGGGGCGGTGCTGCTAGTCGTTGTTTATTGAAAATCAGTGGCTAATCGCTAGATCTCACATTTAATTGCCTGGCGCGTCGTTGGCGCGTCGTTGCATCGTTTGTCGCGTCGTTCAGGCGTCTCTCCCCAGACCCTGGCAGACGGCCCCGACTCTCTTATCGGCTCCGGTGATTGAGCCGGGGTTCAACTCCCGCCGAATCGCCCCTGCCACCGGATTCGCCGCATCCGCCCCACCTTTCGCGATGCATCAGAGGATTTATTTCCCTGGAAATCAACCCGTAGCATCGAAATCAGAGCTCGATATGCCTGTCGCTCAGTCTGGGTTCCGCCGCCCTTGATTGAGCGCGGATCCGGCGACCCGGGGAAATTCGGAGCCCGGGGACTAAAGTCAAAGTCCGAGCAAATCGGCGATCTCTGACTTGGTGAGGGAGCGGTCGCCGTTCTTGTTGGCCTTGTCGAATTTCTGGCCGGCGGCGTCTTGGTCGGACTCCCCAGCCAGATGCTCGTCGCGGGTGACCGAACCGTCGTTGTTCTTGTCCTTCTTTTCGAGGTAGTCGCTGATCGCTTCCCGTTTCCGGTCGCGCTCCGCCTTCTCTTTCTTTTCCTGCTGTTCCTCCTGCTTGTCGCGTTTGCCAGCACCTCCACGCTTTTTCTTGGCTTCGACGGGCAGGATCAGGGCGGCGAGGAGCAGGGCGATGACGGCGGTTTTCATGGAATCGGTTCTTTTTTCGGATTGATCCGGGGGTCCGGCTGCCTTCCCAAAAACCCTGTCACCTTAGACCGGCCTCCTGCCGGAATACGACAAAAAACCGGCGCGCCCGGGACCACGCGGATCCGGGTTCGGACATCCTGCTGGCACGGCTTCTGCGTCTCCATGGCAGATCCGTTCCAGCCTTGCACCGGGTCGGCCGGTCCGCTACCCCATCCCCGTCATGCCAGTCGCCACTCCCGCGCAATACCGCGCCATGCTCGATGCCGCCCAGCAGGGCGGATACGCCTACCCGGCCATCAACGTCACCTCGATCACCACGATCAACGGGGCCTTGCGCGCCTTCGCCGAGTCGAAGTCCGACGGCATCATCCAGGTCTCCACCGGCGGCGGCGAGTTCGCCGCCGGCAGCGCCGTGAAAGATGCCGCTTTCGGGGCGATCGTGCTCGCCGAAGCCTGCCACCGCCTCGCTGAAAAGTATGACATCCTGGTCGCCCTCCACACCGACCATTGCCACCCGGCCAAGGTCGACGGCTTCCTCAAGCCACTGCTGCAGGCCTCGCGCGAACGGATTGCCGCCGGCAAGGGCCCGCTGTTCCAGAGCCACATGTTCGACGGTTCGGTGGTCCCACTGGCGGAGAATCTCGCCATCTCGAAGGAGTTGCTCAAGGAGTGCGCCGAGCTCGACATCATCCTCGAGGTGGAAGCCGGTTGCGTCGGCGGCGAGGAAGACGGCCACGACACCTCCGGCCTGCCTGCCGACAAGCTCTACACCACGCCCGCCGACATGGTCGACGTCTACGAGGCGCTCAGCCCGATCGGCCGCTTTCTCTTCGCCGCCACCTTCGGCAACGTCCACGGTTCCTACAAGCCCGGCGCGGTGAAGCTCAAGCCGACCATCCTGCGCGACGGCCAGAAGGCGGTCACCGACAAATACGGCGCCAGCGCCGAGATGGACCTCGTGTTCCACGGCGGCTCCGGCACCTCGGAGAGCGACCTGCGCGAGACCCTGGCCTATGGCGTGGTGAAGATGAACATCGACACTGACACCCAGTACGCCTTCACCCGTCCGATCGTCACCCACATGTGCCAGAACATCGAAGGCGTGCTCAAGATCGACGGCGAGGTCGGCGACAAGAAGAGCTACGATCCCCGCTCCTACTTGAAAAAAGCCGAACAAGGCCTCTGTGAACGCATGAAGGAAGCCTGCGACGATTTGCTCTCCGCCGGGAAGACGATCTTCGGGACGGTGTGAATCACCCGATCGATCGAAGCGGGTCCGCTCCCGCGGCCCCGCCGTTTTCCGGTCCGCCTTGAGCATGCGCGGCGACCGTTCGAGCGGCTTCCACCCGATTGGCTGCTGCCGCGCTCCCGCCGGTTCGGCGGTTGCCCCGGGGGATTTGGCCCCGTGGCGATCGCGGTCATCCTTTCCGAAAGGCGCCGGCCGCGTCACGCATCGCCGCGAGAAGCGCCGGTTGCGGCAAACGCGAACCGAAGGGATCCCCGCTTTTTCGTTCCCATCGGGAAGATAAGCCGCTTGTCTTCGGGTGAGTTCATCATGCCCGATCCCAAGCCCCCGCAAGAGCACCCGCTCGCCAACATCCTGCTCAACGTCCTGATTCCGGTGATGGTGCTGGATCACCTCAGCAAGGATCCGGCGATCCAGACCCTGCTCGGCAAGGAGGTCAAGATGTGGCACATCGGCCCGGTCAAAGCCATCGTGCTGGCGCTGGCGCTACCCCTCGGCTACGGTATCTGGCACTACCTCAAGACCCGCAAGTTCAACGCCTTTTCGGCCCTCGGCTTCATCTCGGTGTTGCTGACCGGCGGCCTGACCTTCTACCTCTGGAACCAGGACGGCACCGTCAAGCCGAACGCCGGCCTGCTGTTCGGGCTGAAGGAGGCCTCCATCCCGCTTGCGCTCGCGGCCGCCGTGCTGTTCTCCCAGCGGACCACCACCCCGCTGATCCGGACCTTCCTCTACAGCGACTCGATTTTCGACATCCCGCGGATCGAGCGGCGGGTCGCCGAGCGCGACGCCGGGGACGGCTACGCCCGCTTGCTCCGCCAGTCGACCTGGCTGTTCGCGGGTTCGTTCCTGCTGAGTTCAGTCCTCAACCTGGGAATGGCATGGTGGTTCTTCCGCGGTTTCGAGGCCGCCGCGATCGACGCGCTGGAACGCTACAACCAGATCGTCAGCCGGATCACCTGGTGGGGTTTCGTCGCAATCGGCGCGCCCTTGCTGATCATGTTGTTCGTGATTCTGACCCGCCTGCTCAAGGGTCTGCGGGAACTGACCGGCCTGGACGACAAGGACCTGATGCATCCGCGCTGAGAACCGGGCCGTGGCGGGACGACCGCGTCGATTCGTTGGGCGGGGGTTTCGCGGTGATGGGGCGCGGTCGCTCGTATTGCGGAAAGTCCGCAGCGGAACGGCGCGGCCGACCCGCTACGATGGGAACGAAAAAGGCCCGCGCGCAGCGGGCCTTTGGAGTAGGGAACGGGAGATCGCCCGTTGCTTCAGTCGACCAGGTTGTCGATGCGCTGGGCCAGTTCGATGTCGGCATCGGTCACGCCGCCGGCATCGTGGGTGGTCAGCTTGAGCGTCACCTTGGTGTAGCGGATCCGGATGTCCGGGTGGTGCTGCGCCTCGTCGGCGATTTCGGCGAGGTCGTTGACGAAATCGATCGCCTCCATGAACTCCTCGAATTCGACCGTGCGGTTGATCGATTTGTTTTCGTACTCCCACTCGGGGCACTTTTTCAGGGCGGAGGTGAGATCGTCGTCTTCGAGAAGGTCTGACATGGGAAGCGGGCGCGGTTGCGGTGCGAGATTGCGTTCGCGGATTCTCGCTTGGCAAGCGAGTTTGACACTGAATTTTTGCCGATGCCGGAGTTTGCGGCGGGGAGGCACCCGGTGTAGAAGAGTCGCCATGAAAATGATGTTCCTCCCCGCGTCGGTTCTGGCGCTCGCCGGTGCCTCCTGCGCGCCCTCCACCCCGGAGACCCGGATCGCCGCGCAGCCGGCGCTTTTCGAAAGCCTGCCCGCCCGCCAGCAGGAACTGGTGCGGCAGGGGAGCATCGACCGGGGGATGTCGACCGATGCCGTTTCCCTCGCCTGGGGCCGGCCGAGCCGCCAGTTCGAAGGCAGCGACGGCCAGACCGCGACCCTGCGCTGGGAATACACCGGCACCACTCCGGTTTACAGCAACAGCCACTTCGGTGGTTTCGGCACCGGTCGCCACGGGCGTTGGGGCCGCGGCTCGTTTTACGGCTCGGGGATCGGCCAGGAGGTCACCTTTGTGCCCTACCGCCGCGCCACGGTCCTGTTCCGCGGAGGACGGGTCTCGTCGTGGGAACGAATCCGTTAGGAACTTCCGCACCAACCATGCTTGATCTTCGCCGCCAACTTTGAAACCTGTCCCGAGAATTCGTCGCCCCATGAAAGTCATCCGCCCCGCTCTCCTCGCCGTCGCCGCGCTCGCCGTGGCATCCCTCTCCTCCTGCTCCACCACCTCGTCCTCCGGCGGTGGCGGCGGGATGGCCGCCTACAACGCCTACGACCGCCCGGCCAAGCTGCCGAAAAATCCGTCGAACGTGCGGGTCAAGGTGTCGATCCAGAACCAGATGGCCTATGTCCTCGAAGGCAACGAACCGCTGCTGGTGATGCCCGTCGGGGTCGGCAAGGCGGGCTCGGTCACGCCGAGCGGCAGTTTCCGGATTTTC
Organism: Akkermansia muciniphila; assembly: GCA_945883695.1. Lineage (GTDB taxonomy): Bacteria > Verrucomicrobiota > Verrucomicrobiia > Verrucomicrobiales > Akkermansiaceae > Haloferula > Haloferula muciniphila_A. The sequence continues at coordinate 1,770 of CAMCYK010000149.1, read as the reverse complement.
CGGAAAAACCACTACCAGCGCGCGAACACCCACGGGTTCGCTTACAAGGGCAACGACATCCGGCAGACCTACCTGGCGAAGAAACCGGCCGGCTATTCCTTCAAGGGCACGCCGATGCCTTACTGGTGCGAATTCAAACCGGCTTACGGCTTCCACACCGGTTGGATGAAGCCTTACCCCTGCACCCACGGCTGCCTGCGGATGCACCACAATCTCTCGCCGAAATTCTTCAAGCTGGTGAGCAACGGAACGCCGGTATCGATCGCGCAGACCCAGCCGGAAGACGCGACCATCGGCCGCAACATCCCGCGCCCGCCGGATTCCACCCCGTTGGCCGACTTCCACCCGTCCTATTACCTCACCGACGAGCCCTTCAAACATCACAAGTCGCCGTCTTACGACTGATCCCGGATTCCCAGGCCCCGCCCTCACCGGCGGGGCTTTCCGTGTCAGGCGACGAGGACCAAGCGGACCGCCAGCCCGGCGAGCGCGATGCCGAAAGCCGCGTCGATCCATGATGCCGAGCGTTGATAACGGTTCCGCAGCGGCGGCCACTGGAGCAAGCGCGCCCACAAGGCCCACAGCAACCCGCCTTGGAAAACCACCACGGCCCAGAGGGCGGCCGGCCACCAGCCCGGATGGGACCCTTGCAGGAACGGCGCGCAGACTGCGGCGAGGAAAAGCACCGCCTTCGGGTTGAGCAGGTTGCAGATCAGGCCGCGGACATAGGGGTGGGTCCGCGGCGGAGCGGTGGCCGCGACCGGCGGGCCGGCGGTCTTCGCGGCCAGGCCGGCCTTGACCAATTGCCAGGCAAGCCAGGCGAGGTAGGCCGCCGCGATCCATGCGAACGCGCGGTGCAGCGACGGCATCCGTTCGAACGCCAGCGCCAAGCCGGCGACCGCCACCGCGGTATGGACCGCCAGGCCGGTGGCGATCCCGCAGGCCATGATCGCCCCGGCCCGCGCGCCTTCGGCCAGCGAGGTCCGGGTGAGCAGGATCATGTCCGGCCCCGGGCTGAACTGCCCCAACGCCATGACCCCGGCAAAGGCCGCCAGATCGAGCGCCTCGCTCACTTCTTCGCCGCAAAGATGTAAGCCGTGAGCGCCGCTTCCTCGGCCTCGGAAATCCCCGCGTTCCACGACATCCCGGGCACCACCACGTGCCAGTCGTCCTTGCTGACATCGGCCGGCAGGATGGACTCGTGGCAGCGGGTGCAATGCGCGAGGTAGAGCGAGTGCCCGCGCTGGAGGGTCTCGTAGGTTTCCCCGCTCCGGGCCGCCATCGCCATGTCGGGAATCGGCGCGGTCCGGGTCGCGCAACAGGCCAGGAACAGACAGGGGAGAAACGGTAACACCTTCTTCATGACGGACAGGCTAACACCCCGGGCAGCGTCACGGCAATCAATCACTCGGCCCTCCCATCGCGACTGAGACACCGTGGTTCCCCCATGAAAGGCGTTCGGTTGGGACAAGGTTCCTTGTTGTCACGTGATTGCGTAATATCGCCAACTCCGGAATTCTGGAATGATCCGACCCTCAGCAAGCAATTTGCTTTCCCCTCCTCAAACACGCGGAGGGTTCCCTCCCCCATTCGCGTCAGGTTAAGCCGCAACACGCTGACGGACAGTCAATTAAATCAGAAATAATTCGAATTAAACGTTGACAAGGTGAGCCGGCCGGCAAGCTCGGCATGTCTAAGACTTCACCCGCCGGCCGCTCGAGGCCGAGCATGCCGGACCTCGATCTCCTCGCAACTCAAACCCGCCTGGTC
>CAMCYK010000148.1 GCA_945883695.1 Akkermansia muciniphila | reverse complement strand
ATGACCGGCGCGAGTGCCGGATCCGATGTCGGACGAGACAGGTGAGCGTTCATGGCATTCCTACCATGGTGAATCGGGTGGGGTTGTCTAGCCGAAACTGTAGAATGCCTAATCTTCAGGCTCCCTTCGCTAGCGGGCCAATCGCCCTGGGGGTCCGGCGTCACCGGCGCTGCGGGATTTTCGCAATTCCTGCGAAGACCTGCGCATTAAATCATTCCCTTCGTGAGGGAATTCACGCTGAATCGCGGCCTTTATGATGGTTTACGCTCCTATCGCCGGTTCATCCGACCTTGCCGTTTCCTTTGTGCCGGTGCTCGATCCCGGATTTCTTCCTGCCGTGACTTGGAATCGGGCCTATCGGGCCGAAGCGCTGGCGACGGCGGGGCATCGTTCCCTGGAACTCGCGTTGGTCCGGCGCGATGGCACGGCCTTCCGCTGGTCATCGCCGCTCCTGCCCGCTCTGCCGGAGCATGCCGCCGTGACGACCCGCTATGTCGAGCGGGCGGTGAAATTCCTGCTGTGGCAGAAAGGCGGCAGCCGGGTGCTGGTCGCCGGCGCGGCGGAATTGGTCCCGGTGCTGGCGGCGATCTACGGGCCGGGCGGCGCGCGCGAGTTCGACGGTCATTTCATCGGGCAGAAGATCTTCGGCGAACCTCTGTCGTTCGCGGCGGTCGATCGTTCCGATTTGCCGGCGGAAGCCGGCGACGCGATGGCGCTGGGCCGCTATCTCGACGGCTGCCGGATCGGCTTCGACCTCGGCGGCTCCGACCGCAAGTGCGCGGCGGTGATCGACGGCGAGGTCGTGTTTTCCGAGGAAGTCGTGTGGGACCCGTATTTCCAGAGCGACCCGGAGTATCACATCGCGGGCGTCCAGGACTCGCTGCTGCGGGCGGCGGCGCATTTGCCGCGGGTCGACGCCATCGGCGGCAGCTCGGCGGGGGTCTACGTCAACAACGAGGTGCGCGCCGCGTCCCTGTTCCGCGGGGTCAGCGAGGCGGACTTCGAGTCGCGGATCAAAGGGATGTTTTTCGAGCTGAAAGACCGCTGGAACGGCATCCCGTTCGAAGTGGTGAACGATGGAGAAGTGACCGCGCTGGCGGGCTCGATGTCGCTCAACCAAAACGCCGTGCTCGGCGTCGCGATGGGCACCAGCGAGGCGGCGGGCTACGTCGATCCCCACGGCTCGATCCGCCCCTGGCTCAACGAGCTGGCCTTCGCGCCTGTCGATTATCGGGAAAACGGCCCGCGCGACGAGTGGAGCGGCGACGAAGGTTGCGGCGTGCAGTTTTTCTCGCAGCAAGGGGTCGCGCGGCTGGCGAAAGCGGCGGGCTTTGAGTTCGGCACGATGCCCTTTCCCGAGCAGCTCGTCGAGGTCCAGCAGGCGATGAAGGCCGGTGATGAGCGGGCGCGGAAGATCTACGAGACGATCGGCACCTGCTTCGGTTATGCCATCGCGCACTACGCCGATTTCTATGAGATCCGCAGCCTGCTGATTCTCGGCCGGGTGACCTCGGGCGAAGGCGGCGACGTGATCATCGCGGAGGCGGAGAAGGTGCTGGCGACCGATTTCCCGGAGCTGCGGATCCAGCTGGTGGTGCCGGATGAAAAGACCAAGCGCCACGGCCAGGCGGTGGCGGCGGCGAGCTTGGCGGCGCGGTGAGGCGGCTTGCGGGCGGAATCAGCGGGGATGGCCGAGGGCGGCGAGCAGGCGGTGCTGGGCGATGTTGTAATCGAGCACGGCATCGACCTCGGCCTGGCGGGCCTCGGCCAAAGTCTGAATCGAAGCGAGCGCTTCGATCGGCAGGCCTTGGGCTTGCTGGAGGCGGGCGGTGGTGAGTTCGTAGGACTTTCTCGCGTGTCCGGCGGCCTGACTGCCGATGCTGAGGCGGGCGCGCTGGGCGTGGACTTCGGCGCGGGCGCCGGTGACCTCGGAAGCGATGGCGTCGAGGGTCGACGCCTCCTTGAGCCGGGCGAGATTGAGGTTGGCCTGCTTCTCGCGGGCGGCGGCGGCGTTGCCGAAGCCGAGGCCCTCGAGCTTCCAGTAGATCATCGCGGCGACTTCCTCGCGCGGGCCGTCGCCATCGGTGGCACCGCCGCGGCCGGCGGCGAACTCGTAGTTGGAATAGCCGGCGCTGACGTTGGGCAGGAAGGGCTTCACCTTCTGCTCGGTCAGGCGATTCGCGGCGGCGGAGACCGCGGCCTGCATCTGTGCGGTCTCCGGGCGGAAACGCAAGGCGGTGGCGACCATCCGGGCGGCCGGCTCGTCGGGATCGACCAGTTCGGTGGCGGCGACGCTGCGGTCGGTTGGGATCAGGGTGAGCGAAGGCGGCAGGTGAAGGATGCGGGCGAGCGCCGACGAGCGGCGGATCAGGTCGGCTTCGGCGCGGAAGGCCTGGCCTTTCCTCAGCAGGTGGGTGGCGGCGGCGCGCTCGGAGTCGGCGCTGAGGCCTTCCCCGGCCGCGGCGAAGGCCTGGGTGGAATCGGCCAGGGTGCCGGCCGCGCCTTCGATCTCGCGGGCGAGCTGGAGGCTGGCGCGGGCGCGGACGAGTTCGTAGTAGGCCGCGGCGGCGTCGGCGAGGACTTGGTGCTCCTTCGCCTGGGCGGCGGCGACCGCGGCCTGTCGGTCCTGGCGGGCGGCGAGCGGGGCGAAAATGGCGCGGCTGAGCGAGAGATCGAGCCCGATGCCGGGGACCCCGGCGCTGGTGCCGAGGCCGGCCGAGTCGTTCACCCGCTTGGTCCTGACCGGCGAGCCGAGGGTGTCCTGGAGCAGCCCGTTATGCTTCGCGAACGAGGCACCCACCGCCAGGTCGGGGACGATCGACAGCGCGGCCTGGTCCGAGCGGGCGGCGGCGCGATTGGCCTTTTCGATGGCGGTGGCGAGCTCGAGATTGCGCCCGGCAGCGAGCTGCAGGGTGGTGTCGAGATCGATCGCGAAGCTGCCTTCGGACGGCACGGCGCTGTGGGCTTTGCCGGCGAACAAGGAAGTCGGGGCGTCGGGATCGGCGCTGGTCTGGAAATCGGTGCAGGAGACCGAAACTACGGTGAATCCAGTAGCTGCTAGAGAGAGGAAACGGGACATGGGATAGGGCTCCTTCATCAGGGGGAAATTCCAGATCAAAAGGCGGAATTGGACCAGGATGGATAGGATGGATGGGATGTTTTGAGACCGTTGGGCGAGATTCTTCTGATTCTTATCCTATCCATCCCATCCATCCTGGTCCTGTGGTTCATTGCTCGGGCGAATTGATGGGTGGCTTTCCCGATGGAGAAGTGGGAACGGCGGGTGAAAGGGAGCGGAATCAGGTGGTGGCGTGCGGGCTTTCCGGATCGTCGGGATCGAGCGACGGCGAGCGGACGATCTTGCCGGAGAACAGGGCGAACACGGCGGGCAGCACCAGCAGGGTGGCGACGGTGGCGAGGACCAGTCCGCCGACCACGGCGCGGCCGAGCGGGGCGGTCTGGTCGCCGCCTTCGCCGAGACCGAGGGCCAGCGGCAGCATGCCGGCGATCATCGCGCAACTGGTCATCACCACGGCGCGGACGCGGGAGCGCGCGCCGGCCACCGCGGCGGCGACGGGATCGCCGGACGGGCCCTTGCGGTGCTTCTTGAAGGGATCGACGCTGTCGCCGGAAACCGCGGACGGCTCGGTCGAGTTCTCGCGGCGGAAGCTTTCGGCGAAGGTCACCAGCAGGATCGCGTTCGCCACCGCGACGCCGACCGCCATGATCGAGCCGATGCCGGACTGGATGTTCAGCGTGGTGCCGGTGATCCACAGCGCGAGCACAATGCCGACAAGTACGGCGGGCGTAGTGGAAACGACGACCAGCGCGAGGCGGATCGATTGGAAGTTCGCGCAGAGCAGCAGGAAGATGACCACCACGGCGATCAACAGGCCGGAGCCGAAGCCTTCGGCAAGCTGGGTGTAGGGGACGACCTGGCCGCGGAGATCGACCTTGGTCTTGCCGTCGGCCGGCGGGCCGAGTTCGGCGACGGCCTTGCGCGCGGCGTCGATGGCGCGGCCGAAGTCGGTGCCGTGGATGTTGGCGGTGATGCTGACGACGCGGGCGAGGTTGTAGCGTTCGTAGGTGCCGACGGCGGTGCCTTCGGTGATGTCCACCAGGCTGCGCAGCAGGACCGGCGCGCCGTGGTTGGAGGTGACGGGGGTGTTCCGGAGGTCTTCGATCGACTGGGTGCGCTCCTCGGGCACCTGGACCTGAAGGTTGAAGGAGATGCCGGATTTCGGATCGGCCCAGAAATTCGGCACGGTGAAGCGCGACGAGGTGGTGGCGGTGACCAGCGAGCGGGCGATGTCCTCGACCTCGACGCCGAGCATGCCGGCGCGTTCGCGGTCGATCTGCACATTGACGGTCGGGAAGTCGAGCGTCTGCGAGATCTGGACGTCGCGCAGGAAGTCGATGGCGCGGAGTTTCTCTAACAACTTTTCCGCATGGGCCTTCGAGGCGTTGATGTCGGGGCCGCTGACGGCGATTTCGAGGGGGGTCGGCGAGCCGAAGCTCATGACGCGGGATACGATGTCCTGCGGCTCGAAGGACAGCCGGACCTCGGGCATCTCCTTCGCGATCACCTCGCGCAGTTTTTCCTTCAGCTCGGCGATGCGGACGCCGGAGTCGCGGGTGAGCTGGACCGCGAGGAAGCCTTCGCCGGGGCCGCCGTTCCAGAGGTGGACGAGGTTGACCGGGAACGACGAGTTGTGGACGCCGACCATGCCGATCGAGATTTCGATCTTCTCCTTGCCGCCGACCTCGCGGGCGATGGTGTCGAGGATGCGGGTGGCGAGTTTTTCGGTGATCCCGACCTGGGTGCCGGACGGGGCGCGGAAGCGGAGCGCGAACTGGCCGGTGTCGGTCTGCGGGAAGATCTCGCGGCCGAGGCGCGGGCCGATCAGGGCGATGATGCCGAAGGTGACGACGAGGTAGGCGGGCACCAGCACCCAGCGGGCGGCGACCGCGGCGCGGGCGATCGGGGTGAAGGCGCGGCTCAGCAAGCCTTCCTTTTCGATCTCGCCGGGGTGCTTCGATTTCATCAGCCAGACCGCGAGGATGGGGACCAGCGTGCTGGAGAGGAAGAACGAGGCGATCATCGAAAAGCCGACCGCGAGGGCGAGCGGGACGAACAGTGCCTTGGCCGCGCCGACCATGAAGAAGGCGGGGATGAAGACGGCGAGGATGCAGACCATCGCGAGGAAGCGCGGCAGGGTGGTCTCGCGGGTGCCTTCCAGCGCGGCGCGGGCCAGCGGTTGGCCGCGGCCGAGGTGGGAGTGGATGTTTTCCACCGCGACGGTCGCTTCATCGACCAGGATGCCGACGGCGAGGGCCATGCCGCCGAGCGTCATCAGGTGGATGCTCTGCCCGCTGATCCACAGCGCGAGGCAGGCGGCAAGCAGCGAGAGCGGGATGTTGACGATGACGATGAAGGCCGTGCGCCAGTCGCGCAGGAACAGCAGGACCATCAGGCCTGTTAGAATCGCGCCGAGGCCACCTTCCTTGAGCAGGTCCTTGATCGAGCGCTCGACGACGGGCGACTGGTCGAACTCGTAGGAGACGGTGATGCCTTCCGGCAGCAGCTTCTGGAACTCCGGGATGTTGGCGCGGACCGATTTGACGACATCGAGCGTCGAGGCGTCGGCGCGCTTCGTGACGGGGAGGTAAACGGTGCGCTTGCCGTTGGCCAGGGCGTAGGAGGTGGTGACATCGGCGCTGTCGCTGACGGTGGCGATGTCGCGGACGAAGATCGCGCGGCCGGCCTCGCTTTTCAGCGCGATGCCTTCGAGCTCCTTGACGTCCTTCACGATCGCGTTGGTCGGGACGATCGGGTACTTGCCGTTGAGGTTGATGTTGCCGGAGGGGCTGATGACGTTGCCGCGGGAGAGCGACTGGACGATGTCGTCCGGCGAGAGGCCGGCGGAGCGCATCTTGTCGGGGTCCACATTGACCACGATGGCGCGCGACGAGCCGCCGAAGGGCGGGGGAGCGGAGACGCCGGGGAGGGTGGCGAAGGAGGGCCGGACGCGGTTGAGCGCCTGGTCCTGCATCATGTTGAGCGTGATGTTCGGGTCGTCGGTGGAGAATACGAGGTTGCCGACGGCGACGCTGCCGGCATCGAAGCGCATGATGAAGGGCGCGACGGTGCCCGGCGGCATGAAGGCGCGCGAGCGGTTCACCTGGGCGACGGTCTCGGACATTGCCTGGGACATGTCGGTGCCCGGGTGGAACTGGAGCTTCATGATCGAGGCTCCCTGGATCGACTTCGATTCGACGTGCTCGATGCCGGCGATGTAGAGGAAGTGGTACTCGTAGCGGTAGGTCAGGTAGCCCTCCATCTGGGCGGGGTCCATGCCGCCGTAGGGCTGCGCGACGTAGATCGTCGGAATGCCGAGCGGCGGGAAAATGTCGCGCGGCATCCGTTTGATGGCGACCAGGGCGCCGAGGATGACCGCGATCGCGAGGACGATGATCGTCAGCGGTCGGCGCAGGGCGAGGGTGAGGAGGGACATGGGGAAAGTGCCGAGTGATCAGTGAGCAGTGATCAGTGAAAGGCAGGTGAAAGTGCTGAGTGAGCAGTGATCAGGGAAAGGCGGTTGAAAGCGGCGGGAGGAAGGCGCTGGAGAGATTAGGGGAGGATGGCTTTGTCGCCGGCGGCGGGGCCGGTGGTGAGGATGGCCTGGGTGCCGTCGGCGGCGAAGAAGGTGGCGGGGACTTTCCGTTGCTGATCGCCGTCGAGGACGAGCACGTGGCGCGAGCCGTCGGGGTCGGTGCGGAGGGCTTTGAGCGGAAGCAGGATGGCGGAGTCGAGCCTGGCGGCCTTGACGGTGGCGGTGCCGAAAGTGCCGGGGATGAGTTTGGAACCGCTGATCTCGGCTTCGGCGGTCATGGTGCGGGTGACCGGATCGAGCGAGCTGGAAACGCGGAGGAGCTTGCTGGTGAACTCCTGGCCACCGAGGCGGAGGGTTACCGCGTCGCCGGCGTCGGCCAGCGCGGCTGCGTGCTCCGGGATCTGGATGCGGACGCGCAAGGGGTCGGTCTGCTCGAAGACGAAGAGTTTCTCGCGGACCGAGGCCGGGCCGAGGAAATCGCCGAGCTCGGCGTTGCGGGCGACCACGAGGCCGTCGAAGGGCGCGGTGATGCGGGTGTATTCGAGCGCGGCCTTGGCTTCGGTGGCGCGAGCCGCGGCGGCGAGGGCATCGGCTTCGGCGGCGGCCATGCCGGCTTCGGCTTCGCCGACTTTGGCGGTGGCGGCGGCCATTCGCGATTCGGCTTCGTCGCGGGCTTTCGAGGTGACGGTGCCGGAGCGGACGAGCTCTTGCAGGCGGTCGAACTCGGATTTCGCGGCGGCGGCCATCGCCTCGGCGGAGCGGTGCATCGAGGCGGCCTGGGCGATCTTCTGCTTGGCGGCGCGGGCTTCCTCGAGGCGGGCTTCGCGGGCGGCGACCAGTTCGGGCGCGCGGATCTCGGCCAGCACCTCGCCGGCTTTCACCCGGCTGCCGACGTCCGCTTTCACGGTGGCGATCCAGCCGGTGGCCGGGGTGCCCAGGGTGACGCGGAAATTCGCCACCGCTTCGGCGGGCAGCGTGATGGTTTTCTCCCACGGGGCGGCGGCGGCGACCGTGTGGGTGACGACCGGAGCCGGGGCCGGCACCTGGGCGGCGAGAGGCGCGGCGAGGAGGATGAAATGGACGGATTTCATGAAGGGTTGGGGCGGGAACGGGCAGACAGGCGGGCATCGGCCGACCAAGGACCGGCACCGGTGATCAGGAGGAAGAGCGAGCCGAAAAGCATGGCGATGTCGTTGCGCGACTCGTGCATCATGCTCAGGAAGCCGTAGCGGGGCAGCGGGCGCAGGGAGAACCCCATGAACTCCGCGCCGATCAGGATGGGGATTTTCACTGTGAACAGGGCGACCAGCATCGTCACGATCAGCGGCACGGCGGCAATGCGGGTGAAGAGTCCGGCGAGCAGCAGGAGGCCGCAGGCGGTTTCAAAAAATCCGACGAAGGGGCCGAAGAACTCCGGCGCGGGGATGCCGATCTTGGCGAAGCGGCCGCTGCCGAGGTCGGCGGGGTAGAGGAATTTCTGAATGCCTTCGAAAAAGAAGATCCCGCCGACCATCAGGCGGATGAGGAGATTCGCGGCGGGGGCGTGGGTGTCGAGGGTGCGGCGGATCATGGACATCAAGCTCTTAGGGTCCCCCGGCCGGACCCGCCATGGATCAATCCTGAAGATTTGTTCAGGATGGGGGGAGCACGATCCGGAAACAGCAGCCGCCCTCCGACGGGCAGTCCAACTCGATACGACCGCCATGTTGTTCGACGAACAGACGGGCGATGGCGAGGCCGAGACCGGTGCCGCCGTCGGCGCGGGAACGGGCCTTGTCGATGCGGTAGAAGCGTTCGAAAATCTTCCCGCGGTGCTCCGGCGGGATGCCCGGGCCCTGGTCGGTGATTTCGAGCAGCACCCCGGTCCCGCTGGCGGCGGTGCGGACCATGATCGGGGAATCCGCCGGGCCGTGGCGGATGGCGTTGTGCAGGAGATTGGTGAGGGCCTGGCGGAGGAGAATACGGTCTGCCTCGATGGAGATGCCCGGTGCGGTGGCGATCTCGATGCGTTGGTTCTTCTCGGCGGCGAGCACTTCCAGCCGTTCGCAGGTTTCGCGGATCAGCTCGTCTAACGAAAAGCGCTCCCGCTGCAGGGGCAGTCGCCCGCTTTCGGCCCGGGCGAGGAGAAGGAGGGTGTCGGCGAGGTCGTTGAGGCGCTGCGCTTCTTCCAGCATGCTGCCGATGGTTTCGCGCAGTTCGTCGGCGGAGCGGTCCTCGCGCAGGGCGACCTCGCCGACGCTGCGCAGGGCGGTGAGGGGGGTGCGGAGTTCATGCGAAGCGTCCGCGGTGAAGCGCTTGAGGGCATCGAAGGACGATTCGATGCGCTGCAGCGTCTCGTTGAACACGGTGGCGAGCTGGCCGAGTTCGTCGTGAGGGTTGGGATTGGGCAGCCGGCTGCCGAGGGAATCGGACGTGATGCGGCGCGCGGCGGCCGCCATTTCGCGGACCGGTCGCAGGGTGCGGCCGGCCATCGCGTAGCCGGCGAGTCCGGCGAGCAAGACCGCGACCGGCATGCCGAGCGCGAGTCCGGCGAGGATGCGGCGGAGGGTGCTGCGATGGGGGGATTCATCGCGGAAGACGCGCAGGACCACGCTGCGGTCTTGGAGGGTGGCGGGCTGCTGGAAGGTCCGCGCCGGGCGGCCGTCGCTGAGCGGGACGGAGTCGAATCTCGCGTTGACCGCCTTGTCCGGCGCGGGCGGATGAAGTGCTTCGGCTCCGTGGCTCGGCCAGTGCTTGAGCAGGCTTTGTTCGCCGGCCCACACGTCGAACCAGCTTTCGGCGTAGCCCGCGCTTCGGGGGGTGGCGGGACTGCTCTTGCGCCACTGGACCCCGCCGCGCCCGTCGTCCTCCAGGTGAGCCTCGATCAAGGACCAGTCGATGCGGAGCTGGCGGTCCATGTCGCGGCTTAGTTGCTTGCGGATCAGGGTGTAAACGACGGGCAGGAACGCGAGCAGGATGGCCCCGGAAATCAGGGTGAAAGAGATGGTCAGCCGCAGGCGCAGCGAGCGGCGGGAGTTCGCGACGGGGGCGGGGAGATCGCTCATGGCTCGGGGTGCTTGCAACGATCACCACAGATGAAACCGACCCCGCGCACGGTGTGGATGAGCTTGGAGGTCCGGTCGGCATCGATCTTCTTCCGAAGGCGGGCCAGATGGACGTCGATCACGTTGTCGAGCGGGGTGGAGCGGTTCGGCTCCCGCCAAACCTCGTGGGCGAGCATCTGGCGGGTGACGACCTGCCCTTCATGGCGCATCAGATGGACCAGCAGGTCGAATTCGCGCGGCGTCAGCAGGATCTCCTCACCTTCCCGCCACGCCCGGCGGGATCCGATGTCGACCGTCAGGCCGCCGATCTGGCGGCACGTGGTTTCCTCGGGACCTGCCCGGCGTATCAGGGCGCGCAGCCGGGCGAGCAGTTCCGCGAAGGCGAAGGGCTTGACCAGATAGTCATCCGCGCCGCTGTCCAAGCCGATCACCCGGTCATCCACGGAATCCCGGGCGGTCAGCAGCAACACCGGCGGCTTGGAACTTTTCGCACGCAGTGACTTGAGCACCTCGATGCCATCCCGGCCCGGGAGCATCCAGTCCAAGACCACCACGTCGAAGGCCTCGGAGTTGAGGCGGGAAAGCCCCTCGTCGCCGCTGCGGGCCGCCGCCGCCTCGTAGCCTTCCGCCCGCAGGCCGCGGCGGATGGCTTGCGAGGTTTTCGCGTCGTCCTCGACAATCAGGATCTTCACGCGGGCGAGGCTGGCGTTTTGGATCCTTCCAGCCAAGCTCGGGGTTCCGATGTCCGTCCGGAGTGGGCCAGGATGGGAATGTGACGTCAATGTGACGCAAATGTCACACGGGTCCGCTGGCTAGGTGACGATTGCGTGACAATGTCGACCCGTTGTTGCCGGGATCACCCCGATGGAATCTTGTAAACTGTTTGAAATCAACACTATGCGCATGAATCGCTACTCCAGCCAGGTTCTCGGAATCGCACCGCTGATCGCGGTGCTGACGGGAGGAATCGCCGCCGCCAACGATGGGACTGACCCTTTCGCCGCCTGGTGGGGCGGACTTCTGGACCATGCGGTCCTTTACGAGAACAAGGAGAACCCGGTGATCCAGAAGCTGGCATTCACCGGCCGCGCCCAGTGGGATTTCGTGATGATCGATGGCGACGGGACCCCGATCTCCGGCTTCAACGACAGCGATCTCGACTACCAGGACTTCAACACCCGCCGCCTGCGCGCCGGCTTCAAAGCGACCCTTTTCAACGACTTCACCGCGCACATCGAAGGTGACTTCGATCCCGACGTGGATTCCGCCTACCAGCGGTTGACCGACGCCTACATCGGCTGGAGCCGCAGCGATGCGCTGGAGATCAAGCTCGGCAAGCAGGGCATGGCCTTCACTCTGGACGGTTCGACCTCGTCCAAGGAGTTGCTGACGATCGACCGCAACAACCTGTCGAACAACCTGTGGTTCGGCACCGAATACATCCCCGGCCTGACGGTCGGCGGCACGGCGAAGGGCTGGTTCTACAACGCGGGGGTCTTTTCCCAAGGAGAGCAGGACGCGGAGTTCGGCAGCTTCACCACGGGCAGCGCGTGGGTGGGAACCGTCGGATACGATTTCAGCAAATGGCTCGGCGCGGAAGAGGCCTCGCTGCAACTCGACTATGTTTACAACGAGGAAACCCCGTCGAACCCGACGCTCTTCACCAACCGCTCGATGGGCCAGGTGGTGTCGCTCAACGGGCGCTACCACGACGGCTGCTTCGGGGTAAGGACGGACCTGAGCTTCGGCGATGGTTTCCTCGGCCAATCGGACATGTGGGGATTCGTCTTCATGCCCTATGTCGATCTCACCGACAAGCTCCAGCTCGTCGCCCGTTACACCTTCATCGACAGCGATCGCAACGACGGAGTCCGCTTCAACGGCCGCTACGACAACGCGGTCGTCAACAGCCGCCGCGGCGACCAGTATCAGGAAGCCTATCTCGGCCTGAACTACTACCTGCACGGTCACAAGGTGAAGCTCCAGACCGGCTTGCAGTATGTCAGCATGCGCGATCAGGCGAACAATGGCGGGGCCTTCGACGGCTGGAACCTGACCACCGGTATCCGCTTCAGTTGGTAAGCCGGGTGACGGATCGGCCACATGCCGGACCATTCCCGGTGACAAGCTCGTCACCAAGCGATCATCGCCACTCTCCCGACATTTCCAAAACTTCCGCCGGGTCGGATCCGGCAACTTCCGAACCCCAATCCAACGACCATGAAACTGAATCGACTCTTTATCACCACCCTCGCGGTCACCTTGAGCGGTGCCATCGCCAAGGAGAGCAATCTCGACCCCGCGCTGCCCGCCTACAAGCAGGTCAGCGGCATCTCCGGAGCCATCAACTCGGTGGGTTCCGACACCTTGAACAACCTGATGACCCTGTGGGCGGAGGGCTTCAAAAAATACTATCCGAATGTCACCATCGCCGTCGAAGGCAAGGGGACCTCGACCGCGCCGCCGGCGCTGATCGTGGGCACCGCCCAGCTCGGCCCGATGAGCCGCCCGATGAAGGCGGAGGAGATCGACGCGTTCGAAAAGAAATTCGGTTACAAGCCGACCGAAGTGAAGGTCGCGATCGACGCCCTCGCGGTGTTCGCCCACAAGGATAATCCCCTGAAGGGCATCACCATGAAGCAGGTCGACGGGATCTTCTCGGGCACCCGCAAGCTCGGCGGCAGCGAGATCACCGAGTGGGGCCAGCTCGGCCTCGCGCCTTGGAAGGGCCGCGCGATCTCGCTCTACGGCCGTAACTCGGCGTCCGGCACCTACGGGTTCTTCCAGGAACACGCGCTGGGCAAGGGCGACTTCAAGACCACCGTCAAGGAGCAGCCGGGCTCGTCCGCGGTGGTCCAGGGCGTCGGTGGCGACCAGTACGCGCTCGGCTACTCGGGCATCGGCTACAAGACCGCCGGGGTCCGCGCGCTGCCGCTGGCCGGCGACGACGGCACCTTTTACGAGGCGAACTATGAGAACTGCCTGTCCGGCGACTACCCGATGGCGCGCTTCCTGACGGTGGCGGTCAACAAGAAGCCGGGCCAGCCGCTCGAGCCGAAAACCCTCGAGTTCCTCAAATTCGTGCTCTCCGAGGAAGGCCAGGCGATCGTCGAGAAGGACGGCTACTTCCCGATGCCGGCCGAAGTGGCCAAAGAGGTGGTCGACAGCCTCTCAAAGTAACGATGGTTTGACCGCGGTGGCCGTTTGACGACAGTGGCGCGCGTTTCCGGACTGATGGAGACGCCCGCCCTGCCGGACGGCCACTGTTTTTCCATGCGCCCATGAATTCCCCCGGGGACCCGCCGCCGCCCGATCCGAAGCGCTTCGATGTCGCCCGCGGCACCTTGCTGCTCGACCGTGCCATGACCCACCTGATCCGCTTCGGCGGGCTGGCGGTCATCGTGGCGGTCTTCGGGATCTTCGTGTTCATCCTCAAGGAAATCATCCCGCTGTTCTCGCGGGCGGATGTTGTCGCCGGCGAGGTGCTGCCCCCGGTCAAGGACGGGCCGGAGGTGCTCGGTGTCGACGAGTGGGGCGAGATGCCCTTCCTCTATGCGGGCGGCGAGATCGTCAGCTTCGTCGACGCGGAAGGCGGCGGACGCCGCGAGATCGCGGTGCCGGGGCTGGCGGGCCTGGAGATCACCGCGGTGGCCTACGATCCCGTCAAACAACGGGTCGCGCTCGGGCTGAAGGACGGCCGGGTGGGCTCGTTCCGGGTTGTTTACGTGGCGAACTTCGATGCCGCCGGCAAGCGCTCGCTGGCACCGGAGATCGAGGAGGAACCGTGGTTCATGCCGCAGACCGGAACCGGCGAAGTACGGCATCTGTCGTACGGCGACGGCGGCGCCGTGCGGGTGATCGCGGTGGTGCGCGGCGGTGACCCCGAGACGGTGTCGATCCTGCGCCTCGGCCAGAAGCGGTCGCTGGTCGGCCAAGGCAAACTCGGCCTGCTGGGCGAGACCGACGTCAGCGCGGATGTCGGCGGCAAGGTGGTCTCGGTGGTGGCCTCCCAGAACGGGTCGGGGGTTCTCGTCGCGGACGAGAGCGGGACCGTGTCTTATTTCAAGACCGATGCCACCAGTGTCTCGCTGCGGCAGAAGTTCGTGCCCTTCGAGGGCCGGGCGCCGGCCCGGATCGACTATCTGTTCGGCGGCGTTTCGGTGGCGGTGACCGCGCCCGACGGCGCGCAGGCAATTTACAGCCTGGTGCGCCCGGCGGAGGGCGATGGCGAGCGCCAGTTCGCGCGGATCAAGGAGTTCGGCGAAATCGGCGAGGGGCTCCCGATCTTCGCGCCGAGCACGCGCAACAAGAGCTTCCTGACCGGTGCCGGCGGCGACCTCAGCATCCGCCACCTGACCTCCGGCGCGACCCGCTGGGAAGGGCGCGCGCCGTTCGAGCCGGTGCTCGCGGCGATCGACGGCAAGTCGGAACACTTTTTCATCGCCGGCAGCGAAGGACAGATCCAGCGCTTCAGCTTGCACGACCGCCATCCCGATGCCGGCTGGCGGGCGTTCTTCGGCCGGGTCTGGTACGAGGGCGGGGCCGAGCCGGTTTACCAGTGGCAGTCGACGGGGGGCACCGATGACTTCGAGCCCAAGCTGTCGCTGATCCCGCTGATCATCGGTTCGCTGAAGGGCACGCTCTACGCGCTGTTGTTCTCGGTGCCGATCGCGCTGCTGGCCGCCTTGTTCTCGGCGAGTTTCCTGCCACCGGCGACCAAGCGCATTCTCAAGCCGGCGATGGAGATCATGGCTTCGCTGCCGTCGGTGGTGCTCGGCTTTCTGGCCGGCATCTGGCTGGCACCGCTGATCGAGGAGAAGGTGCCGTCGATCCTGCTGCTGATCATCGTGCTGCCGTTGACCGCGCTGGCGGCGGGCTGGATCTGGTGCCGGCAGCCGATCCAGGTCCGCTCGCGCTTCGAGAACGGCCGCGAGTGGGTGGTGCTGCTGCCCGTGCTGTTCGCGACCGGCTGGCTCGCGTGGTCGCTCGGCCCGGCGCTGGAAAAGCTGGTCTTCGTCTATCACGAGCCCGGGACCGGCCGCCAGATCGCGGACTTCCGGCTGTGGTGGCCGCAGGCGACGGGGAGCACCTTCGACCAGCGGAATTCGCTGGTGGTCGGCTTCATGATGGGCTTCGCGGTGATTCCGGTGATCTTCACGATCGCCGAGGACGCCCTTTCGAACGTTCCGAAAACCCTGACCGCCGCGGCCTCGGCACTGGGGGCCAGCCGCTGGCAGGTGGTCCGCTCGATCGTCATCCCGGTCGCCTCGCCGGGCATTTTCTCCGCGCTGATGATCGGCTTCGGCCGGGCGGTCGGCGAAACGATGATCGTGGTGATGGCCACCGGCAACACTCCGGTCACCGAATGGAACATCTTCTCCGGGATGCGCACGCTGTCCGCGAACATCGCGGTCGAGCTGCCGGAAGCGGCACCCGGCTCGACCCACTACCGCACGCTGTTCCTCGGCGCGCTGGTGCTGTTCACCCTCACCTTCGTGCTCAACACCTTCGCCGAGGTGCTACGCCAGCGGCTGCGCGAAAAGAACCAGATCGTCTGATGGACTCCTCCCCGAAATCCTTCGCCACCACCGGTCGCTCGCGCAAGGGCGAGCCGTGGGTCTGGCTGACCGCAGCCGGGCTGGCGATCGGCGTCACCCTCACCGTCGGCTTGCTCGCACTGGTGCTGGTCAAAGGCACCGGCTCGTTCTGGCCGCGGCAGCTCGTGCAGATCGAAAGCGTCCGCGGCGGCGAGGCGCGGACCACCGCCGGCTTCATCGTGCAGGAACGCCATCGCCGCGACTCCGAGGGCGTGCGCCACGAGGAGATCCAGGTTTTCCAGGGCAACCGCGAGTTGAACGGCGACACTTTCGTCTTCATCGACCGCGCGGAGATCCAGGGCATGACCCGGCCCGATGACTTGCTGCTGATCGAGCGGCTGGAAGGCGGCAACGTCGTGGCCCGGCCGGACGCGCTGGTGTTCCACGACGGCCGGCGGACCGAGGCAGGGGCCGCGGATTTCCGCG
>CAMCYK010000147.1 GCA_945883695.1 Akkermansia muciniphila | reverse complement strand
GTGTTCGTGACCGGCGGAACGAGCCCCAACTTTTCCACGGTGACCTCAGGGGGCGGTCCGGTTTCGATCAGCGGAAATGGCGGTGGCCGGGCGAATTCCTCATCCACCTTCGGAGTGAACGTGACTTCCGGTGCCATTGTCACATCGGGTGGCGGCGCTGGTCCTGTGACGATTGTCGGTCGAGGCGGCATGGGATCGGGCTCCTCCAATCATGGCGTGTCGGTTGCCACCGGCGGGGCCGCCGTCACTTCCGGAGGCGCGGATCTGTCCATCACGGGTCATGAAGGTCCCGCTGGCACCGCGTGTGTCGCGCTTGCCATCGGTTCTGGCGGAAGTGTCACCACCGCGAGCAACGGCGGTGCCCTGTCACTCTCCGGAAACTCCTTCACGCTGGCAGGTGCTGTCAGCGCGGGATCCAGCGGAACGGTCAACCTCATGCCGCGCAGCAGCGGCGTCGCCATGAACCTGGGGCTCGCAACGGATCCCGTCGGTGGCCCGGTCGCTTTCACCAGCACCGAGCTGAATCAGGTCACGGCCGCCACCATCCATCTGGGCAGCACCACAGCCGGAAATGTCACCGTGAGCCAGCCGATTGCGTTTCCAGTTGGTGCGAACGTCCATGTCATCACCGCTGCGGGCGCAAGCCTCACACCCAGCGGCAGCGGTACGGATGTGACCATGGGGAGCGGCAAGGTGTTGGACTTGAGCACGATTTCCACCCTGAATCTGGCCATCAACGGCATCGCCGCGGACAGCGGCTACCAGCGCCTGGTGCTGGCGGACTCACTCAGCCTGACGGGCAAGAGCCTGAATCTGAGCGGAACCTACACGCCCGCAGCAGGCAATGTATTCACCATCGTCTCGGCCGCCGGCCTCAGTGGGACCTTCGACGGCTTGCCGAATGGTGCCGAAGTCGTGTTCAAGGGCATCCCGCTGAGGATTGGTTACACTGCCACCAGCGTGACTCTCACGGTGACCCCGGTGACCGATCCACCCGTTTTCGCGGGCTACGCGGTCACCGCGAAAACAGGCAAAACGCTGGCGATTTCTCCGGCGAAGATTCTGGCTCGCGCCAGTGATCCGGATGGCGGCACGGTGACCCTGACCCGGGTGTTCGGCCCGAGCGACCAAGGCGGGACGCTGTCGCTCACCGGCACCCTCAACTACACCCCGGCCCCGTTGTTCACCGGCGCGGACAGCTTCGACATCGAACTGACGGGCTCCGGCGGAGGGACCCTGCGCGCGACCATCACCGTCACCGTCACCGCCGACGCCGCGGTCGGTCTGAACCAGACCGAGCTCAAGCTGCGCGACGGCATGGTGGATCTCACGTTCCGGGGAATCCCGGGGCGGGTCTATACCATTCAGCGCAGCACCAACCTCGCGACCTGGACCGACATCGCCACCGTCACCGCCGCCGCCGATGGCAGGATCGACTTCACCGATCCCTCACCGCCGCAACCCAGCGGCTACTATCGCACCCGCTACTAAACTTCTGCTCTCACTCTGAAACCAAGAATACCGGGCTTGCCACGGAGTTCGGGGTGCTGGCCAGCGGCACCTATCAGCCTGACGGCCGCGCCGCCGATCCGCTGGAAGTCACCGCCGCCTCACCCCGCACCCGCGACCTTTCGAGATTCAACGGTCAGCTTGCCGGTGGGGCATGGACCTTGTTCATCGCGGATGTCGCCGGTGGCGACGAGGGGCTCTTGAAAAGCTCCTGAAATCATCGCTCGCAATCGATCACCCAACCTTATGAAAACCGCACTCAGCCTCATCGCATTCCTCAGCCTCCCCTTGGCCGCCGTCCGCGGTGCCACGGTATTCACCTTCGAGTCCGGCTTCACTGCCGGGCAGACAACCTTCACTCAGGGCGATCTCACGGTTTTCTTGGGCGGTCAGTTGATGGTCACCGAGTTTCCGACCTTTGGCTCGGGAGAAGGGGACTGGTTCATTGACACCGGCTACGGCATGCCGGTTTCGGGTGATGCGGGTTCCATTTCCGTGACCACCACCGCGATCGCCGGCTTTCGGTTGTTGGGGATGGATCTGTGGACCTCCAACGACGGCGGCAACAATTACGCTGCGGGGAATGTCACTCTCACCGGGTTGTTAGCGAACGGCGGCAGCGTGAGCACCGTGGTGGCGGTCACCCCGACCGGGGACGGTGGTTCGGACTGGGATACGACCATCGACCTCTCGGTGTTCGCCGGGAAAACCCTCACCTCCCTGGAAATCAGTTTGGGACCGGAAATCAACAATATTGGCATCGACAATCTCAGCATGGAGTCCGTCGCCGCGGTGCCGGAGCCGTCAGGCCATCTCGCGCTCCTCGCGCTCGGCTCCACCGGCCTCCTCACCCGCCGCCGCCTGAAGCGCAAGGCGTAAGGATCGGATCGGTTCATGGCACCCTGGAAGAGGCGGCCCATCTATGGCCGCCTCTTTTTCTGGGCACGGGTGTGGTCTTGGCCCGACACACAATTTGCATGATGCTGAAAAGATTTTAACGCCATGCATTCAGTCGTCGGCAAGGAGTTGAAAGAGCGCTTTTCCCGCTGCTTCAACAAGCACCACGAGCGCCGCGGGACCCTGTGGATGGAACGCTTCAAGAGCGTGCTGGCGGAGGACGGCGCGGCGCGGCGGACGATGGCGCTCTATAT
The DNA here is from genome assembly GCA_945883695.1 of Akkermansia muciniphila. Lineage (GTDB taxonomy): Bacteria > Verrucomicrobiota > Verrucomicrobiia > Verrucomicrobiales > Akkermansiaceae > Haloferula > Haloferula muciniphila_A. Next base: position 13,123 of record CAMCYK010000147.1, on the reverse strand, counting down.
CGATCTGAATCCGTTGCGCGCCGGGCTGGTGGACGACCCGAAGGACTACCGCTGGACCGGCTACGGGGAAGCGACCGGCGGCAGCAAGCGGGCGCTTTCTTGGATAGACATTCGGTACGGGGAATTTCAGCTTGTCCTTGTTCCGCGACTCAAGGGGAACCCGCTTGAAAGATCCCCCGCTTCCATTACACGTAGTATCGAAGCGCTAGAAGCCTGAAACCGCCCTTTCGACCACCCGCCATGAACCTTCTCAACGACTACCTGCTCCACGAAAGCCGCCGCCAGTTCCTGTCCCGCGGCAAGAACGCCCTCGGCATGGCCTCGCTCGCCACCCTGCTCCAGCAGTCGGCCGGTGCCGCCGCCGCGGGCGGGCTCGACGCCACCGGCCAGCGCCAGTTGATCCACTTCGCGCCCAAGGCGAAGCGCGTGATCTACCTCCACATGGTCGGCGGGCCCTCGCAGATGGACCTCTTCGACTACAAGCCGAAGATGGCCGATTTCTACGACAAGGACCTGCCCGACTCGATCCGCAAGGGCCAGCGGCTGACCACCATGACCAGCGGCCAGGCGCGCTTCCCGATCGCGCCGTCCAAATACCAGTTCAAGCAGCACGGCAAGTCCGGCATGTGGGTCAGCGAGCTGCTGCCGCAGACCGCGAAGGTGGTCGACGACATGTGCTTCATCCGCTCGATGCACACCGAGGCGATCAACCACGAGCCGGCGATCACCGCGATGCAGACCGGCAACATGGTCACCGGCCGCCCCTGCCTCGGCTCCTGGCTTTCTTACGGACTCGGCTCGATGAACGCCGACCTGCCGACCTTCGTGGTGATGGTCGCCCGCGCCACCAACAACGACCAGAACCAGGCGATCTCCGGCCGCCTCTGGTCGTCCGGCTTCCTCGACGGCAAGCACGCCGGCGTGACCTTCCGCGCCGCGGAGGACCCCATCCTGTTCCTGCGCAATCCGTCCGGTGTCTCCAGCAAAGTCCGCCGCGCCAGCCTCGACTCGCTCAACCAGCTCAACACGATGAACCACGAGCTGATCGGCGACCCGGAGATCCGCACCCGGATCGAGCAGTACGAGCTGGCCTTCCGCATGCAATCCAGCGTGCCCGAGCTCACCGAGACCAAGAGCGAGCCGAAGAGCGTCACCGATCTTTACGGAGACGAGGTCCACAAGGCCGGCAGCCTCGCCCACAGCATGCTGCTCGCCCGCCGCATGACCGAGCGCGGCGTGCGCTTCGTGCAGATCTATCATAACAACTGGGACCACCACGCGAACCTCGCCGGCCGCATGAAGTTCCAGTGCGGCGACCTCGACCAGCCGACTTTCGGCCTGCTGACCGATCTCAAGCAGCGCGGCATGCTCGACGACACGCTGGTCATCTGGGGCGGCGAGTTCGGCCGCACGATCTACAGCCAGGGCCAACTGACGCGCGAGAACTACGGCCGCGACCACCACCCGCGCTGCTTCACCATGTGGATGGCCGGCGGCGGTTCGAAGGGCGGCCACATCCACGGCGAGACCGACGATTTCTCCTACAACATCACCCGCGACCCGGTCCACGTCCGCGACCTCCACGCCTCGGTCCTCCACCTGTTAGGCTTCGACCACCAACGCTTCACCGTCCGCTCGCAGGGACTCGACCAGCGGCTCACCGGCGTCGAACCGGCGACGGTCATCAAGGATCTCCTCGCCTGATCCCCGCCATGAGCACCCGCCGCGAGTTCATCCAGGGCGCCACCCTCACCGCCGCCTCCTTCGGCCTGCTGCCGCGCGGGTTCGCCGCGGAGCCCCGGACTCGCGCATGATGGCGAAATCGCCGCGTTCTTCGTCGTCGGCGACACCCACTACTGCGCCGACGAGAAGCAGCCCGACCGGATGCTGCCCCATTCGCTGGTCCACGCCTACCACGAGGCGCTCAAGCCGTACCGCGTCGCCGCTTCGATCTGCGGCCACACCCACGCCCGCAATTTGTTCCGCTGGGACGGCACGCCGGACACCAAGCCCAAGGAGCGCGGCATTCCCTTCCTCAACACCGACAACGCCGGCCACTTCGGCAGCCCGGCCCAGGCCTTCCTCCACGTCGAGGTCAGCCAGCGGCTGCTGCGGGTCCGCGAGTTCGCCACCAAGGACGGCTGGAACTCCGGCGACTGGACCACCCAGGTCTGGAATTTCCCGCTCGGCGCCTGAGCCCGCTCAGCCCCCCGGACCGGCCGGGGCGGTCATCCGCTTCTTGAGGAAATCGGCGCGGGCCCGCAGGAAATCCATCGTCCGCTTCGGCGGCGTCAGCCGGGTCGATGGCGCCGCGCCGAACTCGTAGCGGCGGATCACGCTGCCGTCGTTGTAGAGCGCGGGCAACTGCGTCACCGCGTCGAGATAGAGCGTCACCTGCTGGAGCTTCGGCTTCAGGACCTCGGAGGGCTTCGCGTCGGGCATCTGCTGGCGGGCGAAGGCGACCAGCCGCGCCTCGTCGGTCGACAGGCGCTTCTGGTCGAAGGGCACGGTGAACGCGAACACCGGCCGCCCCTTGTAGGCCTTGATCCCGCGGAAATGGGACATCTCCACCCACGCGAGCTCGGGGAAATCCGCCTTGCCCAGCTCCTTGGACATCGCCTGCTCGGCACCCACCACATACAGGCCGCGGCCGCCGGCCCGCTCCGCGACGTGATGCCCCATCACGATCCATTCCTCCTCGTCGCTCCCGTCGCTCCAGCGGGTCGCGAGCCGGTAGGTCTGGCGGTCCGCGTCCTTGGAGTAGGCGATGCTTTTCACCTGGCGCTCGGCGGCCGCCGTATCGGCTCCTTCCTCCCACGAGTTGCCCGTCTCCCACGAGCCATCAAAACTACGGTTATAGTAGACCGTCCACTCCGCCCGGGCCGGTGCCTTCGGGACCAGCGGCAGCCGCGGCACCGCGCCCTTCGGAACCACCGGCGCGGCGGGCGCGGCGGGCGCGGCGGGTGCGGCCGGCGTGACCACTTCCGGTTTCGCTTCCTGGGCCTCCAGCGCGGTCAGGCCGGCCAGCACGGCCGCCACCCGCAGGGCTCCTTTCAAGGGGATTCTGATCATCGGTCGTTCTTGGTTGGAAAATACATGCCGGGCCACGGGGGATCATCCCCCCACCCGCTCCCACTGGACATCGAGCAACTGGCCGCTCAGGCGATCGAGGGAAAAGTGCACCCAATAGCGGCGCTCGGCAACCGGTTGGAAATCCTCGAGGCTCGCCGCCACCGGTCCCAGCCGCCCGCTCTGCACCACCAGGTCCAGCATGAAGGTCCACGCGCGGACCGTCGTGCCATCGGACAGGGCCCGCACGACCGCCTCGCGCCGGTCGTTGATCGAGCGGTCTTCCGCCGAATCGAAGCGGTCCGCCATCAGGCTCACCAGCCCCGTCGGTTCCAACCGGCTGTCGGAAGCCCGGGTCACCAGTTCCGATTTCGAAAGCACCGGCCCGCCGTAGGCCCCTCCGGTGCGCAGGCCGTCATACAGCACCTTCGCCAGGCTCGTCGCCTCCGCCGGCTGCAGCACGTTGTCATCGTCGCGGGCCGCGCCCGACAGCAGCGCCGCGATCACTTCGGGGCTCGCCGTGTTCAGGTTCACGCGCCCCGCCACCACCTGCGGGTCCTTGCCGGACGCGGTTCCCGCGGTCGCGCCGGACTCCTCGTCCGGGTCCTCGTAAAGCCGGAACACATCGAGCAACCCGGCATCCGCCGAATTCGAGTAGAGCAGGTCGATATCGCGCCACGGGGTGCCGCGGAAGGCATGACCCAGCTCGCCCACCGAGCGGAACGGACGGTTGAGAACCCGCGGCCGGCCCGTCAGCGATTCGCTGCGGGTCAGCAACCCGGTATCGCTCACCTGATGACGCTGGCTCATCGGATTCCCGGTGAACACTCCCTTGGAAAACTCGTTCATCGCCCCCACGCCCGGGCGCAGGATCTCGTCCGCATCGCGGTAGGCGAGTGTGTAGGTTTCGTCCCACGCCGTCTTGTCGTTCTCAAGGCAGCCGACGTGGTTGAAGCTCATCCACCACTCGACCGCGCCGTTGTAGCTCCAGCCGGTGCGCGGCGCCGGTGCCGTCCACCACGACCACACCCCGGCCGCCGCCGTGTAGGAGCCGCGGCGGTCGGTGCGGTTCTTCTTGTAGCGCATGCTCGCCGCTTCCGGCCAATGCAACGCGCCCCAGTCGTCGCCGCCGTCCCAGCTCCGCGAGGTGCCGGCGATCCCGCCGAAGCGGGACGTCCGGGGGTCGACCAGAAACGAGGTCCAGTACCACGACCGCGACTCCCAGTTCGGGTCCTGGTCGTAGTGCCGGCTGAAGGTGCTCTTGAAGGTGAACTCGACGCGCTGGTACGGGCGCCACGTGCCGTCGGGCGCTTCATACTCCATCAGCACCTCGACCGGATCGCCGCGGTAGAAGCCGTTGCCGATCCGGTTGTCGTTGCTGGTCGGGTGGCCGGGGTCCCGCTCGATGCGCGCGTGCAAGGCATAGCCGGCGAGGAAGCCGCTGACCTCCTCGTAGCCCTTCGGCAAGCCGTTCCAGCGCAGGTCGTCGCGCCGCACCGGGATCGGCGGCACGTTGCCGGCGACCGTGTAGCCGGCGATCGCCCCGTGGGCCGGCGAGTGCACCGACTGCGGCTCCCGGAACGCGGTCGAGTCCGCCGGCACCGTGCACTCGAGATATTCCTCGCCGGTGAAGGTCTTTGGATAGAGCTCGGGATGGGTCTTGCGATAATTCGGGCCGTTCCAGTAGCTGTAATCGCCCTCGGCACCGCGCGCCGGGATCCCCGGTGGAGAACCTTTGCCGGGCACGCTCCAGCCGCCGAACAGATAGAACAGCGAGCCGCCGCCCGGATCGACATGCTGCGGGCGGATCCGGAAGCGGGTGGGCACCGTTCCGCCGGTGGCCGCCGGCTGGTGCGGACGCCACAGGCAGGGTTGCAGCACCATGCTCGCCTCGTAGGCCTCGGTCTTGGCCGGGTTGCCGCCGTTGTCGTAAACGATGACCTGGGGCAGAACCTTGCCGCGGAAGGGAATCGCCGACATGCGGTAAAGATAGGGCACGTCTTCCTTGCCGAAGACATAGTACGGACGCGCGCTGCCGGGCAGTTGGAGCGCCGTGGGCAACTGGTCGCGGTCATACTGGTCGATGATGCAGGCACCCATCTCCATGATGTTGATGTTGACCGAGCCGTCGACACCGCCGAGCCGGTGCATCGATGCCGTCTGGTCGTCGGCGGCGAAGCCGGTCGCGCCATACTGCCGCCCCAGTCCGCCGACCAGCACGGTGGCCCGCAGGATCTCGAAGAAGTTCGGCTCCCGGTCCTCCGGCACGTCCTGCAGCGTGAACAGGTCGCCGTTCGGCCTCGCGTGGACGTACTCCCAGTAACCGTTCTGCCAGCGCAGGCCGAAGTATTTCTCCGCCCGCGCCGCGTCCAGCGGGTCGGAGCCTTCGGGCGTCGCGACATACTTCAGGCGCTCCAGCGGGAACCTCCGTCCGAGCAAGGGGCCACCGCGCTTCTCGTTGAAGGTCGGCAATTCGGGGTTCACCGTCAGGTCCGCGCCGTTGGCGTCGTTGCCGCCGACCCCGGTCTTGCGGACCACCCGGAGCCGCCGCGGATCCGGCCGGTGCGAGGGCGCGTCGAGATCCCGGGAGAAGTGGGTCACCCGCGGCAGCACCTCGAGCGGCAGCGCTTCCGGATTCTTCCGGGCGAAGGCCAACAGGTCCTGACGGCCGACGAACCAGTTGTCGGCCGCCGCCATCCGCTGCCAGCCGGTGCCTTCGGAAAGCCGCAGGTATTCCCCGGGGTCGGACTCCCAGCGGTGCCTCCAGTTGGCGAGCGCGTCGACCCCGCCGCGCGAGAATCCCGGGATCACCGACAAGTCGGCGAACGCGAGGCTGCCCTTGCTTCCGGTCCACTCCTCCGGAGGACCGCCCTGCGCCGGGAAGCCGGCGACGTTCACGTCGATGATCCCCGAAGTCTCGTACAGGTTGTAAGCATAGCGCCCGGTCACGAAATCCGGATTCAAGGCGCCGGCGGCTCCGATCGGCTGCTTCAACGCGTCTTCGTACGACTTCGGCTGGCCGCCGTCGCGCGAGACATAGATCCAGGTCGGCGCGCTGCCCTCGTCGAAGCGCTCGCTCTCCGGCAGCAGCCGCGGCTTGTCCCACAGCGACGGCGGCAAAGCGCCGGCTCCGGTCGCGGTCGACACCGAGGAACCCCGCGCGGCGACCGCGGCCGGCCAGGTATGGAAGGGTTGGTCGGGCTGGGACTGCTTCACCAGCAAGCTATCCTCCGCCACGTCGGCCACCAGCGAACGGGTCACCCGCATCGCCGTCCGCCGCGAGCGCAGGTCATACTCGCGGAACAGCCGGCCGTCCGGCGAGCGGTTGACCTTGGCCACGGGCGATCCCTTTTCCATCTCGTCGCCCAGGTCGGCGAGCACGGTGTCGAAGGCACCCCGGGCGAGGACTTCGCTCTGCAGCGCGCCGACTCCGTCGGCCGCCCGCTCGGACGCCTGGCCCACCACCAGCAACAGGGTCACCGACACCACGGTCAGCAAGGCCAGCAGGCTGATCACCATGACCAGCGCCACACCGGGCAGGCCCGGACCGCGACGGGATAAGGAGGAAAGCTTCATGAGGGACGATGCGGGGTGGCGAGCGAAAAGCGGCGCTGGTAAACCCGGACCTGGCGCAGCGCGACGGCGGGCACGGCGAGCGATTCCGCGCGGCCGCCCAATTCGAGCGCGGTCCGCCGCCAGCTCTCGCCCGGAATCTCGTTGTCTTTCGAATCCTTGAACTCGGCGGCGATCCGCGACCGCTGCGCGGCATCGATCATCCGGCTGCGGTCCGGATCGAGGACCACCAGTTGAACCACCAGCGCCTCGGCCCGGTCGGGCGCCACCGGTGCCGCGGCCTGCACGCGGGAGGACCCGTCGGCGGCGCTCACCACGAAACTCATTTCCATCCGCAATACCCCGGCCGCCAGCGGCTGCGACGATTCCAGCGGGAGGTCCTCGGGCCCGTCGTCCGGCAAGCCGTGGATCTCGAGCATCCCCGTCCCCGCCGCCGGCGGGCTCAGCTCCTGGCCGAAGCGGCAACCCGCGGCCCCTTGCCACAGGTCATGGTCGTCGACCCGGTAATGGACCGTCGCCACCTGGCGGTCGGCTTCGGTGGCCTCCAGCGGCAATCCCGAGCGACGCGTGATGAGCACCAGCTCGTCGTCGCCGGCTCCCTCGTTTTTCTCGACCCGCAGCGTGACCTCACGCCGCACCACCCGCTGGTCGAGATCGCGCGCCAATTGCTCGAAGGCCGCCGCCGCGATCCGGTCGGTCGCCGCGCGCGAGCTGATCTGGCCGATCAATTCCATCGAGCGGTTGCCGAAGGAGGTCGTGAGCACCAGCAGGACCGACATCAGCATCAGCACGACCATCAGCTCGACCAGCGTGAAGCCGGCCGCGCGTGAGCCCGGCATCCGTGAAATCGGTCGTCGTTTCATGGTCGGAAGATGGTGGAAACCAGTTCGACCGAGCCCTGCTCGCGGCCGTTTTTGGCCAGGGTCGGCCAACTGATCCGGCCGTTCAGGTGGATCAGCGCGGCACTCGAGTCATCCGGCCGGAACTCGAAACGGCAGCGGAAGAAGGACCCTTCGGCGCCCTCGGTCCGGATCCCTTCCGCATCGAAGAAATACTCGAGTTCCGCCGGCGGTGCCGCGGGAACCTCCAGGTCGTGGAGCGTCGTCCGGGGCCGGCCGGCGGTCATCGCTTGCCGGAGATCCGCGACCATCCCGTCGAGCAGCCATCCCGCCCGGACCTTGCGGCTGGTCTCCGCCCCGCGGCTGCTGCCGTAGCTGATCGTCCCCGCGATGGCGGACAGCGCCACGGCCAGGATGCCGATGCTGACCACCACCTCCATCAGGGTGAAACCCCGCGGGCGGCGGAACCGGAGAACAGGGGTGGCGGAAGTTCGCATCGCGGTTCAGGGGGCGTGGACGATCGACTGGCCGGAGAGTCCGGAAAGCTGCACGGCGGCGAAGTCCTTCTCGACCGGTCGACCCGGTTCGCCGCGGGTCGCCTGGATCCCGATTTCCAGCAGCCTCTCGACCGTGTCCGGCGCCTCGGGGAAGCCGCTGGCGCCACCGCTCAAATGGGCTTCCCCGGTGGGCCGGAAGGTCACCGTGGCGCCTTCGGTCAGCGGGAACTTGGCCGCGACCCGGAGGCGGTCGCCGAATGGAGGAAGATCCGACCTGAGGATCATCTGCTCGAGTTTCACCGGACGCCGGAACTCCGCCACCGGCGGGTCATCCGCGCCCGTCCGCTCCTGGCCAAAAAACCTTAGCTCGAGATCTTCGGGATTTTCCGGGTCGGGAGCGATCGTCACCCACACCGTGCGGTTCAGCGCCACCGCCCGCGACCGCGCGAGGTCGAGGCTGGATCCCAGCGTCGCGCCGGCCGGGACCGCCCGCGAGCCGCGCTGCATCAGCGCGGTGCCCGTCATCCCGAGCAGCAGGACAATGATCGAGACCACGACCAGCATCTCAAGCAGCGAGAAGCCCGCGGACCTCCTGCGGCAAAATGCCATGTCCATGCAAACGCCATTCATCAGATATACCAACCAACCGGAAGCGCGTTCCGGAGGCAATTATCATTCAGCGAACCGAATGATCATTTACCGAAAGCTCAGCGCGGCCCGCCGGCCGCCACCGGCGCGGAGGAAAAGTCAGCCGTTCCAGCGGGCCGCGGGATGACCCGGCGCTGCCGGTGACCTCGCGCTCCGCGGCGGCGGCAGGCACTCCGCCTTTCCTCACGGTCCCGCCGCCGGCGGGGTCGCGGGCTCGGCGCGGGGCGGCACGTCATCGAAGCCCTTGAGCTGGATGCGGCCTGTCGCAGGATCGCGATACAGGATCTGGAGCACCCGCGCGCGGCCGGGATCCGGCCACATGCCGGAGGCGACCGGCCGCCACTCCTTGCCTTCCATCGCGAAGGTCCGCATCGCGGCGTGCTCGGTCGGGCCCATCGGAGGATTCTCGATCAACCCTCCCTGCCCCGGCTTGAAGCCGAAGGGCTTCCCCTCGAGATCGATGCGCACCGCCAGCGGGCTCAGGTTGAAAACCCGGAACGAGCCGGCCGGAAATGCCTCGCGCGAATCCGCCACCGCCAGCACCCGCCACCGCGACTTCGCCCCTCCGGGATCCGGCAGGAACAGCAGGATCGCCGATTTCGTTCCGGCGGGGACCACCACCTCGGCGATCCGTTGCTCCGGATTCCCGATCGACGACCGGTCGGCGCTGGTCGTGAACACCAGGCGGTCCCCCGACGGCGTGACCTTGGTCGACTGGTGGTTCAAATAGCTCTTGATCCCGGTCGCGACCGCCGGCGACTCGGCGGCCGGGTCATGGACGAAGACTTCCTTGAACAGCGGATTCGGCGTGAAGGCCAGCGGGCGGATGACCAGCGGGTTCACCGCCTCGTCCTGCGCCATCAAGCCGCCCGCCACGGCGAGCAGCCATCCCGTCACCGGCACCGCGATCTGGCGAAATCGTTTCATCGTTCGTGGGCGCATCATTCAGAGTTCACCGGTGGACAGCCAGCGGAATGAAACGACTTCGAAGCGTCGTCCGAAGGTCTGGTTCGCGGGGCTTTCGAGCGCGCTCTCGGGGCGTTCCGCGGGATCGACCGGGTCGAGGTAGCGGGGCATCCGCTGGACCACCGCCTCGCAGCGCGCCGTCGCCAGCACCGTTCCGTCCTTCGCGCGCGCCTCGCCGTAACCGCGGATCTTGAAGCTGTCGCCGCGGACCGTGGCCACCGGTCCGAGGACCCGCATCAGGTCGCCCTGCGTCAGCAGGGTGGGCGATCCTTCCGCGGTGGATCCGTCCAGCAGGGACGGGGTGATCACCCCCTTCTTGCGCGGACCGGGAATCGTCGCGCCATCGATCTGCTTGCCATCACGCAGCCGCGCCGAGGTGTTGATCCCGCCGCCGGGCCCGGCGGCATCGCGGTCGACCTGGTCGATCGCCGTCTGGAGCAATCCCGCCAGCCCGTGAAGGCCGTCCGCGGGGCCGACGCGGCGGTTGACGAACTCGCCGAGGCTCAACGACGGCGCCTGGTCGAGCTGCCCCCGTTTGCGGATCTCGCTGACGATCTCGCGGGCGAGGCGCTCGATCTGGGCATCGTCGAGGCTCCTGAAACCGGCCCAGCGGAGATCCCCGAGCACATCTCCTCCCGGCCCGCCCGCGACGCCATCCGCGCCCATCAGCGGCAGATCGCTCCGCGGGAACGGGGTCCGGCTTTCGTTGTTGAAGCTCTTGCCCGACCAGCCGTGGATCAAGCGGTCGCGCCAGCTTCCGAGCACGGCACGCCAGGCATCGACCGAGGTCGAGTTGACGTTGAACGGTCCGGCGATCCCCAGGTAGGCGGCGAGCTTCACCGCCCGCTCGGGTGCCGGCAAGGCCTCGATCTCGGCGGCCGCGGCGGCGGCATCCCCGACCGGCACGATCGGCACCAGCCGGCTGTTCAAGGGCGGCCGGGATCCCGCCAAGGTGTCGGTCAGGACCTCCTTGCGGCCGCGGCCGTCGCCGAGCAGGCTGCCCGGATAGCCGTAGTCGGTGAGCGCCGAAAAATAATAGCGGTCCCAGAGCGATTCGTTGAGCAGGTAGGAGTGGTCGCGCAGGATGTTCCCCCCGAGGGAGCGCGACAGCGAGCCGGTGTCGAGCAGGGGCAGGGCCCGCGAATTGCCCAGCGCGTGGACCACCCGCGGCAGCACCCCGCCCGCCGTCAGGTTGGCATGGACCCAGTCGCCCAGCGAGGACATCGGGACCACCGGAACGCTGAACATCGGGACGTTGCTGGAGCCGCCGTTCGCGCTCTTGCTCGCGCCGTGGTAGCCGCGCTTGGTCGCCGGATCGAACTCGATTCCGGGGAAGCTGGTGAAGCTTTGCATCTCCACCAGCCGCAGGTCGTAGCTGTCGTGCACCAGGCCGGCAACCTTGGTGTCCAGCCGCGCGCCCTCGACCACCGGGTTGTTGTAAAGCCACGGCTTGGAGTCATCCAGCGGATCGCGGGTGGTCCGCGCCGTCATCTCGAGCATCGCGAACGGCTTTTTGCCGGCGACGCCGCGGTCGTCGGGCTTCTGCAGGGTGTCCTCGACCAGGAAGTCGCGCGAGATCACCGGATTCGCCGGATCCTCGCTCATCTCGGCCACCGGGTCCGCCAGGTGGAAGCGGTAGCTGCGGACCAGGTCGACCCGCGTGTCGATATTCTTGCCGGCCATCAGCTCGACCAGCAGGTCGGGCGTCGCCGAGCCCGCCGCCGTGCGCTGGGCCTTGGCCTCCACCCGGATGTCGTCGGTGATCCTCATCGAGAGGAACCCGCCGCCCCACGGGCTTTTCGGATCCTTCTCGAAATCGTAGAGCGTCTCCGGCTCGCGCCCCGCGTAGCTCATGTGGTCGGTTTGCAGACCGGCCCGGGCATCCCATCCGGGCACCGCCTCCACGCCGAAGCGATTGCCCGAACGATGGTCCATGTTGCCCGCGTTCAAGCCATAGTCCCAGTCGAAGAAGGTCCGGTTGGAGAACTCGCTCCGCCAGGACCACGACTTCTCGACCCGCATCGCGAACACCTTCACCGCGCCCGGCTCCAGCATGAGCGACTTCCCGGCCGCCTCGCTGTCGCCGTCCGTCAGGACCAGCGTGAAGTTCTTCGGCGGCGGGTTGGCATTGCGCTCGTGGGCGATCTGGAAGCGCCCGAGGCCATGAAACTGGCCCGCCGCCATTTCGCGCCGGTACCAGATGGTCTGGTTCTTCTGGTTGTCGATCTTCGCGAAGCGGAACCCGACCGGCGGGTCGGACACCCGGACCCGCAGGCGGTCGAGGCGCAGCGCCACGTCGTAGGGATTGTACAAGGTGACCACCGGATCGTAGGCGAGATGCGGCACCGCGTGGCGCTCGTTGCCCTTGGGCACGGCGTTGTTCTCGTGATACGCGACCCGGTCGGAGGAGTGGTGGTGGTGGGAGACGATCGAGAACACCAGCTGGAACTTGGAGATGATCGGGAACAGGCGCTCTTTCGGCGGGGTCGGCTTGATTCCCTGATCCTTGAAACTGTTCGCGAGCTCCCGGTCGCTGATTTCGGGGCGGGCCCACGGCCGCCCGCTCGCCGCGCTCTCGAGCTGCTTGTAGCGGCCGTAATGATCGAGCAGATAACTCCAGCGCAGGCCGCCGTTGTCCGAACCGTAGACGAATTCCCCGCCCTCCGGAACCAGCCCCTCTTCGAAGTACTGGGTGAGGTCGTTCCGCATCCCGCCCTCGGCGGTGTTGGTCAGCAGCCCGATCGACCGGGTGGTGAAATCATGGAACCTCCGCCTGACCTCCGCGGCGGCACCCGGTCCGCCGCCGGCCAGCGACGCCGTCTCCAAGGTCAGCAGGTTCCGCGGTTCCTTCAAGCCCGCGAGTTCATCGGCCAGGACATCCGCCCTGACCCGCGGCGGCGCCGATCGGCTGCCGATCTCCGCCCCGCGCGACTCCAGCGACTCGGGATCACCCAACTGGATCGCGGCCTTCTGGCTCTCGTCGAACACCGCCCAAGCGTAGGCGCCCTCGGGATCGCCCGCCGCGTTGGCGGTCACGACCTTCTCCGCCTTCACCTCCAGCTCCGGGATCCCCTGCCCCCCGGTGCCCACCAAACCCGCCGCTGCCGACCCGGGATCCTTGCCGGGCAAGGCGGGATCGTTCGCAGCGGACGGTTCGCCGGTTGAAACCAGCCAGGAACGGAACTTGTCCTGCTTCTCGCCGTAGTTTGGCATCGACGCGTCCCCCGCCGGCCGGCGCCACGCGTCCCAGACGCCGAGCAGATGCGGCCGGACCGGCGCTTCGTTGACCGCGGAGGCGGCGGCCGAGACCCGCCGGTCGGGTCCCAGCTCGGAGTGCAGTTCGCCGAGCGCCATCATCAGCCCCAGCCGCGCCTGGCTCCGGGCGTGCGCCATGTCGCCCGAGCGGGCGCTGGTTCTCAGCGAAATCGACGACAATCCGAGCAGGCCGACCGCCAGCACGGTGAGCAGCACCATCAGGGCCAGTGAAATGACGAGGGCGAAACCTCGTTCGGAGGACAAGGCCGCCACCGC
>CAMCYK010000146.1 GCA_945883695.1 Akkermansia muciniphila | reverse complement strand
GCTCTTCTGCCTGCTGGACGCCCGGGAAACTGAAAACGCGAGCCTCCGTAACGGAGCAAACTGCTGACTGGAGAGCCGGATGCGGGAGATCCGCAGGTCCGGTTCGGAGGGGGGAGCGGGGCGAGAGCCCCGTTCCTACCTCTATCCGGGTGGGAGGCTCACTCCGGCCACTTGAGGTCGGGTGGAATGCCGCGCCAGTAGGGTTGGGCGGGGTCGAAGAGGTCGCGGCCGTTGCCGAGGACGCGGCCGTCGGGCTCAATGAGAAAGACAAGTATCGAATCGCCGACGAAGAAGACCACAGCCTTGCCGCCGAAGGGCTTGGGGTCGAAGCGGGTGGTGCCGGGGATGAGCGGGGTCATGACCACGGGTGTACCGACGCCGTAGCGGGAGCGTCCGGAGACGTAGCTGAAGGAGCACTCGCCGGGGGCGAGGGCGGTGGTGTCGGAGTCGATGATGCTGTCGGGCTTTGTCGAGTCGCGGGAGGTTGGTGCCCAGAAGATGATCTCGCCTCGGCCCACGGTGGCGAGGAGCGGGCGGAAGAGTTGATTGGAGCTGGAGTCGCCGAGCGTGAGCGGGGTGCCGGTGCTGTCCTTGACGTCCACGGCGGTGGAGGCTTCGCGCTGCCGGAGCAAGGAGAGAGGGGCCGGTATGGGCGATGCGGGGGAACCGGACGCGGGCGTTGCGGGACCGATCTGCGGGCCGGAGACCACGCGCCTGCCGTGCACGGCGGGTGGCGGGTCCGGCCCCAAACTCGTTCGGATGCCTCAAGGCGGGAAGAAAGCTCGGAAATCGCCGTAGGAGGGACAAAGCCCGCATCCTTCATGAGAGACGCCTTCGTTACCCTCGTCTTCCTCGTCGCCACCCGCCTTTTGGCCGCCGATCACGACATCGTGATCTACGGCGGCACCTCCGCGGCGGTGATCGCCGCGGTGCAGGCGAAGAAGCTGGGCAAGTCGGTGATCGTGGTCTCACCCGACCGGCACCTCGGCGGCCTGAGCAGCGGCGGCCTGGGATTCACCGACACCGGCAACAAGGCGGTGATCGGCGGGCTGGCGCGGGACTTTTATCACCGCATCTACCTCCACTACCAGAAGCCGGAGGCATGGAGGTGGCAGCAGCGGTCCGAGTATGGCAACCAGGGCCAGGGCACGCCGGCGATCGACGGCGAGAACCGCACGATGTGGATCTTCGAGCCGCACGCCGCCGAGCGGGTGTTCGAGGACTACGTGAAGGAGTTCGGGATCGAGGTCGTTCGCGATGCCTGGCTGGACCGGGAGAAGGGCGTGAAGGTGGAAGACGGGCGGATCGTTTCCATCACCACGCTCGACGGCAAAAGCCACGCCGGGAAGATGTTCATCGACGCGACCTACGAGGGCGACCTGATGGCGGCGGCGGGGGTCGACTACCACGTCGGCCGCGAGGCCAACGCCGTCTATGGCGAGGAGCACAACGGCGTGCAAACCGGCGTGCTGCATCACGGCCATCATTTCGCCGCGGTGAAGGTGCCGCTCAGTCCCTACAAGGTGCCGGGCGACCCGTCGAGCGGGGTGCTGCCGCGGATCAGCACGGCGGATCCGGGCGTGAAAGGCGAGGGCGACCAGCGGGTGCAGGCCTACTGCTTCCGCGCCTGCTTCACCAACGACCCCGCGAACCGCATCCCCTTTCCGAAGCCGGACGGCTACGATGCCAGCCAGTACGAGCTGCTGCTGCGGGTGCTGAACGCCGGGTGGAACCAGTTCTTCGCGAAGTTCGATCCCATCCCGAACCGCAAGACCGACACCAACAACCACGGGCCCTTCAGCTTCGACAACATCGGCTACAACTACGATTATCCCGAGGCCGGCTACGAGCGGCGGCGCGAGATCATCGCCGAGCACCGGACCTACCAGCAGGGCCTGCTGTGGTTCGTCGCGAACGACCCGCGCGTGCCGGCGAAGGTGCGGGACGAGCTGCGGGAATGGGGGCTGCCGAAGGACGAGTTCACCGACAACGGCAACTGGTCGCACCAGCTCTACATCCGCGAGGCGCGGCGGATGGTAGGGAAGTTCGTGATGACCGAAAACGAGCTGCGCAAGAAGAAGCCGACGCCGGAATCGGTCGGAATGGGCAGCTACACGATCGATAGCCACAACGTGCAGCGCTACATCACGCCGGAAGGTCACGTGCAGAACGAGGGAGACATCGGGGTCAGCACCAACGGACCCTATCAGATCGCCTACGGCTCGCTGGTTCCCAAAGACGGCCAGGCGGAGAACCTGCTGGTGCCGGTGGCGATGTCCGCCAGCCACATCGCGTACGGCAGCATCCGGATGGAGCCGGTGTTCATGATCCTCGGCCAGAGCGCCGCCAGCGCCGCGGTGCTGGCGATCGACGGCGGGCTGCCGGTCCAGAAGGTGCCCTATGCCGCGCTGCGCGGGCGCTTGCTCAAGGACGGCCAGGTCCTCGAATACCGCGGTCCGAATTCGGCGCGCGGCGTCGATCCGAAGTCGGTGGCGGGCATCGTGGTGGACGACCGGGAGGCCAAGCTGACGGGGTCGTGGACCGGCAGCGTGTCCGCGGAGGCTTTCCTCGGCGACGGCTACCGGCACGACGGCGACGCGCGCGATGGCAAGTCGCAGGCCCGCTTCGAGGTCAAGCTGCCAAAGCCGGGCAAGTATCGGGTCGCCCTCGCCGCGCCTCCCAACGGCAACCGGGCGACCAATGCGCCCGTGGAAATTCATCACGGGGGCGGGGTCCGCCCGCTGAAGCTCGACCTCCGCTCGCCCGCGCCGGGCAAGGGCGTGCATTGGACCGAGCTCGGTGAGTTCGAATTCGGCGCGACGGCCGCGGTCGTGATCGGCAACGCGGGCACCGACGGTCATGTCGTGATCGACGGGGTCCGCTGGATGCCGGTGGCGGAATAGCCCGCCCGGGGAAAGGGGGTCGGTTCGAGGCCGCGCCGTTATTTCATCGCTTCCAGCAATTGCTGGCGGAGTGCCGCCTGGGTTCTTGCTTCCAGCCGGCCGAGGCCGGATCCGGCGGGGTCGGTGCCGCCGACCGCGTCGCGGGCGACCCAGCGGCGCTCTTCGCTTTTCAAGAGCGGCATCAGGGCGAGCAGCAGGCCCGCCATCGCGAGGAAGGCGGGGAACAGCATCCGGCAGCTCAGCACGCCGCCGAGCGCTGCCGAGCGCGGGCCGAAGGCGATCGCGCCGCCGCGCCAGAGCAGCCAAAGCAAGGGCACCCCGGCGGCGCTGCTGCCGAGGAGCAGGAATTCCTCCTCCCATTTCGTCAGGAAACGGACTGCCCCCAGGGACGGCACGAACAGCGCCGCCACCGCCGCCGCGGCCCAGCCGGGCGAGAGGGCCGGCGGGCGCAGCGCGAGGAAACCGCCGCGCTTGGCGATCCGCCAGCGCGAGGTTTGCAGCAGCAGGCAGGTCGCCAGCAGGAAGCTGCCGCCGGCCTGCGACCAGGCGGGGATCATGTCCCACTCCGTCAGGGCGAAATCGCGGCAGCCGAGCGGGGTGACGCGGGTGACCCCGACGTGCCACGCGAGCGGCGCGACGATGCCCAGCGCCGCCAGCCAGGCGAAGTCGACCGGCCGCAGCAAGGGGGACAAGCCCTGCGCCATGCCCCGGATTTCCCGTGGCCGCCGCCAGCTCTCGAGCGCCGCGAACAGCGCCAGCAGGGTGAAAAGGCAGGCCGCCGTCAGCGCGAAGTAGCGGTCCGCCAGCGCGAACTCGGCCCGCCGGCCGGGCTCGAACTCGGCGTCATCGGCGACGAAGGCCTGCCGGCTGCCGCTCACGGTCATGGCATAGCGCCGCGGCCCGGGAGCCGGGGATCGGGTGAGAATCGAGGTCGCTTCCTTGGTCCAGCGGTCCATCCGCGCGCTTTCGTCCGGCAGAGCCATCCGGGTGGTGAAAATGGAGAGGGACCGAGCCACCTGAGGGATCCTGAAGATCACCTCCGTGCCAAGGAAGTCGGCCCGCTCCGGCTGCAATTGACGCCGGGTGAGGTTTTCCCAAGTCGCGATCCAGCGCTTCAGTCCCTCGGGGTCGAGGACAAAGTTCAGCTCCTCGGCTCCATTCACCCAGACCTCCCCCCGCGAGCTGTCGCTGAGGCTCCGCTGCCGCTCCGCGAAGCGCTGTCGCGAAACCATCGCGGCGATATCCTCGGCCGGGCCCATCATCTCCAGCCGGCGGGCCGTCCGGCCCGGGATGTGGCTTTCAAACCGGGCTTGCGCCGCGGCCCCTTCGATCGTCTTCCAAATCGAGTCAGGGCGAGCGGGGTCCGAACTCCCGCGGGAGGCGAAGGTGCCGCCGGGTCGAACCATCCCGTTGTCGATCTGGGCAAGCACCAGCGGCCACCATCCGTTCCCCGGATCGATCCGCTCCGCGTGGTCCATCAGTTCGGAGACCGTCCGTCTGCTCGCCGGGTCGGCGGTTGTTGCGCTGGTCCGGTAATAGGCCATCAACTCCTCGAAATCGGCGGGATCCTCCGGCAGGTTCGCGGCCGCGGCGGCATATCTCGCCTTTTGTGCCTCGCTGGCGAAGCCCTCCGTGTTCGCCAGCAGGAAGTCCCGCCGCCCGCCATCGACCCCGGCCGTGATCCGGGCCTCCCATTCCTCCTGGTGGGTGGAGTGGAGCGGGAAGAAACGATAGAGCGGATTGAGATCCTTCATCTCCCGCCACGCCGCGTGCAGCACCCCCGCCAGGATCAATCCGGCCAGCGCCAGCGCGCCGGCGAAGCCGAGGGCGGTCTGCCAGGCGGGCGGCGCGTGGCGTTCCTCCAGCCGGCCGGTCGCCGTCTCTAACAAGTCATCGCCCTCCGCCGGCCGGGCGTGGGCGAGGCGGTCCATCAGCTCGCCCCGCGCGAGGTCGTGGTCGGCCTGTTTTCCCGCCAAGGGCCGGGTCGCGAGATCGATGAAGCGCTGGCGGGGTTCGAGCATTGGGAATGGATCTAGCAGCCCCGGCGGACCGGGGGAACTCCGCGTTGCGCGGAATGGAAGATCTTCACTTCATCTTGTCCCGCCGATTCCGGCCGGCGGCACCTTGGACTGCGGCAGCCCGCTGCCGCTTTCGGTTCGTCAGCCTGCTGACGAATCCCGGCTGACTCCACAGCAGGCTGTGGCAACAAAGCGGCAGCGGGCTGCACGCAGTCCACGGGGCGTGCTTGCCGCGGAAGGCCGCGCGGCATGAAGTGGGCGGACGATGAGTCCGCTCCGCCTGCCGATGGTTCCCTTGCTCGATGAAAAGCGCGGGGTGAGCTACACCATCGTCTTCGGAATCTGGGGGATGGTGTTCCTCTATTGCGTGCTGCACGACCAGTATCTGATCCGGATCGCGCCGGAGCATTTCACCGAGTGGCATCCGCCGCTGTGGGGGATCGGGAACCTGACGCTGCTGGCGTTCGCCTGGGCATTCCGCGCGTCGATCGGTCCGGGTCTGATCCTCGGTCTGGCGGCCTTGTTTCTCGGGCGGGCCGGCAGCCGGCCGAAGGTCGCGCCGGGGACGATGTTGAAGGTCCTGCCGTGGGGCATCCTCGTCACCGAAGCCGCCGGTTTGCTGGCCGGGGCCTGGGTGTGGAAGACCGGGTTGCCGCTCTTTCCCCTGGAGTTGTATCCGGATTTCTCCAAGCCGCTGCTGATCACCCAGACGATCCAGCTTACCTGTTATGTGGTCGGCGGGGTGAGCGGGGCGGTTTTCCTCGGGTGGATCGTGTGGAGGCGGAAGGAGTGTCGACCCCAGGTCGACACTCCTTAAGCGCCTGCGGCGCTGTCGCGGTTGAGCTGCCGGGCGGAGCCGTAAGGAGTGTGGACCTTCGGTCAACACGGGGAGTGTCGACCCCAGGTCGACACTCCTTAAGCGCCTGCGGCGTGGTCGCGGTTGAGCCGCCGGGCGGAGCCGTAAGGAGTGTGGACCTTCGGTCAACACGGGGAGTGTCGACCCCAGGTCGACACTCCTTAGGCGCCTGCGGCGCTGTCGCGGTTGAGCCGCCGGGCGGAGCCATCAGAATGTCCGCCCGATCGAATAAACTCACCCGGGAATGCGTCCCACCCCCCGATGAAAACGTTCCCGTTCAAAACCGCCGCGCTGCTCGCCGTGCTGCCGCTGGCCTCGTGCATGACGACTTACGACGCCAACGGCCGCCAGGTTCAAAGCGTCGATCCGGGGGCCGCCGCGGTCGGAGCCGTGGCGGCGGGGATCGTCGGCTACGCGATCGGCCAGAACAACGAGCCCCGCTACTACCGTGGCGGCTTCTACGGCGGTGGCTTCTACGGCGGCGGTCATTACCACCATCGCCGCTACCATTCAGCCACCGGAGTTCCGGCTTTCTAATTGGACCGCCCGCGGAAAAGGAAATGACAGGCTGGTCCTGCCGGGAGTAGTAAGCGGCTCGGAATGGCGTGGAAATTCATCAGCGAGCATTGGCGGGACGGGATCGAGATCCTGATCCTGGCCGTTGCCATCTATCAGATTTTCCGGGCCTTCCGGGCGACCCGCGGGGCGCGGATCCTGGTCGGTTTGGTGGCGATCCTGGTCGCGGTCACGCTGCTGCTGCGGCTGTTCGAGTTCGCGGTGATTTCCTGGCTGATCACCCGGGCGGCCTTGCTGCTGGTCTTCGCGGTGCCGATCATTTTCCAGCCGGAACTGCGCAACGCGCTGGCAAAGCTCGGGAGCAGCCGCTTCTTCTCGTTCTCCAACAAGAGCCAGCTCGATTTCCTCGAGATCTTCGAGGACGCGGTGGTCGCCCTGTCCAAGAAGCGGACCGGCGCGCTGTTCGCGATCGAGCGCGACATCGCGCTGAAGCCCTACGAGGAGACCGGCGTCACCCTGAACGCCGACTTTTCGCCGGAGCTGGCAAAGACGATTTTCTTCCCGAAGTCGCCGCTGCACGACGGCGGCATGGTGATCGCCAACAAGAAAATCTCCTCCGCGGCCTGCGTGTTCCCGGTCAGCCAGCGCGAGCTGAGCGACCGCTCGATCGGCCTGCGCCACCGCGCGGCGATCGGGGTGACCGAAGAGGCCGACTGCGTCGCGGTGATCGTCAGCGAGGAGACCGGGGCGATTTCAATTTGCATCGAGGGCAATTTGGAGCGGAATTTGGGCGAGGACAAATTCCGCGCGCGGATGGCCGAGATTTTCCTGACCGGAGACAATACCCATGAGAAAGGCGTTCCGAAAGAACCTGATCCCCAAGACCGTGTCACTTCTGCTAGCGACAGCGATCTGGTTCCTGATTAAGGCGCACCTGCAGGAGCAAGAACAAGTGATTCCCGGCGGCCAGTACCCGCGGGCGATCATCGTGCCCGAGGGTGAAGAGCCTTGACCCGCACGCCCCGCCCCGGCAGGGCTGCGGCGTGAGCTATTTTGTCACCGGCACCGATACCGGCGCGGGCAAGACCCGTTTTTCCTGCCTGCTGGTCGCGGCCCTCCGTGCGGAAGGCATCGCCGCCGCCGGCTTCAAACCGGTCTGCTGCGGCGACCGCGACGATGCCGTTCTGCTGGCTGCCGCGTCCGGCGGACTGGACCTTGGTCAGGTGAATCCGGTCTGGCTGAAAGCCTCGGTCGCGCCGCTGGTCGCCGGCATGTTGGAGAACCGGCCGGTCGATGTCGCGGCGTTGCTGAAGGATTTCCGGCGCTTCGCCGCGGAGCATCCGGTGGTGATCGTGGAAGGCGCGGGCGGCTGGCGGGTGCCCTTGGCAGAGGGCTACGACATGGCCGACCTTGCGGTGGATATGGGCTTGCCGGTGATCGTGGTGGTGGGGAACCGCCTCGGCGCGCTCAACCACACGATCCTGACGGTCGACGCGATCCGCGCCCGCGGGCTGGCAATCGCCGGCCTGGTGGTCAACCAGCTCTCCGACGAACTGGACACCGCGTCGATCACCAACAAGGGGATGCTCGAGCAACTGACCGGCGTGCCGATCCTCGCGGAAATCATCCACGGCCAGGATTTCCTGGAGGTGGAGCCGTTTCTGCAAGGGGTGACTTGATTTTTTCCTCTGTCGCCGCCCGCATCCTGTGTTTCTTTCCGGCCGTCATGGCACTTCCTTCGCCCGCGCTTCCCGATGCTTCCGGCCACTTTGGCAAATTCGGCGGCATGTTCGTGCCCGAGACCCTGATGGCCCCGCTGCAGGAGCTGACGGTGGCCTACGCCGCCGCCCGCCAGGATCCGGCGTTCCAGGCCGAGCTCGACGACCTGCTGCACAACTACGTCGGCCGCCCGACCCCGCTCTACTTCGCCGCACGCTGGACCGAGAAGCTCGGCGGCGCGAAGATCTACCTCAAGCGCGAGGACCTGCTGCACACCGGCGCGCACAAGATCAACAACGCCCTCGGCCAGATCCTGCTGGCCAAACGGCTCGGCAAGAAGCGGATCATCGCCGAAACCGGGGCCGGCCAGCACGGGGTGGCGACCGCCACCGTCTGCGCCCGCTTCGGGATGGAATGCGTCGTTTACATGGGCAAGGTCGACATGGAGCGCCAGGCCTTGAACGTCGCCCGGATGCGCCTGATGGGGGCCGAAGTCCGCGCGGTGACCGCCGGGCAGGCGACCCTCAAGGAAGCGGTCAACGAGGCGATGCGCGACTGGGTGGCGACCGTCGACGACACCCATTACATCCTCGGCTCGGCGCTCGGCTCGCACCCGTTCCCGATGATGGTGCGCGATTTCCACCGGGTGATCGGGGTCGAGGCCCGCGCGCAGATTCTGGAAAAGGAAGGCCGCCTGCCCGATCTGCTGGTCGCTTGCGTCGGCGGCGGATCGAACGCGATGGGTTTGTTTCATCCGTTCCTGCAGGATGAAAACGTCCGGATGATCGGCGTCGAAGCCGGTGGCGACGGGATCATCCCGGAGCGCCACGCGGCCCGTTTCCAAGGCGGCAAGCTGGGCGTGCTGCAGGGCACCAAGACCTGGCTGCTGGCGAACGATGACGGCCAGATCGAGCTGACCCACTCGGTGTCGGCCGGCCTCGACTACGCGGCGGTGGGACCGGAGCACGCGTATTTGCAGGACATCGGCCGGGTGGAATACACCTACGCCACCGACGACGAGGCGCTCGCCGCGTTCAAGGAGCTCGCGCACACCGAAGGCATCCTGCCGGCGCTCGAAAGCGCGCACGCGATGGCCTACGTCTCGAAGATCGCGGGCAGCTTGCCGAAGGGCGACCTGATCATCGCGAACCTCTCCGGCCGCGGCGACAAGGACGTCGAACAGGCCGCGAAGTATCTTCTCGGCTGAACCGGCGGGCGGTGTACTGGACCGCGGACTTTCGTCCGCCTGAATCCGTCCAAGCGGACTAAAGTCCGCGGGATTCTTCGCGGAGCCGGACCGTCCCGATCCACCGGAGACTATCCCCTGACAAGCGCGGCGCGGCCGCCCTCCGCCCTCGGACTGCTGCGATGATTCGCAGCTGTCGAGTGGAGGGGTGAGGATCGCGGCTCCCGTGGCCTGAGGCGACCCTCAGGGATCGCCGCGTCCCGCCCCATCCGCCGGCCGCACCCTGCATTCCGAGAGCTGCGAATCATCGCAGCAGTCCAAAAGCCTCCGGCGAACCGCGAAGCCTGCTACTTCCACCAGTCCCCGTCCTTCTCCCACGGCTCGCGGGTTTCCGGGGTGGCGGCGGGGGACGGCAGTTTCTCCGCCTCCTGGTCGCACACTTCCTCGAGCAGGTCTTCCACCTCGCGGTCGCGCCGCTTGCCATGGCGGGTGATCGACCCCAGCAACAAGGCGACGATCCCGAAGCTCAGGATCAGGATCAGCACCAACGCCATCGCGAACCCGTCGACCTCGCTGACCGTTCCGAGAGGCATCGCTTTCAACGGGAAATGATCCGCCGCATCGGGATCATGTTGGAATACTCGAAGCCGTTCTTGCGGAAAAAGTTCTGCGACTCGGCGCTGATCTTGTCGGTCAGCAGGGTGATCCGCTTGAAATCCTTCTGTTTCGCGAACTCGATCACCTGGTCGAGCAGCATGGTGCCGTAGCCTTGGCCGCGGTGGGCCGGGTGGACGATGACGTCCTCCATCAGGATCACGAAGCCGCCCATCGCGGTGGAGATGGTGAACAGCAGGTTGACCATGCCGATGATCCGGGTCTCGTTGCGGACCACGAAGATCCGGCCGCGGCTCGGTTGTTCGAGGATCAAGGCAAGTCCGCGCTGCTGGGCCTCGTGATCGGGGGTGAAATCGTCCGACAGGGCGAACAATTCCATCACCAGATTGGTCAGCTCCGGCAGATCTTCGATCGTTGCGGGCTGGACTTTCGGGCGGTTGGCGACGGCCGTGGCGCTCTCGGGAGAACCTTGATTCACGGGTCAAGCGTGGCATGCCGGGACCGGAGCGGCACGAAATTTTCCCCGGGATCTCCGAAAAAATTCTGGGGAACCCGGGATTTGGCGCATTGACAAGCCGGGTCCGGTTCCTAGAGTGCGCCCCCGCCCGGGCCGGAACAAGGGTTCCCACCCCGGAGCCACCAACTTTTTGATACCGTCATGAAACGCACCTTCCAGCCCTCGAAGCGCACCCGCAAGCGCCAGCACGGTTTCCGCGCCCGCATGGCGACCAAGTCCGGCCGCGACATCATCAAGCGTCGCCGCCAGAAGGGTCGCAAGCGCCTCATTCCAAAGGGTGCCGAGATCCACTACGAGCGCCACACCACCCAGCACGGGGTTTGACTTCAACCTGCGCGCCGCGTCCGGCCATGCGCCTCCCGCGGAAGCACAGCATGTCGAAACGCGCGGATTTTTTCCGCGCGCGCAAAGACGGCCAGGCGAACGCCGGCCGTTTTGTCGTGCTCAGCACCCTCGCCGATCCGGCTCTGCCGCATTTGAAAGTCGCCATCATCACGACCAAGAAAGTCGGCAAGGCGCATGACCGCAACCTGCTGCGCCGCCGCATCCGCGCCATTATCCAACGCCACGGCGACCGCATCGCCGATCCGAAACGCCTGCTGGTAACCATCCCGCGCCCCGGCTCGGCCGCGGCCAGCTTCGGAGACCTGGAGCTTGACTGGCTCCGGCAGGCGCAGCGGCTGGGGCTGATAGGTGCCAGGTGAAAACTTCCATGAAACCGCTCATCCGGCTGGCGATCCGCGGCTACCAGATCTTCCTCAATCCGGTGCTCAAGGCGCTCGGCGGGCCGAACAGCGGGTGCCGTTTCCAACCGACCTGCTCGAACTACTTTCTCCAAGCCGTGGAGTCCCACGGGTCCCTCCGCGGCTCGTGGCTCGGCATCCGCCGGATTTTCCGCTGTCATCCATGGGGCGGCTGCGGTTATGACCCCGTCCCGCCGGAGCAAGGTGCGGAATCCCGTCACCCCCACCGACCCGCCGGGCCCGACGCCTGACGCCCGGCACTTCCCTTTCCAACATTCACATGTACGACCGCAAGACTTGGATCGTCGTCATCGTCTGCAGCATCCTGCTGGCGATCAACATCACCCTGCAGCAGAAGAACGCCCGCGCGATCGCCGAGCAGAAAAGGCTCGAGACGCCGGAGCAGGTGACACCCACCGCGGACCCGTCGCGGCCGGCCGCCGCGGAGGAGAAACCCGGCTCGCTGGTCGAAGTCGAACCGCCCCTCCAGCTGGTCGAGCAGTTCACGACCCTCGAAACCCCCGAGACGATCTTCACCTTCACCTCGATCGCCGGCGGCCTCAAGCATGCCGAGATCAAGAACCAGATCCCCGGCACCGAAGGTCCCGTCCGCATGAACCGCCACGGCACCAGCCCGATCGGCGCGATCGCGGAGGGACCGGACCGGGTGGAGGGCGTCGCCTATGAATTCCTCGAAAGCGAGGCCGTTCCCGGCAAATCGGTCGTGATGGCCGGCCGCCTGCCGTCCGGTCTGCGGGTCAAGAAAACCTGGTCGCTGGTCGAGCCCGACAAGCCCGGTTCCCCCTACCTCCTCGATTTTAAAATCCAGTTCGAGAACCCCGGCGATCTCACCGCCAATCTCGACAACTACAGCATCTTCCTCGGCACCGCCGCGCCGCTCGACACCATCGAGCGCCCGGAACAAACCGGCTTCGTCGTGCGCGACGACCGCGACTTCTCCTTCACCGCCGCCACCTCCTTTGCCGGCGGCTGGTTCAGCAAGGAAAAGTCGATCATCACCGAGCCGATCAGCCGGGCGGACTTCGTCGGGGTGGTGAACCAGTTCTTCGCGACCGTGCTCCGGCCGGCCGAGCCCGGCGAGTCGCTGCTCTGGAGCAAGGTCTCGGAGGTCGCCCTCAAGCCCGGTGCCAAGCCGGTCAAGGCGGTCCGCGCCGGCCTGCGGCTGCCCGCGGTGGTCCTCTCGCCCGGCGAGTCGCGCGGGTTCACCTATCAGGTCTTCACCGGTCCCAAGCAGAACCGCATGCTCCGCAAGATGGGCGACGACTGGGCCGAGTTGATGAACTACGGCTTCTTCAGCCCTTTCAGCCGCTTCATGAGCTGGTCGCTGTGGTGGGTCCATATCGCCATGGCGAAAGTTTCCGACAAATGGTCGTGGGGCCTCGCCGTGGTCGTGCTCACCGTGCTCCTGCGGATCGTCATCTGGCCGCTCTACAACCGCTCCAACCGGACCATGAAGCGGATGGCCAAGCTGAAGCCGGAGATGGAGAAGCTGAAGGAGAAGTATCCGGACGACGTGCAGAAGCAGCAGCAGGAGACGATGAAGCTCTACCGCACCTACGGGGTCAACCCGCTCGGCGGCTGCCTCCCGATGTTCGCCCAGCTGCCGATTTTCTTCGGCTTCTACTCGATGCTGCTCCACGCGGTGGAAATGCGCGGCCAGCCGTTCCTGTGGGTGACCGACCTGTCGCTGCCCGACACGATTTTCACGCTTCCGATCTTCGGCGGTCTCCCGATCAACCCGCTGCCGATCGTGATGGCGCTCACCAGCTTCGCCCAGATGGCGATGATGCCGAACACCGGCGGGGACAAGACGCAGATGATGATCATCAAGTTCATGCCCTTCCTCTTCCTGATCATCTGTTACAACTTCGCGGCGGCGCTCGCGTTGTATTGGACCGTCTCCAACATTTTCTCGATCGGCCAGACCTGGTTGAGCAACCGTCTGCCCGAGCCCGAACTGAAAGCGAAGGTCGGCGGCGGCGGCAAGACACTGGTCGAGCGCCTCGCCGAACGGGCGGACGCGGCCCAGAAGATGAAGCAGGCCAAGGGCCGGGTGGTGGATCCGAAGGACGACGAGGGCCCCTCGAAGAAGCGTCCGCCGCGCACCGGCGGCTGATTTCTCGTAGCGGAACCGGCTGCGCCGTTCCGCTTGGGGGCGGCGCGAGGGGAAATCGAGACCGCTCGGTTCTGGCGGACTTTTCCCCCGCCGGATGGGCACAGCCCATCCGCTACGACAATGTCATCAAGCCCGGGTTGGACGAACGGCCGGATGCGTTTAAGATGCGCCATGCCTTTGGAACGACGGAATGTGATCGGCGGGGTCCTCCAACCTTGCTCGACGAACCCGATGACCGGCTTTTTCCGCGACGGTTGCTGCCGGACCGGCCGCGGCGATGTCGGCGTGCACGTCGTGTGCGCCCGCGTCACCGAGGAATTCCTCGCCTGGTCGAAGGACCGGGGCAACGACCTGTCGACCCCGCGCCCGGAGTTCGATTTCCCCGGGTTGAAAGCCGGCGACCAGTGGTGCCTGTGCGCCGCCCGCTGGAAGGAGGCCTTCGATGCCGGCAAGGCCCCCGCGGTGGTGCTCGAGGCCACCCACGAGTCCGCCCTGGAATTCCTCGACCTCGCCGACCTGCGGGCGCGCGCGCAGCCGTAGCGCGACCTTGCAAGCCGCGGGCGTCTGGCGGCCGTCTGGCTGCCCGGGAGTGACGCTCTCCCGCCGGCCTTCGCCGCCCCGTCCCCAACTTGCGACGTTGCGCCCGCTCCCCCGCTGGCGCAGGCTGCCCGGCATGATGATCCGACTACTGCTGGCCTCGCTTTTGCTTTCCGCCGCCGCCGCGGAAGAGCTGGCGGTCGATGGCCTCGCGGTCCCGGTCGAACTGTCGCTCCCGGAGAACCACGATCCCGCGAAAAAGTGGCCGGCGGCTTTTTACTATCACGGGACCGGCGGCCAGCCGTCGACCAAGCTGATCCGCCAGCACACCGGACCGCGGGACTGGATCGTGGTGGGCATGACCTACAGCTTCCCCGGGGCCTTCACCCACACCGCGGAAAACCTGGAGAAAGAGCGGCTGATCCTGCGCCGGGTCCGCGACCAACTCGCGGCCAGCCACGGCTTGGACCCAAAGCGGCTTTTCGTCTCCGGCTTCAGCCAGGGTGGCTGGATGAGCGGGCTGTTTTTCCAAGCCGAGCCCTCGCTGGCCGGAGCGGTCATCCTCGGCGCGGGCCACATGCGCGAAGTCACGCCGAAGCCGGCTCCTTTGGCCGCCGGCACCCCGCTGTTCCTCGGGGTCGGCCGGCTCGACGGCACCTATCCCTTTGCCCTCAAAGGCCGGCTCTTCTTCGGCAAGCTGGGTGCCGCGGTGACGATGGAAACCTGGACCGACCTGGCGCACGAATTTCCCACCGACGGCTCGCCGGCGCTCAAGGAGTGGTTCGTCCTGCGCAACGGCGGCAAGCCGGATGCCGACGCGTTCGAGGCCGGGTTCCGGGAAATCGGTGAACTGTCGCCGCTCGACCAATGGTGGAAGCTGCTGGAGTTCCGGGAAAGGCCCTTCGTCACCGCACCCGGCCGACCCTGGAAAGAGACCGTCGCCCGGCGGATCACCGAGCTCGAACAGGACCCGGCGGTCGCCCGCGAGTCGAAGATCTTCAAGCGTCACCGCCAGTTGCTCGCCGACGAGATCAACGCGACGACCTTGCCGGACCTCGTGAAGGTCAACAATGCTTACGTCCAACTGGCCCAGCAGGCCGGTGACAGCCCGCAGGTGAAACTCGTCGTCGCGGACGCCCAGCGGGTGGCCAAGCTGCTGGCGACCAACAAGGAGCGGGTCCCGCCGGCGGAAGCCCCGAAGCCGCTCGCCCCGGTGCTGCCGAGGCAGGACCGCGGCATCCCGCGCAATCCGCTGGTGAGATGAGCGCGGCGGCGGGATTCCGTGGAACGCGAAGTCGTCCGCCGGGGGGGCAGTGACACGCGGGACGCGAAGTCGCGCAACTTTGCAAGTTGCGCGCGGGGGCGGCAACGACGGGTCTGTTGAGTCGCGGGACGCGAAGTAGCGCAACTTTGCAAGTTGCGTGCGGGGGCGGGTCGCTTCGGGAGCGGATCGAAGGGAGGCTTCGGGCTGTCCGCGGCCGCGAATGGGGTGTTGCGGAGGGTCGCTGCCGCATGGGACGGAGGTTGGACTGTGGGTTCCGGGCGTCGGGGTGCGGTGGGACGCCAGAAGCACGCAACTTGCAAAGTTGCGCTACTTCCTGCGGCGCGTGGGTTCGGACGCGCTACCGCTGGCTCACCGGCAAGCCGCTGGTCAGAGCGGCGACGACGGCCTTGTGGGCGGTGTCGATCTCGTCGGTCTTGAGCGTCTTATCGGAAGCGCGGTAGTGCAGCCGGTAGGCGATCGACTTGCGGTCGGCGGCGAGCTTCTGGCCGCCGGGGTCGCGGAAGACGTCGAAGCATTCGAAGCCGGTGAGCAGGGGTTCCTTCACCTTGGCGAGCACGCGTTCGATCTCGGCATTGGCGAGCGAAGCCGGGGCTTCGAGGGCGATGTCGCGGGACGAGCCGGGGAACTGCGGGAGGTCCTCGATCGGGCCGCTGCCGGCGGCGAACTTGCGGAGCTTCGAGAGGTCGAGTTCGGCGACGAAGATCGCCTGCGGGGCATCGAGCTCGCGCTGGCGGGACGGCAGGATCATCGCGAAGGTGC
>CAMCYK010000145.1 GCA_945883695.1 Akkermansia muciniphila | reverse complement strand
GCCCCGACGGAAGGTCGCAGACCTTCCGCTACCGTTGGCCCCGCCGGAAGGTCGCAGACCTTCCACTACGAAAAAAAACGCCCGCCGTGATCCGAGGACCACGACAGGCATTCCAGCTACCGAAAAATTCGAGCGTTCACTCGCCGACCGGCGGCCGGCCGGGGCGCATGTGCAGGCGCAGGCCGTTGCCCTTGAAATCCATGTCAATGTTCAAGGCGTCGATCTTCTCGCGGACTTCCGGCGGCGCGGCTTCCTTGTCCTGCGGGGTGTCATAGGGACCTTCCCACTCGACTTTCCCGCCGGGCCCGAGCACCCGGACTTCCTTGCCGCCGTCCTGGGTCTTCAGTTCGACGCCGCTGCCATCGGGATTCAGCATCCGGATCGCGCTGGTGTTCTTCATCTGCAAACCGCCATTCTGGATCTCCGGAATCTGCAATTGGCCAGGCAGCTCCATGCCTTGGAGCATTTTTTGCAACCGCTTCTGGATCTCGGCGCCGAACAGCGCCTCGGGATTGATCTCACCTTCGCCGTCGAGGCCCTCGAACGGCTTCAGGTTCCGCTCGATCGCCTCGCGGAACAGCTTCGCCTGGTCCGGTTGCATGCCATCAAGCATCAGCGGGTCGGGCGGACCGGCGACCGCTCCGGCTTCCTGGCCGGCGGGCGCGCTGTCGAGCACGATGCGGGCGGTCTTCAGCGCGCCGCGATGGATGTAGTCCACGGCGATTTCGTCGCCCGGCTGGTGGGCGGACACGGCATCCCGCAGCTCTTCATGCGTGCCGACCGCCTTGCCGCCGACCTGAATGATGACATCGCTGGTCGCCAAACCGGCCTCGGCCGCGGGACCGCCGGGTTGCAGCGTGCGGACGACCACACCCTCGCCTTCCGCCAAACCGAGATGCTGGCCCAGAAGGTCGGGCACCTGCGATCCCCCCACCCCAAGATAGGCCTTGGCGGCCGCGGCCGGCGCCACCTCGGCCCCGGCTTGCGGCATCTCGACCGGTGGAGCGGCGGGTTCCGCCGGCTCGGCCGGCTCCTCGACCTCCGCGGCAGGCGCCTGCGGTGGAATCGGGGCGGGCGCGACGGGGGCTTCGATGGCCGGCGCGCTGGAAGCAAGTGCCAGCAGGGCGGCATATCCACATGCGAATGATGATTTCATGATAGTTTCTATTGACATACTAGAAGCGTGGTAGAACACGCCTCTTGTCTCGGAGTTCAGTCGATTTTTTCAGGCACCATCAGGACTTCGACCCGCGGGCGATCCACCTCGATGACTTTCCCCTGCTCGTTGCGGTATTTCGCCCGGTCCATGTAGATCACCCGGACCATCCGCATCGGCTTGCCGTCGGGCGTCCACATCACGCCTTCGTCTCTCGCTTCCTCGACCCCGCTGCCGAAAGCGGCGGGAACGAATCCCGTCGCCTGCTGGCCGGGGTCGCGCGGACTCGTCTCGACGAGGTTTCCGTTCGGGCGCGGTTGCGGTTGATCGATCATCAGCGCGCTGAACGCGCCGGCCACCGCGACCGCGGCCGCCGCGGCATACCAGGGCCGGCGGGACGCGACCTTCGGCGCGGGCTTGGAGGCCCCCGGGAACAGTATCACTTTCTCGTCGACCGGGAACGGCACCCGCGCGGCGCTCTCCAGCATCGCGCCGGCCAAGCGACCGGGCAGCGCCAGCGGGGTCATCGATCCCAGCGATTTTTCAAGCGTTGCGAGCGCCGGATCCGCGGACTGCGCGCGGCCCTCCACCGCGGCGAGAAAACGGTCCATGCACGCGGGCGCGAGCGGCACCGGGCGGAAGGCCTTCAGCGTGTCTTCGATGTCCTGGAATTCGGGGTCCATGCGTCTGTTGGAAAGGGCCGGGTTCAAATCGAAAGGTCGCCCTTGCGGCGGGCGGAGGAGAGCTTCTTCTTCAAAGCCTCGAGTCCATAGCGATACCGCGAGGCCGCGGTGTTTGGGGAAATTTCAAGCGCCTCGCCGATTTCCGCGAAAGTCCGCTCGCCCCACACCTTCATCACCACCACCTCGGCGAACTTCGTCGGCAATTCCTTCAAGCCGGCTTCCAGCAACTGCCGGGTCTCGTCGTCCGACGATTCGCTTTCGAACCACGGATGGAAGGCTTCCCGCTGGTCGATCTCGGCTTCCCCGCCGACCACGTCCTCGCGCCGCCGGCGGCGGTCGTCGCGCCGTCCGAGGTCGATCGACAGCCGGCGGATCGTGGTGAAAAGGTAGGGCAACCAAGCTTCCTGGCCGCCGACGAATTCCCCGGCGTCGAGCTTCTCCACCAGCTTGACCAAGGCGTCCTGGACGATGTCCTCGGCGTCCTCCGACGAGCGCGACTGCTGCCGCGCGAAGAGGACCAACCGCGGTCCATGCTCGGCGATCCACTGCTGCCATGCGGCAGTGGAGGGCGACAGGCTTGCTACAGGGGCGCTGCTCACTTTATCGTTCGGATCCATCGTAAAAGCGTTCCCTGCCTAGATTCTTGTTTGGCAAATGGCGAGCGAATCGGCGGACAAGCTCAAGGAGCGCTGGCGTCCCGCCGGCCGCCCCTCCCGTCTGGCAAAGGGCGCGCGAACCTTCGCGCCAGCGCCCGCCCGGTCGGCGAGCCCGCCATTTCCGCCACCGCCGCCGGCGGCCCCTCCGCCACCAGCCGCCCGCCCTCGCGCCCGCCGCCGGGGCCGAGGTCGATCACCCAGTCGGCCGCCGCGATCACGTCGAGCTGGTGCTCGACGACCAGCACGCTGTGCCCCGCCTCGCGCAGCCCGCGGAAGGCGACCAGCAGCCGCTCGACGTCGCCGAAATGCAGCCCGGTTGTCGGTTCGTCGAAGAAATACAGCGTGTGCGGCGCGGCCGGTTTCGAGAGCTCGACCGCCAGTTTCAGCCGCTGCGCCTCGCCGCCCGACAGCGTGTTGGCCGCCTGGCCGAGCCGCAGGTAACCCAGACCCAGCTCGCCGAGCACCGCCAGCGTCTTGCGCAGCTTCGGCACCGCCGCGAAGGCCGCCAGCGCCTCGGCCGCGGTCAGTTCCAGCGCGTCGGCGATGCTCATGCCCTTGAAGCGCGCCTCCAGCGTCTCGCGGTTGAAGCGCTTGCCGCCGCAGGACCGGCAGATCACCCAGGCGTCCGGCAGGAAGTTCATCTCGATCTTCAACCGCCCCGCCCCCTCGCAGCGTTCGCAGCGCCCGCCGTGGGTATTGAAGCTGAAACGCCCCGCGCCGTAGCCGCGCTGCCGTGACAGCGGCAGCTTCGCGTAGAGGTCGCGGATCGCGTCGAACATCCCGGTGA
This sequence comes from Akkermansia muciniphila, assembly GCA_945883695.1. Lineage (GTDB taxonomy): Bacteria > Verrucomicrobiota > Verrucomicrobiia > Verrucomicrobiales > Akkermansiaceae > Haloferula > Haloferula muciniphila_A. The sequence continues at coordinate 12,755 of CAMCYK010000145.1, read as the reverse complement.
AGGTCGCCGGATTCGAGCGCGGGCTTCTTCCGATCGCCGACTGGTCGACCGCCACCACCTTGCCGAGAAATTCCATGCCCTCGATCGCCCGGTGCCGCCCCGGCGGGTCGCCGCCGCCGTTGAAATGCCGCTTCAGCGCCCGCAGCAGCACGTCGTCGGCCAGCGTCGATTTCCCGCTGCCGCTCGGCCCGCTCAGGCAGACGATCCCGCCGAGCGGGATCCTCACGTCGAGGTCCCGCAAGTTGTGCTCGGTGGCCCCGCGGACCACCAGCGCGTCGCCGAGCAGCGGAAAAGACGGCCGCTTCGCCAGCGCGGCCGGCGGCGTTTCCAGCCAGCGCCGGGTCGGCGAGTCCCGCGGAAAATCCTCCGGCCGCGCGCTGCCCAACAGCGCGCCGCCCTCCTTCCCGGCGCCGGGCCCGAGTTCGATCATCCAGTCCGCCGCGCGGATCATTTCCTCGTCGTGCTCGACCACCACCACCGTGTTGCCGCGGTCGCGCAGCCGCTTCAGCGCGGCGATCAGCTTGCCGGTGTCCTCGGCGTGCAGCCCGATGCTCGGCTCGTCCAACACGTAGAGCACCCCGGTCAGCCCGCTGCCGAGCTGGGTCGCCAGCCGGATCCGCTGCGCCTCGCCGCCGGACAGGGTCGCGCTCGACCGGTCCAGCCCGAGGTAACCGAGCCCGACCTCCTTCAAAAACCCCAGCCGCTCCCGCACCGCGCCGCTCAGTTGCCCGCAGACCTCCGCCCGGTCCTCCGGCAGCTTCAAGCCCGCCAGCCAGTCGTCGGCCTCCTCCACCGGCAGCGCGCAAAAATCCTGGATCCCCCGCCAAAGCCCGCCGCCGCCCTCGATCCGCACCGCCAGGATTTCCGGCCGCAGCCGCCGGCCCTCGCAGACCCGGCACGGCCGTTCCGCCATCACCCGCGAAAGCCGCCGCCGCACCGCCTCGCTGCGCGCCTCCTTCAGCTTGCGCTCGGCCTCGACGCAGAGGCCTTCGTACTTCTTCAGCTGCTTCTTTTTCTCCGCGCCGATCTTCCAGCCGGTGTCCAGCTCGCCGCCCTCGAACAGCAGCCTGCGCCCCGCCTCCGGCAGGGTCGAAAAGGCCGCGTCCTCCGCCAGCCCGAACATCCGCAAAATCGCCACCGCCTCCCGCGCGAACGATTTCCCGCGCTGCGCCCCGATCTTCCACCAGCCCTTCATCCCCGTCTTCGCCAGCGACGCGGCGGGATCGCCTAACAGCAGCGCCGGATCGCAGAAAATCTCGGTCCCCAGCCCCTCGCACGCCGGACAGGCACCGAGGTGGGAATTGAACGAAAAGTGCCGCGGACTCAGCTCGCCGATCATAAAGCCGGTCTGCGGATTCCGATAACTGGTTTGGAACGAAATCTCCCGCCAGCCCCCTGCCTCTCCAGTCTTCCGTCTTGCGTCTTCCAGTCTTGCGTCTTCGACCAAGGCCCGCGCTTCACTTCCACAGATCCGCAGCGCCGTCTCGACCGCGTCCGCCAAGCGCGCCTCCCCGCCCGCCCGCACCACCAGCCGGTCGACCACCACCTCGACATGCTTCGCGCGCTCGGGCCACGCCTTCAGCGCCTCCTCCAGCTCCAGAATCTCTCCCTCCACCCGCACCCGGACGAATCCCTGCCGCCGCAGGTCCGCGACCAACCGCTCCGGCTCGCGCGCCTCCTCCTCCGGCACCGGTGCCAGCAGCACGACCTTGGTCCCCTCCGCCAGCGCCGACACCGCCGCGACGATGTCCGCCGCGCCCATCCGCTCGAGTTTCTCGCCGGTCGCCGGATCATGCGGCACCCCCGCCGCCGCCCACAGCACCCGCAGGTGCTCGTGGATCTCGGTCACCGTCGCCACCGTCGAACGCGGATTCAGCCCGCCGCCGCGCTGCTCGATCGCGATCGCCGGGCTCAGGCCCTCGATCGAGTCGACATCCGGCTTCTCGAGTTGGTCCAGGAACTGCCGCGCGTAGGCCGACAGCGATTCCACGAAGCGCCGTTGCCCCTCCGCGAACAGCGTGTGGAACGCCAGCGACGACTTTCCCGAGCCGCTCGGCCCGGTCACCACCACCAGCTTCCCCCGCGGGATGTCGACGTCGATCCCCCGCAAATTGTGCTGCCTCGCTCCCCGGATCCGGATGCTGTCCACCCGGGGAGTGGAAAGTTCCAAGGGGAAAGTTCCAAGTGCCAATCTCAAAGTGGTGCATGCCTCCGGCGTGCAACAGGACAGGCCGGCATCCTGCCGGCCGAACGACGGCGGTCCCTTCAAGCGCGGGGCCTCCGGGTCAATCTTCCGGAACCGCTAGGCCACGATTGCAATGCGCTGCTGCTCCAACTCCACCAGCGTGCAATCCTCCAGTGCCGCGGTAATTGCCGGCAGATGCTGCGCGAACATCTCCTTTGTTGCTCGCACCCCCAGATTCCCCGACCTGACCAGCACCAGTTTCCAAGGCCGCCCGTGGAGGAGATGGGAGTGGAAGAAATCCGTGTCCTTCGTTACCACTACCCGCTCTTCCGTCGCCGACACTTCGTTGAGTATCCCGTCCCGCGTCGCATTTCCCTCGGGTAGATCCAGCGTGTGGATCGCATCGTGGCCCGCCTCACGAAAAACATCGCGAAGCCCGGGCGGCAAATGCGCGTCGATCAGGAATTTCATGCCGACGCCAATTGCCGGGTCCGCAGCTTGAGCGACTCCGTGGCATACTGGATGCAGGCCAGCAGATCCTCCCGCTCCAGGTCGGGGAACTCCGCCAGCACCTCTTCCATGCTGTCGCCGCCCGCCAGATACTCCAGCAGCGCTTCCACCGGGTAGCGCAGGCCCCGCACCACTGGCTTGCCATGGCACACCTCTGGATCGATCACGATCCGGTGCAACAACAGCGGACTCTCTTCAGGCCGGGTAACCATGGATCGACCCTAGCTTGCTGGCCGGGTTCCTGCAACTTATCTCACCTCACCACCGCCGTTCCCGCCGGTTGTGCTGTCTCGCTCCCCGGATCCGGATGCGGTCCACGCGGGGAGTGGAAAGTTCCAAGGGGAAAGTTCCAAGTGCCAATGTGAAAGTGGTGCATGCCTCCGGCGTGCAACAGGGCAGGCCGGCATCCTGCCGGCCGAACGACGGCCGCCTTCCGCCCCACCTCGAGCGGTCTTGTCCGGCGGCCTGCCTACTCTGGCTCGGACGCCTCCGCAATTCTGTCTACCGCCCAAAGCCCGTCCAAACCCCGCCGGATCATGGGCTGCTGCGGATCATAAAAGGAATCCGAGAGGGTGTAGAGCAGGAATTCCCGGACCGCCATTCGCTGATCGAGGTTCAATAGGGAGTACAACCGGTCGCGCTGGCGGCTCGGCTCGATGAGCCTGCGGGGAAGGTTGCCGTCGCTCTCATCGTTGAGCTCAGCGAGTATGAACGCAGGGAGGTGAAACCTCAGACTCTCCGCATCGAGATAGAACCATCCAAATTCCCCATAACGGTGAAGATCCTCGAATGAAATCAGATCCCAGGATTGCTTCTCGTCCGCCCGCCGGGCCGCCGCCGTGGCTTCTGGAGTCGCCCGGTCATCATGCGCGTCCGCCTCACGCAAACCCATTCCGCAACCCAGCGTCACGCCGTTGAAGGCAAGCCGGACACGCTTCTCGACCCACCTGGCTGCCGCGGAGAGTTCCATGCTCCCCGCCTACTTCTTCTCCGGCCCCATCTTGAACGGAATCGCCACTTCCTTCAGATCCGTCCAATAACGGACCGTCACCGCCAGCTTCTTGCCCTTGGCCTTGTCGAAATGGTACGACTTCGAGTCTCCCGACCACGAGCTGCCGCTGCCGTCGAGCTTGGTCCCGCCGTCCATCGCCACGACCTCGATCACGCCCTGGTGGTCGCCCTTGACGGTGATCGTGGTGCCGTCGCCACCGCCGCCGAAGAGTCCGCCGCCGCCGCCCATGGAGACCTCGAAGGGTCCGACCTCGTGCAAGGTCTTGTCGCCGACCTCGAGCTCGACCTTCCCCTCCTCCGACTTCGAGGCGGTGATCGCGGTGATGCTGCCCGCGAGCGTCGAACCTTCCACCGCGCCGAACAGGTCGCCGGGGAACTTCACGGTGAAGCTGCCGATGGTCCCTTCCTCGCCGACCTTGGAAAAGCTTTCCTGCTCGTAGTTCGGCTTGCCGCTGCGGGTCCGCGCCCACTGCCGGCCGTCACCGAGGGTGAAGGCCTTGATGTCGACCGAGTCGTCCTTGAAGGCGACCAGGTTCTGGCCGGTGACCAGGAACGACAGCTTCACGCCGGCATCGTGGCCCATCGGTTTGACCTCGAAGGGCACCTCGTCGCCCAGCGGCTTGCCGATCTGGCAGAGGACGAGCCGGACATCGAAGGCATCGTCGGCGGGACAGGTCGCGCCGAGCAGAAGGGAGGCAAGGAGGAAGCGTTTCATCGCGTGCAGCTTGGAGAACCGCGCGCCGTTTGCCAAGATGAAGCGTCGGGCGGTGTCATGACGAAGAGGCGGCGGCAAAATCGCGGTGGCACTGGAGGAACAGGCGGAAGTGCTGCGGCATGACGCAGGATCGCCCCCTCTCGCACCCGCTTAAAGAGCACCCGCAGGGGGGAGCTCCCGCAGGGGGAGCGCCGCTTCAGTCCGCCGCCCCCTCCAACCGGCCAAGCCGGCCAAAGCCAGCGCTCCCTTCCTCTCCCGCCGCCGCGCCAAGCAAGCTCCCGACCACCGCCCCGCGATGGCAGTTGTCGCCGCCGACCATCGCGTTCGCGGTGATGCCCGCCGCGAAGTCGTCGTGATACTTCCACGCGAGGTAGAGCGAAGCCGGCATCGCTTCCGCGATGTAGCAGGCCGGGCTGAAACGACGGCCGACCACCAGGTAATCCGGCTGCTCGCGCCACGACTCCGCCTTGGTCCCCGACAGCCAATCGCCGGCCTCCCGCCGCATCGCATCGTGCAAGGGTTCGCCTTCCGCCACCGCCCACAGCACCCGCACCAAGGTATCCGCCGCCCGCAGCACGTTGGCATGCGCGTGGGTCAGCCCGACGTGCTCTTTCACGATCCGCCGCAGCTCGTCGCGCGGCGATCCCTCCAGCGCCGCGACCAAGGCCGGCACCTGCGCCAGCCCGCCGATGTGCTCGTCGGCGATCCCGCATTTCCGCGGCGGCTTGCCCTCGGCGTAACGGGTGAAGAACGCCCGGTGATATTCTTCCACGTAGGTGTCCCGGTGCCAGCCCGGCTCCAGCATCCGCGCGATGTAGCGCTCCAGCCACACGTCGGGATCGTAGCCGCCGTTCTCCCGCACCTGCTCGAACAAGTCCGCCGCCAGCTTGAAGTTCAGCGTGTTCTCCCCGGCGGTCAGGAACTGGTGGTAGTGGATGTCCCGCCGCCCCCAGAATTCCGCCTGCTCCCGCAGGATGTCGCCCTTTTCATTCAGCGCCGTGTAGCTCGACCGCCACAAGATGCTCCCCGGATGGGGATTCCGCGGAGCCATGAAATGATCCACCGTCCCGTAATCGCGCCGCAGCGCCTCGCGGTCGTAATACCAATGCACCGGCATCGCCAGCGCATCCGCGGCGAGCGAGCCCTCATACGCAGTCATCCATCGCGACATGCTTTCCGGTAGTCCGGCCCTCCGTCGACGCAAGACCCGAGCCCCCTCCGGAGTTCAATCCTCCCGCTTTTTCCATCGCCTCCGCAGCGCCTTCGCATCCAGCTCCGGCCGGAATTGCTTCAGGAAGCTCTCCTCCGCCTCCAGGGTCCCGATCAGCAGCATCCGCCCGCCATACGGCAGGATCAAATCGGGGTCCGGGTTGATCACCCGCTCGCCGTCCGTTTCGACCGCGATGATGGTGCAGCCGGTCTCGCTCCGCACCGCGCAGTCCGCCAGGCGCCGTCCCTGCATGCTGTGGGGCACCGGCGCCGGGAAAAGGCTGACACCTTCGGCCAGCAGCAGGTGATCGCTCTTCCGCAGCAGGTTGAAGATCGTGTTCGCGCCCATCGAGGCCGACGATAGCACCAGGTCCGCGCCGGCCCGATGCAGCGTCCGCACGTTGCGCTCCAGCGTGCAACGCGAGATGATCTGCACGTTCGGCCGCATCCGGCGGAAAAAGATCGTCAGCGAGATGTTCACGTCGTCGTCGTGCGTGGTGATCAGGATCGACGCCGCGTCCCGCGCCTTCGCCGCTTTCAAGGTCTCCATCCGGGTGGCGTCGCCGATGACCGCCTCGGGATGGTTGACCACGCGGTCCGCGGCTTTCTCGATGATCACCGGTTCGATCCCCGCCTGCTGCAAGGCCTTGCTGGTGATCCGCCCGACCCGCCCGCCGCCGACAATCACCACGTGGCCGCGTTCGGTGGTCGCGCGGCTGAAGATCCGGTTGTAACTGGCGATCTGTTCCTCGCTGCCCGCCAGCATCAGGACCATGTGGCGGAGGATCATGGTGTGGGGCTCCACGGTGGCGAGCCGCCCGTGGTCCCACAGGCCGATCACGCTCAGCCCGGTCCGCGAACGGACCTTGGAATTCGCGAGGCTCCGGCCCTGGAGCTCGGTGCCCGCCACGTTGGCCTCCGCGATCCACAGGTCCTGCGAGCGCCCGATCACGTGGGCGGCCGAGTCCTTGCCGACCACCCGCCGGGCCAGCGCCTGTCCCATCATTTCCTCCAGCCTCAGCACCAGCGTCGCTCCCGCCAGTTCCAGCACGTCGCGCGCCTCGTCGGACGAGGCGGCGACCACGATCGGGATGTGCCCGTTGAGTTCCCGCGCGGTGAAGGTGATGTTGGTATTGACCACGTCGGACCGGGTTGAGACGAGCATCGCGGCGCGTTTGATCCGCAGGCGTTCGTAGGTCAGCGGATCGTCCAGTTCGCCCACCGCCACCTTGATCCCCTGCTCGTAGAGTTCGAGCGCCTCGGCCACGTGCGGCTTGAGGATGACGTAGGGGTGCCCGTATTTCTCGAGCATCGGGATCAGCGCCATGGTGATCGGGTCATGGGAGGTGAAAATCACGTGCCGCCGGGTGTCCGCGGGCAGTTCCCGCGGCGTCCGGGCCGCCTCCTGGGCGCGCATCCAGGGCATGTAGAAAAACTCGATGAAGGTGAAGGGCAGGATGACCAGCAGGAACATCACCCCGGTCATCATCACCACCACGGAAAACAACCTCCCCGCATCGCCCGCGAACGTGATGTCGCCGAAACCCAGCGTGGTCATCACCGTCAGCGTCCAATAAACCCCGGTGATCCAGCTGTGGTGCTGTCCCTCCGCCTCCATCAGGACGTGAAACAGCACGCTGTAGATCGCGATCAGCGAGAACAGCAGGAACAGCAGGCGGAACAGCGCCTTCAGATTGCGGCGGCTGCTGCGGTGCTCGAGGAAGGCGGTGACGACGGCGGTGATCGATTTCATGTGCTGTTTTCGGGGCCGGGGCGTCACGCCTCGTCCGGCAGCTTGAGCCGCTTGGCCCGCTTGAAGAAGAGATCCAGGTCGCCGCCGCATTCATCTAACAGGCGATGGAAAGTCGGCACGTGTTGCTGATAGGCGCTCAGGGAGACCAGGTCCGCGTTGTTAATGTCGCGGGTCAGCCAGCCTTCGAGTCCGCGGCCGCCCCATTTCCGGCGCAGCTCGCGGAAGCGGTCGCGCAGGTCGGCGAACAGGGCCTCCTTCGTCTTCCGCATCTCTTCCGGCGTCGCGCCGGAGCCGTAAAGCCTTTCCAGCTCCGTGCGGGTGAACTCGACCCGGTCGTAAAACTCCGCGCGCCGGACCAGCCGCGCCTCGTATTTCTTCAGATCCGCCGCGCGCCCCTCGTGCTTCAGCCAGCGCCGCACGCCTTCTTCCGCCACCGCGTTCGCCAGCGACTCGTTGAACATCGTCTCGCCGCCGCGGAACAGCTTGCGGTGGGTCAGCTCGTGGAAGATCAATTCCGCCAGATCGATGTCCGCGGAGTGGACGAAGGTATTCAGCACCGGATCGTGGAACCAGCCGAGCGTCGAATAGGCGTCCACCCCGCCGGTCTGCACGTCCAGCCCATCGGCGCGGAGTTTCGCGGCCAGCTCCTCGGTGTCCTCCTCCCGGAAGAATCCGCGGTAATCGAGCCGGCCGAGCGTCGGATACCACCAGGTCTTCGGCTCCAGCGAGAACTCCGGGGCCGCGAACAGGACCCAGGTGACGTGCTCGCGGCCGAGGTCGGCGTAGCGGCCGTAGCTTTCGTCACCGGGCAGCGTCAGATGATCGCGGGCGAAAGTCCGGATCTCCTCGACCGACTCGAGCTGGCGCCGCAAGGCGGGATCGGTCGCCGGATCGGCGAGGATCGGCCCGGTCGGCCGGCTCTTGCGCAGGATCTCGAACTGCCCGCCGACCGCCTGGCGGTAAAAACCCAGCGTCTGGCATGAGACAAGGACCCACGGCAGGGCGAGCAGGACAAGCAGGCGGAGGTCAAGGGTCATGGATCGCCCCCAAGGTGCACCGCCCCGGAATTCCTGCCGATGCGAAATTCGGCTTTCCCAAAATCGCAAACGCAGCGCGACTCCCGGGGTTGCCACGCGAAAGAGCTTCCGCTAGAGGTCGGTATTCCAACGACACCAAAAAGATGAACCCGAACGATAAAGTGACTATTTCCGACAACGGCCGCCGGAGCTTTTTGAAGACCCTCGGCGGGGTCGGGGCCGCGATCACCGCCGCCGGCGGCGTCGTGAACGCCCAAGGCGCGCCCGCGCGGGCGGCCGGCGCCAAGTACATGGGCGACTTCACCGCGCCCAAGCTGCCCAAGGTGAAAGTCGCCATCATCGGCGTCGGGGCCCGCGGATCCGGCCACATCTCGCAGCTCGCGACGATCGAGGGCGTCGAGGTCGTCGGCATCTGCGACCTCCGGGAAGACCTGGTGAAGCGCTCGGAAGCCAACGTCACCAAGAAGGGCCACCAGCCGAAGCTCTACTCGGGCGACGCCAACGCGTGGCAGAAGATGCTCGCGGAAACCAAGCCGGACGCCGTGTTCATCGCCACTCCCTGGGAGCTCCACGGCCCGCAGGCGGTCGCCGCGATGAAGGCCGGCGCGCACGCCTTCGTCGAGATTCCGATCGCCCTCACGATCGAGGAGATGTGGGACATCGTGAACACCTCCGAAGCCACCGGCCGCCACTGCATGCTGATGGAGAACGTCAACTACGGCCGCGAGGAACTGCTCTACCTCAACATGGTCCGCCAGGGCGTGATCGGCGAGTTGCTCCACGGCGAGGCCGCCTACATCCACGAGTTGCGCGGCCAGATGAACGGCGGCGACACCACCGGTTCCTGGCGCACCCTCCACTACGCCAAGCGCGACGGCAACCTCTACCCCTGCCACGGTCTCGGCCCGGTCGCCCAGTACATGAGCCTGGCCCGCGGCGAGGACAACTTCCACCGCCTGGTCTCCTTCTCGTCGCCCGCCAAGGGCCGCAATCTCTTCGCCGCCAAATCGACCAACCTCACCAAGCCGGAATTCAAGACCATGGATTTCAAGTGCGGCGACATCAACACGTCCATCATCAAGACCAAGCTCGGCCGCACCGTGATGGTCCAGTGGGATGAAACCTCGCCGCGTCCCTACACCCGCCACAACCTGATCCAGGGCACCAAGGGCACCCTCAAGGGCTTCCCCAACGGCATGGCCATCGAGGGCATGACCAAGAGCTACCACGAGTGGACCGGCTCCGAGGAGTTCGAAGCCATCGCCGCGAAATACGAGCACCCGCTGTTCAAACGCATGGGCGAGATGTCCAAGAAGATGGGCGGCCACGGCGGCATGGATTTCCTGATGCTGTTCCGCATCGTCGAATGCCTCCGCAACGGCGAACCGCTCGACCAGAACGTCTACGAGGGCTGCTACTGGTCGGCGGTCGCCCCGCTCAGCGAGAAATCCAACGCGGAAGACGGCATGCCCCAGGACTTCCCCGACTTCACCCGCGGCGGCTGGAAGACCACCAAGCCGCTCGGCGTGGTCGTCTGAAGCGACCGTCATCGGAGCAAGCGCGAGGACACGGCCCGTCTGGTGCCGTGTCCTTTTTCGCAAGGGACGAACCATGCGGTCTGCCTACCCGCCTTGGGCGGAAAAGGCACGCTTGATGTGAATCCGTGAGTAACGACCCCATTGACGCGCTTTGGGCAACCGCGCTCCTTGGACTGCGTGCAGCCCGCTGCCGCTCTCCCTCCGCCAGCCTGCTGGCGAGTCCGTTGCTACTACCAACCTCTTCCGGAGCAGACGATAGAGTCCGGGAAAATGGAGCTTGATGTGAATCGGATAGAACTGACCCCATTGACTATTCTGACCCCATTGACTATTGTCCACGCGAACAGCATGAACCTCGACCAGAAGCTTGCCATCCTCGCCGACGCGGCGAAATACGACGCCTCCTGCGCGAGCTCCGGGGCGAACCGCCGGGACTCGCGGGACGGCAAGGGCGTCGGCTCGGCCGGCGGGGCGGGGATCTGCCACAGCTACGCGCCAGACGGCCGCTGCATCTCGCTGCTGAAGATCCTGCTGACCAACCGCTGCCTCTACGACTGCCACTACTGCATCAACCGCCGCTCGAGCAACGTCCGCCGCGCCGCCTTCACGCCGGAGGAGGCGATCACGCTGACGCTCGATTTCTACAAGCGGAACTACATCGAGGGTCTCTTCCTCAGCTCAGGCATCATCCGCAGCGCGGATCACACGATGGAGCAGGTGGTGCAGGTCGCGCGTACCCTGCGGGAGGTGCACGATTTCCGCGGCTACATCCACCTCAAGACGATCCCCGAAGCCTCGCCGGAACTCATCGAGCAGGCCGCCCGCTACGCCGACCGGATTAGCATCAACCTGGAACTGCCGAGCCAGCAGAGCCTCGACCGCCTGGCCCCGGAGAAAAACCTCGGCCGCACGAAGCAGGCGATGGGCCGCATCCGGGTGAAGCTTGACGACGCGGCGGACCGGCGGAAGACCGGCGACCGGAAATTGCGCCACGCGACCGGGCAGAGCACCCAGGTGATCGTCGGCGCCGATGCCTCGACCGACGCGGATTTCCTCGCACGCTCCGACGAGCTCTACACCGGCTACAAGCTGCGCCGCGTCTATTACTCCGCGTTCAGCCCGATCCCCGAGCCGTCGTCGGTGCTGCCGCTCGCAGCTCCTCCGCTGATCCGCGAGCACCGGCTCTATCAGGCCGACTGGCTGATGAGGTACTATGGATTCCGGACTTCGGAAATCCTCACGCCCGAGCAGCCGAACCTCGACCTCCGCATCGATCCGAAACTCGCCTGGGCTTTGCGCAACCGGCAGGACTTCCCGCTCGACGTGCAGAAGGCGTCGCGCGGCCAGCTGCTTCGCGTGCCGGGCCTCGGCGTGAAAAACGTCGACCGCTTGATCACCATCCGCCGCCACACCCGGATCCGCCTGCAGGATCTCGCGCAGCTCCGGATCTCTTTGCCGAAAGTGCGGCCCTTCCTGATCACCGCGGACCACCACCCGGCGCGCGAGCTGCTCGACAGCGATTCGCTGCTCGCGCGGCTGGCCCCGAAGCCCGTGCAACTCGAACTTTTCGGCCATGCGCCGCGTTGATCCGGGCGAGAGCTTCACCACCTGGCGCGATGCCGCCCGGAACCTGCTCGCGGAAGGCGTGCTGCCCGGCGAGGTCCTGTGGGAACCGGCGGGCGGCAGCAGCTTGTTCGAGGAAACCGTCTTCCCGAACCACGCCGCGCCGGTGAAGCTCGCGGTGCCGCCCGCCTTTCTGGACCTCGCCCGCAATGTCGCCTGCCATGTCGACCCGCGGCGCTGGGCCTTGCTCTACCGGCTGCTGTGGCGTGTCACCCGGGGCGGGGAACGGCAGCTCATGGAGATCGCCAGCGACCCCGATGTCGCGAAGGCCCGGATGATGGAGAAGAACGTCCGCCGGGAGATCCACAAGATGCACGCTTTCGTCCGCTTCCGGAAAACCGGGGAAACGGAGGAGGGCCGCGAGCGCTTCGTCGCGTGGTTCGAGCCGGAACACTTCATCGTCGAGGCCGGCGCGCCCTTCTTCCGCAAGCGCTTCGCGAACATGGACTGGTCGATCTTCACGCCGAAGGGCTGCGCCCATTGGATCGCGGAGGAGTTCAAGCTCAGCCCCGGCGTGACGCGCGACCCCTGCGGGGATCCCGACGTGATGGAAGGCATCTGGCGGACCTACTACCGCAGCATTTTCAATCCCGCACGGCTGAAGCTGAAGGCGATGCAGACCGAGATGCCGAAGCGCTATTGGAAGAACCTGCCCGAGGCCGACCTGATCGAAGAACTGAGCCGCGGCAGCTTGATCCGCATGGATGGCATGCTGGCGGAACCGGAGCGGGCTGTGAAGCGGGCGCCGAAGAATGCGTACCTCGAGAGCTTGAAGAGTCTGCCTGATCCTTCGGTGCCGTCTCCCGGGTCCGGGGAAGTCGGATCCTGAGGGGACCGACGGGATTCGACCACGGTCGGGAATGGCCCGGCGGGAGGGGGTGGCTTGCCTTCATCCGCTTGGCTGCTAGGAATTTGCTTTCTGCGGGAGGCTCATGAAACAGCCGTTGGGGCGGCCCGGAGGGCGGGGAAAAGGGGGTTGCGGGGGAAAAGGGGGCTAAAGAGGTGTTTCGGTGCGTCGGTGGCCGGTGTTTCGGAAAGAAAAGTTCCCATTCCCCGCCGGGACCTGGCGGGATTGGGGGCTTTTGGAGGGAAAATCATTGCCTCGAAGCACAGCCTTCTGGTCCGCCTTGCCAAGATGGTTTTTGGCAGCGGCTTTTTGGCAGTGGATAGGGTC
>CAMCYK010000144.1 GCA_945883695.1 Akkermansia muciniphila | reverse complement strand
CCGACCTGGCCAAGCTCGACCGCGGCCTCAACGCCCTGCCGGAGAAATTCCGCGCCGTGCTCGTCCTGTCCTGCCTCGACGGCCTCAGCCACGGCGAATGCGCCGCCATCATGAAATGCTCCGAGCGCGCCATCGAAGGCCGCCTCTACCGGGCGCGCAGACAACTGGCGAAGTGGTGGGAGCGGGAAAGTTAGACCCCTCTCCATGGAAGATTTTTCCAAAACTCCAATCGCCCGGCTGGAAGCCAATTCCTGGTCCCTGAAACGGGCGCCGCGCATTGTGGAAAATATCCCGTGGGATTTCCCGGCAGGCCTCGTTTTACGAGCGTGACCCCACCGCATTCCCCTTTCTGCCGAGTCCTGATCACCCTCGCATTCGTCTCCGCCGCCGCCCCCGGCCAGGACGCGCTCGCGCCGTTGCTCGGCGAGCTCGATCCGCTCGTCGTCACGGGGAAGGCCGAGAACTTGCTCGGCGAGGCGCTCGCCGCCTCGAAAGGCCAGTCCGACCGCGCCGAACTCCTTGCCCGCCCCTTCCTCCGCCCCGGCGAATTGCTTGAAGTGGTCCCCGGGCTGATCATCACCCAACACGCCGGCGGCGGGAAGGCCAACCAGTACTTCGTCCGCGGCTACAACCTCGACCATGGCGTCGATTTCGGGATCTTCGTCGACGGCATGCCCGCCAACTACCGCGCCCATGCCCACGGCCAGGGTTACGCCGACATGAATTTCCTGATCCCGGAATTCATCGAGCGCCTCGATTACCAAAAGGGCCCCTTCGACGTCCGGATGGGCGACCTCACCACCGCCGGATCCGCCGAATTCTCGCTGGTCAACTCCCTCGAGCGCGGTTTCGCCGGCGTCACCATCGGCGAAAACGAATACTTCCGCACGGTTTTCGGCGATTCCATCCAGGCCGGCTCCGGCACCCTCACCTTCGGCAGCGAGGCGAACTACTCCAACGGCCCCTGGGTGCTCGAGGAAGACGCGCACCGCTTCAACGGCATCGTCCGCTGGCACACCGGCGACGAGGACGATTTCTTCAACATCACCCTGCTCGGCTACCAGGCCGAGTGGACTTCGAGCGACCAGATCCCCGAACGCGCGATCCTCGCCGGCCAGCTCGACCGCTTCGGATTCGTCGATCCCACCAACGGCGGCGAATCGCAGCGCTACTCGCTGTCGATGAACTGGGGCCGCCGCTGCGACGAGCTGGTCTGGCGCGCCAACGCCTACGCCGGCTACTACGACCTCGACCTCTATTCCAACTTCACCTACTTCCTCGAGGATCCCGTCAACGGCGACCAGTTCCGCCAGTCCGACCAGCGTTTCTTCTTCGGCGGGGAGGTTTCCGCCACCTTCGAGGACCGCGAACTCTTCGGTGCACCGACCGAATACACGATCGGCTTCCAAAGCCGCAACGACCTGATCTGGGACCTCGAACTGTCCCGCACCCGCGCCCGCGCCGACGTCCGGCCGGTTCGCGAGGACGACGTCTTCACCGGCAACTACTCGCTGTTCGCCGGCGCCTCCACGCGATGGAACGACTGGTTCCGCACCGAGGCCGGGATGCGCGCCGACCTGTTCTACTTCGACGTCGATAGCGACAACCCGGTCAACAGCGGCAACCAGTGGGACGGCATCGCGGTGCCCAAGCTCAACTTCATTTTCGGACCCTGGGACGATCACGAATACTACCTCAACCTTGGCGGCGGCTTCCACTCGAACGACGCCCGCGGCTTGTTCACCCGGGTCGATCCCAACGACGGCGTCACCCCGGTCGCCCCGGTCGATCCGCTGGTCCGCACCTGGGGCAGCGAAATCGGCGTCCGCAGCCAGTGGAGCGAGGGCTTCACCACCACCGCCTCGCTCTGGTTTATCTACAGCGAATCCGAATTGCTCTATGTCGGCGACGCCGGCAACGTCGAGGCCGGGCCCGCCACCGACCGCCACGGGATCGAGATCGCCGCTTACTGGCGGCGGAACGACTGGCTCGGCTTCGATGCCGAGATCGCCCTTTCGGAAGGCCGCTTCACCGACACTTCCGGCGGTGCCTTCGTCGAGAACCAGGTGCCCTTCGTGATCTCCAGCGGCATCACGGTCGGCGGCGAACTCGGCCCGTACGGCGCGTTGCGCGCCCGCTATTTCTCCGAGCGTCCGCTGGTCGCGAACCGTTCCGTCGAATCGGAGGACTCCCTCCAGTTCAACGCCCGCATCGGCTACCGCCTGGAGAACTGGGACTTCGCGCTCGATGTCCTCAACCTCTTCGACCGCCAGGACAACGATATCGAATACTACTACACTTCCCGTCTCCCGGGCGAGCCCGCCGCCGGCATCGACGGCGTCCACCTCCACCCTGCCGAGCCCCGCACCATCCGCGCCTCCATCACCTACTACTGGTGAACGGAGCCGCTCCATCCGACATTCGCGGAACCAGAATCCTCGTCGGCGAACTGATCGACCACTCCTGCGACCTCGTCGTCGCCGGTTTGCCGAAGGCCGGGCGCGCGCGGCTCCACTCGTAGCGGCGCGCCGGTGAATCCCGGAAAGTACACGAGGACGGGATCGAACCGCCGACCAACCCGGTGTAAGCGGGCCGCTCTACCGCTGAGCTACTCGTGCCTTGTGCCGCGGACGCGGGAGCTTCCGCCAATCCGGGCCGGTCGTGCAAGCGCGGAGTCCAGGCCCATGATTTCCCCAGATTAGGCAGCCCCGGCGCGAAATCGCTGCGGGCTTGCGGGCGGCGGGTTCCGGTGGTTACCTCGCCGCCCCAACATGCATTTGCGCTTCACCGAAGAGGAACTCGGCACCCTGGTCGAAATGGTCAGCCTGGCCGCCGAAGTCGCGTCCTGGAACGAGCGACCCGGGGCCGAGGAAGGCCTCGCGGCCTACGAGGCGCTTGAGGACAAGGTGCTCGAGAAGGCCAAGCACGCCGGGCTCGGCGAGCATGTCGATTTCGACGAGGAAAAACAGCGCCACCACCTGACGACCGAATACCAGGACGGCTCGTTTTTCCAGCAGTGCTACGACGAGTTCCGCAACGAGGTGTTCTGGGAAGAGCTGGTGATCCGGCTGGCCGACCGCGACCTCGCTCGGGTCATCGGCATGCCGGCCTGGGAAAAGCTGGCCGACGAGGAACGCCGGGCGCAGACCCAGGACATCGAGAAGCGCTACTGGGAGGAGTTTTCCAAGAACGGCATCGAGCGCGTGGCGGTGATTTTCCCGCATGCCGAGGGCTAGGCGGGAGCGACGGCACCGGCTCCCCGGCCGCGGTCCCGCGAATCAGGTCCGCCGCACCTTTCCGCTCCCTAAGGAAGGGGACGGCTACTGGACCGCGGATCTTCAGTCCGCTTGGACGGTAGCATTGCTTCAAGCGCATCGATCCATCAGACGCCCAACAAAACGCCATGCAATTAGTCATGGCCGAACCCACCTGATCGCCTGATTACCAACGATGTCGACAACCTGACCTACAGCTCGATTCGGGGCGGATCGCTCGTTTTTCGCCGCCTGTTCCCCCTCAAATCCAGATGCCGAGAGCGGCCAACTGCTTCGAGGCGGCTTCCGCCCAGCCGCGGTTGGCGGCGGGCGAGGCGGGCGACGGATGGAGGACGCGGCCCAGAGTGGCGGTCGAGCCGATCCGTTCCGCGGCGGCCTTGAGGCGTTCCTCGGCGTAGGCTCCGACGCCGATCAAGTACTGCGGATCCAGTAGCTCGATCGCCCGGGCGAGGTGGTCGAGGCAGGCGCTTTCCACCGGCTCCATCTCGGGGGTTGGCAGCTTGTCGGGCGTCAGGTTGGCACCGCTGGCGCTCATCCAGACCAGCGGGCAGTAGTTGAGGACGAAGTGATCGCGGAAAAAGTCGCCGGCGACCGGGAAGCGCTCGGCGAAGAGCCCCCACAGCCGCCGGCCGCTGACCTCGGACTTCGGGCAGGCGAAACCCTCGACCGGCCGTTTCGGATGCTCGGGATCCGGCCGGCCGACCGGGGCGGAAATACCCATCCAGTCGCGCACCGCCGTGATCTCGCCGAAGGGCACGCCGGTCTGGGCCATGCCGAAGGGTCCCGGATTCATGCCGAGGAAGACCACCCGCTTCCGCCCGCCGCCGAAGCGGCTCAGGTAGAGTTCGTGCGGTTCGCGGGCGTAGTCGAGCGGCAGGTAGGCGTGGCTCGCGGTCGAAAACGACAGCGGGCGCAGGCGCTCGGCCAAAGTGCGGGAAGCGGCGATCAGGGCGTCGGACACGCGGCGATCCAAGCGGGTGCCCGGCGGCGGATCAATCCTTCCCGAAAAACTGCAAGGCTTGCGGCAAAATGCCGCAGCCACGGTGCTGCGGGCGAGCCGCCCGCGCCCCACTTTTCTGATCCCATCCATCCTATCCATCGGTCCCGGATGGCTCCTCCGGGGACGCGGTGACGACGGCTTGTCCGGTGGGTTCGGGAGTGCCGTGAGAGGCGGGCCGCGAGAAGCGCGCAACTTGCAAAGTCGCGCTACTTCGCCAGCGCCACGAGGATCGCCTTCTGGGCGTGGAGGCGGTTCTCGGCTTCCTGGAAGATGATGTCGGCGTGCTTCTCCAGCACCTCTTCGGTGATCTCCTTGCCGCGGTAGGCGGGCAGGCAGTGGAGCACGATGTGGTCCGGCACGGCACGGGCGACGAGATCGGCGTTTACCTGGAAAGGACCGAAGGCCTCCTCCTTCTCCTGCTGGCCTTCCTGGCCCATCGAGAGCCAGACGTCGGTGTTGATGACGTGGGCACCCCGCGCGGCAACTACGGGATCCGTCGTAACAAGCACGTTCGGCGCGTCGAGCTTCTCGAGAAAAGTAGCGGGCGGCTGGTACGCGGCGGGCGCGGCAACGGCGAGCTCGAAGCCGAGCTTCTTGGCCGACCACATCCACGAGATGGTCATGTTGGAGAAGCCGTCGCCGATGAAGGCGATCTTCTTCCCTTCCCAGCCGCCGAACGCTTCCTTCACGGTCAAAAGGTCGGCGAGGATCTGGCAGGGATGCTCGTCGTCGGTCAGCGCGTTGATCGTCGGGATGCCGGAGAAATTCGCGAAATCCACCACGTCCTGCTGAGCGAAGGTGCGGATGATGCAGCCGTGGACCATCCGGCCGAGCACGCGGGCGGTGTCCTTGATCGGTTCGCCGCGGCCGAGTTGGATGTCGTTTTTCGAAAGGAACATCGGGAAGCCGCCGAGCTCGCGGATGCCGACCTCGAAGGACACGCGGGTGCGGGTGGACGACTTGGTGAAGATCATCGCCCAGGTCTGCCCGGCCAGCGGCTGCGACGCGTGGCGACCGCGCTCGGCCTTCAGGCGCGCGGCATCGTCGAGCAGCGCGGTGATCTGGGCGGCGGTGAGTTCTTCGATGGAAAGGAGATGGTTCATGGGAAAGTGCCAAGTGCCAAGTGATCAGGGATCAGGGATCAGGGATGAGAGGGTGGCGCGGAGAATTTCGAGGGCCTCGTCCACTTCGCTGTCGGACACGTTGAGGGGTGGCAGGAGGCGGATGGTTTCGGGGCCGGCGGGGGGGACGAGCAGGCCGGCTTCGAGGAGCTTGCCGCAGAGATAAGCGGCAGGGAGCTTGCCTTCGGGGACGGTGAACTTCGTCACGTCGAGGCCGATGCCTAACAGCAGGCCGAGGCCGCGGACTTCGGTGATGGCGGGCAGTTGCCACGACGCGATGGTTTCGCGGATCCGCTGTTCCTGGCGGAGGACATTGGCTTCGAGGTTCCGCTCGGTCACTTCCGCGAGCACGGCGAGCGAGGCGGCGCAGGCGAGCGGGTTGCCGCCGTAGGTGGTTCCGTGCGAGCCGTGGCCCATCAGCGAGGAGAGGGTCTTGCCGGAAGCGTCGACCGGCCGGTCGGACAGCCAGAAGGCGCCGATCGGGAAGCCGCCGCCCATGCCCTTGGCCCACGAGATCGCGTCGGGCTGGACTTCGGGCGTGATCGCCCGCCAGGCCATGGTCGGGCCGCAGCGGCCGAAGCCGACCTGCACTTCATCGAGCAGCAGCAGCAGGTCGTGCTTCTTGCACAGCGCCGCGACGCCGCGCAGGAACTCCGGCGTGGCGACATTGACGCCGCCTTCCCCTTGCACCGGCTCTAACAGGATCGCGGCGGTGATCGGCGAGATGCCGGCTTCGAGCGCGGCGAGGTCGTTGAACGGCAGGTGGCGGAAGCCGGGGAGCAGCGGGTCGAAGCCTTCCTTCACCTTGTCCTGGCCGGTGGCGTTGATGCCGCCGAGCGTCCGGCCGTGGAAGGACTTGGTGAAGCTGATGACTTCATAGCGCGGCGAGCCGTCGGGCAGCGGCCGGGTGTGGCCGAACTTGCGGGCGGTCTTGATCAGGCCGTCGTTGGCCTCCGCGCCCGAGTTCGAAAAGAAGACCTTGCCGGGGAGCTTCACGTGGTCTTCCACGATCACCCGCGCGAGTTCCTCCTGCTGCGGGATGCCGTAAAGGTTCGAAACGTGCAGCAGGGTGCCGGCCTGCTCGCGGATCGCCTTCACCAGCCGCGGCGGGCAATGGCCGAGCGCGCAGACGGCGATCCCGGTGCAGAAATCGAGGTAGGATTTCCCGGCGTCGTCCCACACGCGGGTGCCCTCGCCGCGGACCAGCGTGACGGGAAAACGGGCGTAGGTAGAAAGGACGTGGCTCATGGGAAAGGGGCGGACGCTAGCGGGGTTCATGGTTTTGGCAAATCGGGAATTTGAGGCGAGAAAAGCAGGATTTCACCGCCAAGACGCCAAGAACGCCAAGTCAAGCAGACCTGAATTCAAAACTTGGCGCACTTGGCGTCTTGGCGGTTCAACTTTCTTCATCGCGAAGCGGCAACGCGCCAGGTGGCGAACAGGGTCAGCGCGGCTCCGCCGAACTCCGGCGCGGTGAAGCGCTCGTCGAACAGGAACCAGGCTCCGGCGGCGGTGACCAGCGGCAGCAGCATCTGGATCGACGAGCCGCGCGAGACCGGCAGGGTGCGGTAGGCATTGGTCATGACGAGCTGGGAAACCCCGACGATGCCCGCGGCGGCGACCAGCGCGCCGTGGCCGAAGCCCGGCAGGTGGACCGCCTGCCCGCCGCTCATCGGCAGGGCGAGCAGGATGCAGAACAGGCAAAGCGAGCCGTAGATGGTCCCGGCGTGCTCGGTCGCGCGCAGCTTGCGGATCATCACCACCACGATCCCCGCGCCGACCGCCCCGGCCAGCGCCACCAGGTCCCAGCCGGAGAAGGCGCGCGAGGCCGCGCCGCCGAGGAACAGGACGAGTCCCGCGAAGCCGGCGAACATCCACAGCAGCGCGGCCCGCGAGGCCCGCTCCTTCAACCAGAACGCGGCGATGAGGGTGGCGAAGATCGGGTAGGTCAGGCTCAGCACCACCGCCCGCGAGGCACCGAGCTGGGCGATCGACAGGTAGAACGCCGCGGTGCTGAACGCGCCGATCACCCCGCGCAGGATGACCAGCTTGCTGCCGAGCAAGGCCCGCATCGAAAACCCGCGGCCGAAGCCATAGAGCGCCGCGACCATGCCCATCCCGATCACCCCGCGGTAGAGCAGCGCCATCCAGCCGTCGGCCTGCGGCAGGTGCAGGCTCATGGCGCGCAGCAGCAGCGTGTTCGCGGCGAACAGCAACACGGAAAGCAGCATCAACAAGGTGCCGCGCGGGTCGGGTGGATCGGGTGGTTTCATCGGATCATGGGGATCCGGAAACGGCGGGCCAGCGGATGGGATTCATCGTTCCTCCGGGTGGCCGCGGGCCGGGTCCGGAGGTGGCGGGGTGCCATCATGCTCCGGACGCGCCCGCACGCCAAAGGGCGCGGACGACGAGGCGGAGGATATGGCAATGGATCGCGGACACGGCGGGGAAGTGGCAGGCGCGGCGAGGGTTGTCAAGACGGCCGGCTCATTCGGGAGTTCGAGGGGGAGAAAGGCGGGAATACACCGCCAAGACGCCAAGATCGCCAAGTCATGCAGACCGAATCTCCGGGACTTGGCGCTCTTGGCGTCTTGGCGGTGCAATTTGCCTCACCCCTACCTCGGCACAACAGGCTTGAGCGAAGCCGCGACCGCGTCGAGCTTTTCTAACAAGCGCACGACCGTCTCCGGCTGCTCCGCGGCGCGGTCGATGCGCTCGCCGAGGTCCTCCTCGACGTGGAAAAGCAGCGGCTTCTCCCGGGTGGCGGTGAAGCCGTGGTTGCTCCCGGTCTGGCTGATCAGCCGGACGTGGAGCTTCCACGGTCCCTCGCGAAAGGCATTCGGCAGGTTGTCCGGGCCGGAGTAGGCGAGCTCGAAGGGCGCGACCTTTCCCGCGAAGCGGCCGGGCGCAAGCAGCGGCCGGATGTCGCGGCCGTCGAGGTGCTCCGGCAGCTCCGCCCCGCACAGCGCGAAGACCGTCGGCAGCACGTCGAGCGTGCTCGCCGGCTCGAGCTGGCGCAGCGGTCCGATCACGCCGGGCCAATGGAAGATCCCGGGCACCCGGTGGCCGCCTTCCCAGTTCGAGCCCTTGCCGTCGCGGAACGGCTGGGCGTAGCCGACGTGCAGGCGGGCGTCGCCATACTTCGACTTCGCCTCGTTCTCGAAGCGGATCCACGGGCCGTTGTCGGAGGAAAAGATCAACAACGTGTTCTGCGCCACCCCGTTTTCTTCCAGCGCCTTGACGATCCGTCCGACCGAGTCGTCGATCTCCGCCATCACGTCGCCGAGCAGCCCGCGGCGGGACTTGCCGCGGAAGGCCTCGCTCGCGAACAGCCCGAGATGCGGCTGGTTGTGGGCAATGTAGGCGAAGAACGGACGCTCGCGGTTCGCCGCGATGAACCCGACCGCGGCTTCGGTATAGCGGTTGGTGAGAGAGGTCGAAGCCGCGATGTCCGACGGCAGGTCGCGGGCGAGCACCGAGTAACCCGGCACCGGCTGCGTGCCCGCGGGATCGGACTTCAGCAGCAGGGCGACCTCGAAGTCATGCGAGACATTGGTGCCGGTCCAGGTGTCGAAGCCGTGGGCCAGTGGCAGCGTATCGGGCGACAGGCCGTTCCTCGCGTTCGGACTGCCGAGATGCCACTTGCCGAAGATGCCGGTCGCGTAGCCCTTCGCCTTGAGGCCTTCCGCCAGGGTGGTCTCGGAAGTCCCCAGGTGCGGCTTGCTGTCCGGCCCGATCACCCAGGTGCCGAAGCCCGAGTGCCCCGGATAGCGGCCGGTGAGCAGGGAGTAGCGCGAGGCGCTGCACGCCGGCGAGGTGACATGGAACTGCGTGAAGTTCGCGCCCCCGGCCGCGAGCTTGGACAGGTGGGGCGTTTCAATGACCGGGTTGCCGGTGTGCGCGTAATCGCCGTAGCCGCTGTCATCGAGGTAGATGACGACGACATTCGGGCGGTCGAGCGCTTCGCGGGCGGCAAGCGAGGCTGCCGCGGTCAGGAGCAGGAGGGGGATTCGGAGCTTCATCAGGGCGGTTATCTTGGCTTGGCCATCAGGACCCGGCAAGGCCCGCGACCCGCAGGTTTCCTACATTAGGGAATCATCGGAGACCGTGGCCGGAAAATGGACCAGGATGGATGCGATGGATGGGATGGATGGGATATTTGAGGCTCCGGAACGCGGTTTCTTTTCATTCCCATCCTATTCATCCCATCCATCCTGGTCCAAAAAATCCGTTCTGTTCCGGAATGAGCCCGGCAGCCACTCTAACGGAGGAGCCCTGCCGGCCACCCGGCCGGGTTCACTCTTTGATTTCCCAGATTTTTCCCGCGAACCCCCACGCGAGATCCTGGCGCGGCAGCAAGCCGTCGCCCCCGAGGTAAAAGCGGCTGGCGACCCCGAAGTTCTCGCGCTGGATCCCGCCACCGAGCAATTCCGCCGCGGCCATTCCCAGCGAGCCCGCGATGCCCTGCCGCTCGCGGACGTGGTTGCGGAAATCCTCCTCGCCCGGGTTCGTCAGCGCCAAGCCGACGATGAGGGCGAAGATCAAGACCAAGGCTTTCTTCATGACGGCGAACGAAACTCCCCGGCCTGATTAAAGCCAAGGAGATTCGCCGCAGCGTCCGCGAACGGGGCGGATTTCCAGACCCGCCCCGTCACTTCTTTTTCAAGAACGAGAGAAGAGCGAAGATCAGGAATACCACGAAGCAGACCTTGGCGATCAGCGCGGCGGTATCGGCAAGGTAGCCGAAGCCAAGCACGGCGGCGATGATCGCGACGATGATGAAAATGAGTGCATAGCGGAGCATGGCGGTGGGTTGTTAGGGTTTGTTGGGGGAGATAATGGCAGGGGGAGATCCTCTAGTCCGGAGTCTTTTGGGCAGCCGCGGGAAAGGGGGAGCCGAAGGCCACGATGCGGGTGGGGGATCCGGCTTCGGGGACACGGTAGTCAACGATTCCGAATCCGTGGAGCTTTTTCCCACGATATTCGCGGCCGTCGCTCGATCCGATCATCACGGCATGGCCATCCGCCTCCTTGCCCAGATAGAGGTGCACGTGGGAAACCCGGAACCCCTCCGCGCCCTCGCGAGCCCAGAAGATCAGATCGCCCGGCTGGAGCGTGCGGAAGACCGGGTCGTCGGGAGTCCGCGCGCTGGCCGGAACCAGAGTCAGGCGGCCGGCATCCTTCAGCCATTCATACTGGCCGTGCGCGCTCCGCGGCGGCACAATGTCGACCTGCTTGAGCATGGCGGTGGTCGCCCCCGAGCAATCCATCCCCGCGGCGCTGGCACCCCCGTCGAGATAGGGCACGGCCGGATGAGGCTACGGTTCACCGCTGATCCGGACGCCGCATCTCGACGCCCTCTCCAAGGAAGGCACCCGCTTCACCCGCGCCTACGCCACCACCACGTCGTGCTAGGCCAGCCGCTCGGTCATCCTGACCGGCTTGCACAACCACGCCAACGGCCAGTTCGGCCACACCCACGACTACCACAAGTTCGAGACCTTCAAAAATTGCGCCGCGCTCAGCCTGCCGCTCCAGTTGAAGTCCCTCGGCTACCGCACCGCGCATATCGGGAAGCTCCACGTCGCGCCCGAGGCCGTGTATCATTTCGACCGCTACCTGAAAACTCGCGGCGGCGCCCACAACACGCCGCAGTGGATCGACGCGTGCCAGCCGCTGTTCGCCGAGAAATCGGCCGAACCGTTGAAGCCGGCCTGCACGTCCCCTTCGCCTCCGACCTCTGGGCCGCCTCCACCTGGCAGGCGCAGTTCCGGAAAGGCAAGGACGCGCCGTATGGCAGGCGCACCGTCGGCTCCTACATCCAACGCCCGCCCTTCGAACTCTTCGACTTGGAAGGCGACCCCGCCGAAGCGGTCAACCTTGCCGCCGACCCGGCCCACGGGACGCGCCTCGAAAGCATGAAACAGCGTCTCAAGGCCGTGCAAAAGGAAACCGGCGATCCCTGGGTGATGAAGTGGAATTACGAGTGAAGCGGCCCGGCATGGCGTCCAACTTTGGCCGCACGCGGATGAACCGCTTGTAGCGGCGTCTCTATGAGCGCCGATGCCAATGCACCGCGCAAAGCCCTCTCCCTCTTGTGTCTTGTGAACCACGACGGCGGCGAAAAGCCCGTGCCCGCCCACGTCATCGATTTCTGATTCCGCCCATCGGACTGCCATCAAGCCGCTGCCAAAAACGATCTTGGCAAAAACGATCTTGGCAACGCGGACCGTCAAGCTAGGTTCGGGGATGAATAAATTCCCTCCAAACATTCTCATTCACTCCAAATCGTGGTGTTCCGCCGAGCCTTCTTCGAACTACCAATGACATCGGAATGCCCACCAAGCCGCTGTGACGAACCGGGATCCACCTCCTCTCACCCATCCTATCTTCTAAGAACCAACACATCATGAAATATCGAACTGAAAAGATAACACGCCTCGCCCTCGCCTTGGCGCTTGGGGCGGGACTCGGCGCAAGCCACGCCAAAGCTCAAACCCTCCCGGTGACAAACGGCCTGAAGGTCTGGCTGTCCGCCGATGGCGTGAATCCCGCAGATCCGACCCAGGTGGACGGCTCGGGCAACGTCCAGCAGTGGAACGACTTGAGCGGCAATAACCATCATGCCTCCAATGCCACGGCAAGCGAGCGGCCGGCATACATCAGCAGCGCGATGAATGGAAAGCCCGTGCTGCGGTTTATTGAGGCGAATAGCTCCAAGCTCTTGCTTGGCGATCTGAGCGCTTCTTTCTGGGCCACCCTGCCGGCAGACCCCACTCCAACCGCAGTCAACAGCGGAGCGGGGGGTGCCGCCCTCGATGGGACCTATGCGAACATTCCAACCCGCGGCGTCGCGGGTGCCTTGGTCGGGGACGGCGACACCGCGACGGCCTTCGCGCCAGGGTCATCCCACCAAATGTCCATTCCATTTTCCGCACAACTGAATCCCAGCGGGCCGTTCACGGCCGAGATCTGGGCGAAACCGAATGGCAGTGGCACCACCGCCATCATGTCCAGTGGCGATTTCGGTGCCACCCGCACCGGTTGGATCATTTATGCGACCGGTGCCAACTGGGACATCCGGCTCTTCACCGGCAATG
The DNA here is from genome assembly GCA_945883695.1 of Akkermansia muciniphila. Taxonomy (GTDB): domain Bacteria; phylum Verrucomicrobiota; class Verrucomicrobiia; order Verrucomicrobiales; family Akkermansiaceae; genus Haloferula; species Haloferula muciniphila_A. The sequence goes on along the minus strand of CAMCYK010000144.1, from coordinate 3,685 downwards.
GCACGACATTTTCCGGGTTCACCACCCCTCTCACGCTCAACGCGTGGCAACATTTGGCGTTGGTGCATGACGGTGCGGGAGGGTTCCAGTTCTATGTCAACGGAGTTGCCGCCACCCCGGCCGCCTTGCTCTCCAACGGCACGGCTTCAGGCACCGTCTTTACCCCCGCCCCAGGCTTCAGCTACGTGGCGGGTGTCGCCGGTTATACCGCCGTCGCCGCTCGGTGGGCCGGCGCGAGTTTCCTCAATCTTTTCGACGGCACCGCCGATGAATTTGCGATGTATGGCACGGCCCTCAGCGCGGCCCGGATCCAAGCGCACTTCGAGAACGGGATGAACGCCCCGACCCCGCGGACCCAGCCCTACAGCGCGGAAGTTCTGGCCGATGCTCCGGTCGGCTACTACCGCCTGAACGAACCCGCCGGGCCAATGGCCGCCGCCTCCTTTTTTGCCGTGGCGGCCCCTAACAACGACGGGCGCTACAACCTGTTCGGCAACCGCGCCAACGATGATCGTTGGGTGGCTGACACCTGGACCGAGTCCTCGCCCGGTTCCTTCCGTGGCGCGCGCGCAGCCTTCGCCGCTGCGGGCTATGCACTTTGGCCGCAGTCCGGGGCCCATGTCTTCTCGCTCGAAAGCAGCCCGTCCCGCTACCGTTTTGTGATCAACGGAAATCAGAATCCGACCCTCAGCGCTGCGCCCGCCTACAACTCCGGTGCCGGCACCAATTGGACCATCGGCGACAGCGCGGCCGGCAACGACCAGCGCTTGAACGGCGACATCGCCGAATTGCTTCTCTTCAACCGCGTCCTGACAACGCTGGAAGCGAACCAAGTGGGCGGCTATCTGACGCAGAAATACGGGCTGACCACGACCTATCCGCCTCTCGGCCTGTCGGTGAAGCTCAACACTCCGGTCGATACCCTCGCGTATCCGAACGGCACGGCGATTGAGGCTTCGGCCTCGGTGGTCGCCGGTTCGGTGAGTGCCGGCACGCCGCCTTACACCGTGGAATTCTTCGTCGATAACGTGTCCATCGGCACCGCCAACACCGTCGATCCCTACACCCGGAACCTCGGAGCATTAACCAACGGTTCCCACACGATCTATGCCAAAGTCACCGATAGCACCAGCCCCACTCCCATCACCGCCACTTCCGCGACCCATACCTTCTCGGTAGTAGCGGCGGTCTCCACCACCACGACGCTCACCTCTTCAGCCAATCCATCGACCTACGGCTCGGACGACGCGCTGATCGTCACCGTCACCACCAGCGATTCGTCGTTGCTCACGGGCGGCACGGTGCAGTTCTTCGACGCTGGCGCACCGCTGGGTGCCCCGGTGCCGGTCGACACCGTCACAGGAGAGGCCGTCTACAACAGCAACACGCTCGGCGCAGGGACTCATCCAATCACCGCGACCTACAGCGGCTTCGGCGGGAAAACCGCCAGCTCCGCCCCGGCCCTTGCGCAGGTGGTGCAAAAGGCCCCCCTCACGGTGACCGCGAACAACGTGTTCCGCCCGACCGAAACCTCCGATCTGGACCCACTGCCCCATAAGATCACCGGCTTCCAGAACGGGCAAACCCGCGCGACTTCCGGAGTGACCGGACAACCGCTGCTGACGACTCCCGGGGGTCCGGCATCTCCTGTTGGCACCTACCCCATCACCTGCGCCTTGGGGAGTCTGGCCTCAGCCAATTACAGCTTCATGCTGGTGAACGGCACGCTGACCGTCGCCGACGTGCCTGACATCTTCAGCATCAACTTCTTCGTCGGGCCGGAATGGCCTTACGGCGGGTTGGGCGAGGTCGGCAACGAGGAGGCGAAGGAAGCCCTGAAGATTGAACCGGGAATGCCCGCCGGGTTCGGCGACTGGTTCACCAACGGCTGGCATAACTACCTCGTGCCCTGGGCCCCGACCGCAGCCCGTCCGCCGGTGACGCTCACCAGCAACCGCGGGTCCTCGGCCAGCTTCACCCTCCTCGACTGCCGCAACGGCTGGACCTACAGCGGCACCGCGCGCACCACCCTGGTGGGCGATGGCAATGGCAACATGATGGATGCCCACGTGAACTCCACCCTCGATCCCGACAACGGCTTGTCGAACTCGTTCAAAATGGAGCTGAAGGACATTCCCTTCCCTGTTTACGACGTGATCTTCTACCTGGGTGCCAGTCAGGCCCAGTTCGGGGATGGCAAGGGAACCATCGTGGTCAACGATGGCCAACCGCGCGATTTCACCCTCAAACCGGGCGCATTCGATGGCTCCTTCACCGAGATGGTGGATGCGACCACTCTCGGCAACTACATTGTCTTCAAAGGAGTGACAGGGTCCACCTTCACCGCACAGACCTATGGCAAAGGCCCCAACGGCTTCAACCACATCGGCCCCTTCGGCATCCAGATCCGGTCTTCCGTTACCGACTACGGCAGCTGGGCACAGGGATTCCCAGGCGCGAACCTCGACAACCCCAACGCCGACCTCGACGGGGACGGCTGGACCAACGACGAGGAGCGCCTGTTCGGTCTCAATCCCACCGACGGATCATCCGTGAACCCGATCCAAGTGCCGCTCGATTCCACTGCCGGCACCTTCAGCTTCACCCGCCGCGACCGCGCCCTGACCGGCAAGTTCACCGACATCGAGACCTCCACCGACCTCCAATTGTGGACGGTGGATTCCGGCGCGGCGTTGCTTGTCGGAGCGCCTGACGCCAACGGGGTCCAACGGGTTGACGTCACCCTCAGCAACGTCCTGCTCACCGCACCGAAACTCTTCGTCCGGGTCAGTCAGCGGGATGCGCGCGTCCCGCTCTCGGCGAACTTCGAGGCGGGGAACGGTGGCTTCACGGTCTTGACGACCCGGGGGTCGGACTGGGCTTGGGGCGATCCGGATTCCGTTGGCTCCGGCGGATCGGTGATCCAAGGCAACGGTGGATCCACCAATTGCTGGGGCACCAACATCGGAAATCCCGGGGTTTACCTGAGTCCGACCCTGACATGCCTGCGCTCGGTGGAAGTTGATCTCACCAACGTAGCTGCCGCCCAGTTGATGTTCGCCGAGGCCCTCGACATGGCACCCGGCGACACTGCCGTGGTGAACATCCTCGATTCCACCACGAATGCGATCATCGCCGCCGCGATCTACACCGCCACCGAATCCGACGAGTCCCTCGCCAAATGGGCGGTGGCCAATGCCGGCAGCCCGATTCCGATTCCCGCTGCCGCCATCGGTCGGAAAGTCCGCATCGAGTGGTGTCTCACCGGCCAAACCCCCGAGTATATCGGCTGGTACATCGACGATGTGACGGTGCAGGAAGTCGCCCCATAACCCGGCCCTGCAGATCCTTGAGACCCTGCGGCGGCTCCCTTGACGGGAGCCGCCGTTTTCTGTGGTGCGTTTGTCATTGGCCGTGAGGGAGGAAACTCTCTCGATTGTCATGGTGCCTTCATTTGCGCGCCGGCAGCCCATGGTTTTTCATCGACTCTCCCGTCGGGATAGGTCCGGACCTTTCGGACGGTTCCCTGGCTTGAGTGATGGGCGACCCCCATCAAATCGATGTCCCACGGGGAAATGGATCATTTGATTCGAAGGTCTTCCAAAAGGTCCGTCCTCGCGTGCAAGAACTGCATGGACACCATGGAGCCCATCGAGCCACCGTGGCTGGCGATCAAGGAAGGGAT
>CAMCYK010000143.1 GCA_945883695.1 Akkermansia muciniphila | reverse complement strand
CATACCAGACGCCTTCGGTGTGTTGTGCCACCTTGACGCACCCTGTCGGCCTTCTATCCGGTTCTTGTCCATCAGCTCGCAGCTTTCCCATAGCCTTCCTTCACGCGGTCGGTCGCCCTTCCGCGCTTGGCCTCTGGTGGTGGTTTCGTGTCATTTCTGGTATTTCCACAGGGGACTTGAACCCCGTTTACAACGTGCCCATGCTGGGCACACACAAGTCGAGACACAACAACCCCTATCAGCCGCCCTGTTTACATGCTCGCCCGTAGTTTTAACATCAACCCCGTGATCGACGCTCGCCCTCGCTGATAGGGTTGCGTGCTCTTTGACGTTCGGTGATGAGTTCTTGGATAAAAGGGCTAATCTTGGTTGCAATATTGAATGGCGTCGGGTCCCTCGGATTCACATTCTGATTCCATGCGTGAACTCTTAAATGATACACGGCGTGGGCCCGCTGATCCGTTCAAGGCAACGAATACCAGGTCGACCGCCCTCCGCCCTGCCGGGCGAGCAGCTTCTTCTCCACCAGATTTCGGAAATGTTCCTTGAGCGTGTTCCGGCTGGCACCGGTCGCCTGGATCACTGCCCCCATCGTCACGCGGCCGTGGTCGCGGGCGTGGTCCAGAATGGCGACGGCCAGTTCGGGAAGGACCGCCAAAGCGATCTTCTCCCGCTCGACCTTGAGGGAAAGGCGGCGTACCTGCTGCTGCAAGGCACGCAGGAAGAACGACAGCCAGGGTTGCCAGTCCGGAGCGTCGGTGCGGATCGTGCCCTGGGTCTGTCGCAGGGCCAGGTAGTATCCCTCCTTGCTGTGCTCGATGACGCTCTCGAGCGAGCCGTAGGGAACGTAAGCGTAGCCGGCCTGCAACAGCAGGAGTGTCGTCAGGACGCGGCTCAAGCGGCCGTTGCCGTCCTGGAAGGGATGGATTTCCAGGAAGACCACCGTGAAGATCGCGACGATGAGGAGCGGGTGAAGACGCCGCAATTCCCGGGCTTCATCCAGCCATGCGACCAGCCCGGCCATGCGCAGGGGCGTGTCGAAGGGCGAAGCCGTTTCGAACACGATCCCGATCAGCCGGCCGCTTTCATCGAAAGCGCCGACGTTGTTCGAGACCGTCTTGTAGCCGCCCCTGTGACGCCCGTCCTTCTCGCTGTAGCGCAGCAGGTCGCGGTGAAGCTGCCGGATGTGGTTCCCGGTGATGGGAATTTCGGCCCAAGCCTGGAAGACGGCCTCCATGACCTCGGCGTAGCCGGCGACTTACTGCTCGTCGCGGCTGGCGAAAGACTTGATCTCCGGACGGCCCAGCAACTGTTCGACTTCACGGTCGCTCAGCTTGCTGCCCTCGATGCGGGTGGAAGAGCCGATGCTCTCGATCGTCGCGACGCGGCGAAGCGCCTTGAGTCGATCGGGCGCGAGCGTGCCGAGCGCGCGCCACGCGCCTTTGAACTCATCGATTTCGCTGAGCAAGGCGAGCAACTCGGGGGTAATCCGGATCGTCTCGACGTTCATGAGGTGGCTCCCACACCCCCAGAATCACCCAAATACACCCAATTGTCCACCCGTAGATTCACCCGGTTACACCCAAAAGACTCGAAATGTCCGGCCTTAGATGACACGGAACCGCTCCATTGTATGACAACTTTCCGGCCCTTCCGCGGTTTGGAAATCCGTGCATTTTTCGTAACCTGTGCTTCTTGAACAAGCGTTCCACCCGACGATCCCGCTCCGTTTCTTCCATGCCTGCCCGCCGCTTTCTTCTCGCCCTGCTCGCCACCGGTAGCGCCTTCGCGGCGACTCCCGCGGAAAGCTACAAGACCGAAATCGTCCCGCTGCTGGAAAACTACTGCTTTTCCTGCCACGGCGAGGGCGTCGCCAAGGGCAAGTTCTCGATGGACGAGTTCAAGGACCTCTCCACCCACCTCGCCGACCGCGAGCACTGGATGCACATCTGGCGGAATCTCCGCAGCCACGTCATGCCGCCCTACGACGAGGACCAGTTGACGCCCGATGAGATGCGGAAAGTCCAGACCTGGATCGAGAAGGAAGTCTTCAAGCTCGACCCCGCCAATCCCGACCCCGGCCGCGTGACGATCCGCCGGCTGAACCGCACCGAATACCAGAACGCGGTCTTCGACCTGCTCGGCGTGGAATACGACACCAAGGACGTCTTCCCCGCCGACGACACCGGCTATGGTTTCGACAACATCGGCGACGTGCTCTCGATCTCGCCGCTGCTGATGGAGAAATACATCGCCGCCGCCGACGAGGTGGTCGGACTGGCGCTGCCGAAAGGCTCGGCCGCCCAGGTCCCGCGGATCGACATCGAGGGCAAGGAATTCACCGCCCCCGGCGATCCGAAGACCACCGGCCGCTGGCTGCCCTTCGCGAAGCCGCAGCAGGTGAAAGTCACGCGCGATATCCCGTGGGACGGCGAGTATCAGGTCCAGGTCGAATACGCCATCAAGGGTGCCAGCGAGGCGACCGTCCACGAGTCGATGATGGAAGTGAAGGCCGGCGGCGCGAAGGTCGGCGAGGTCTCGCTCGGCTGGGACCAGCGGCGGGTGATCGAGCTGAGCGGCAAGGTCCCGCTGAAGAAAGGAAAGCAGGACTTCGAGATCCGCCTCACGCCGGCCCGGCAAGCGGCCGACGGCGAGGAGGAACTCAATCTCGTCGTCCAGCGAATCATCCTCCAAGGCCCGCTCGATGGTTCGCAGCAGGAGCTCTCCAAGGGCTACCGCATGATCTTCGTCGATGGCCCCGCGCCGGAAGACGAGGCGGCCCGCGAGCGCTACGCCCGCAAGATCATGCGCAGTTTCGTCAGCCGCGCCTTCCGCAAGCCGATCGACGACCCGACGATCGACCGTCTGGTCGCCATCGTGAAGGAGGTCGACAAGCAGCCGGGCAAGGAATTCGAGGACGGCATCAAGCAGGCCATCGCCACCTGCCTCGCCTCGCCGCGCTTCCTGTTCCGCGTCGAGATCCAGCCGGAGCCGAACAACCCGGGCAAGATCGTGCCACTCGACGACTACTCGATCGCCTCGAGGCTGTCGTTTTTCCTCTGGGGTTCGGTGCCCGACGACGAATTGCTGAGCCTCGCCTTCAACAACAAGCTGCGGCCGAACCTCCGCGCGCAGATCGACCGGATACTCGCCGATCCGCGCTCCGGGCGGCTGGTGGAGAACTTCATCGGCCAGTGGTTGCAGGCGCGTGACGTCGAGTCGGTGCCGGTCAGCGCCAAGGACATCCTCGGCCTCGGCAGCAACCGCGACGCCGCCCGCGCCTTCGATGTCCGGCTGCGCTCCGACATGAAGCGCGAGACCGAGCTGCTGTTCGACTTCATCCTGCGCAAGGACCGGCCGGCCGAAGAACTCATCTCCGCCCGCTACAGCTTCCTCAACGAGCGCCTCGCCAGGTTCTACGGGATCGCCGGCGTCGAGGGTGAGGAATTCCAGCCGGTCGACCTCACCGAGCATCCGGAGCGCGGCGGCCTGCTGACCCAGGGCAGCGTGCTGATGGTGACTTCGAATCCCACCCGCACCTCGCCGGTCAAGCGCGGGCTCTTCGTCCTCGACAACCTGCTCGGCACCCCCGCCCCGCCGGCCCCGCCCGACGTGCCGCTGCTGGAAGAAGCCGCGGCCGCCGGTGGTCCGCCGCCGACCATGCGGCAGATGATGGAGATCCACCGCAAGAACCCCGACTGCCGCGGCTGCCACCAGCGCATGGACCCGATCGGCCTCGGCCTGGAAAACTTCAACGCGCTCGGCCAGTTCCGCGCCACCGAGCACGGCAAGAAAATCGACAGCGGCGGCCAGCTCCTCACCGGCGAGAAATTCACCAACGTCGCCGAGTTGAAGGAAGTCCTGGCCACCAAGCGCCGCGAGGATTTCTACCGCTGCCTGTCGGAAAAACTCCTGACCTTCGCGATCGGGCGCGGCATCGAGTACTACGACGCCACCACCATCGACCAACTCGTCGAACGCCTCGAAAAGAACGACGGCAAGCTGCGCGAACTGATCTACGGCATCGTCGAGAGCGCTCCCTTCCAGCAGCGCCGCGGCGATGATTGATCCCTTCCCGTAGCGGAGCGGCTGCGCCGTTCCGCCGGGCACGCTCCGCCAACAACTTTCCAAGCCGAATTCCACTCACCCGCCGCCCCCAGCGGAACGACGCAGTCGTTCCGCCACGAGACCACCTCCCGCCTTTCGCCTTGTATCCCGCTCCAACCCGCACATTCTAAGCCACATGAGCCTTCACCCCTCATTGACCAGCCGCCGCGGCTTCCTGCGCGGTCTCGGTGCCGCCGTCAGCCTGCCGGCGCTGGACGTCTTCCGCCCGCTGATGGCCGCGGAAGCCGGCCGTCGCGCGCTGGCCACCACCGCCAGCGGCGCGCCCCTGCGGATGGCCTATCTCTACATCCCGAACGGGGTGAATCTCGAGCACTGGCGGCCGAACGGCAGCACCAGCGGCTACAAGATGGGGCCGACCTTCAAGCCGATGGAAGCCCATCGCAACGACTTCCAGATCTACACCGGCTTCGAACAGAAGTTCGCCGCGGCAGGCGGTGACGGCCCCGGCGACCACGCCCGCGGCGTCGCCACCTTCCTCACCAGCAGCCGCGCCCGCAAAACCGCCGGCTCCGACATCAACCTCGGCATCTCGATCGACCAGGTCGCCGCCAAGGCGGTCGGCAACCAGACCCGCCTGCCTTCGCTCGAACTTTCCGCCGACGGCGTCCGCAAGTCCGGCGCCTGCGATTCCGGCTACTCCTGCGCCTACCAGTTCAACCTCTCGTGGCGCTCCGAAAACCAGCCGATGACTCCCGAGTCGAACCCGCGCGCGGTCTTCGAGCGGCTCTTCGGTGCCGGCGATTCCAAGGAGCGCGCCGAAAGCCTCGGCCGCCGCCACGCCGCCAAGAAGTCGATGCTCGACTTCATCGAGCACGACGCGAAAGCCCTCCACCGCCACCTCGGCCGCAGCGACCGGCAGAAGCTCGACGAATACCTCACGGGCGTCCGCGAGATCGAGAAGCAGATCGAGAAGACCGAGGCCATGGGCCTGCCGCCCGACCCCGGCGTCGCCGCGCCGAAGGGCAAGCCCGACAGCTACGAGGGACACCTCCGCCTGCTGATGGACATGATGGTGCTGGCTTTCAAAACCGACTCCACCCGCATCTCCACCTTGATGCTCGCCCACGACGGCAGCAACCGCAGCTTCAAGGAGATCGGCGTCTCCGACGGCCACCACAACATCTCCCACCACCAGGGCAAGAAGGACAACTTGGAAAAAATCGCCAAGATCGACCACTTCTACATGGAGCAACTCGCCTACTTCCTCGACAAGTTGAAGAAGACCGAGGACGTCGACGGCAAGAGCCTGCTTCACAACTCGATGATCGTTTACGGCGGTTGCATCGCCGACGGCAATCGCCACAACCACGACGACCTGCCGATCGTCCTCGCCGGCCACGGCGGCGGTGCCTTCAAGCCCGGCCGCCACGTCGATCTCGGCGAGAACGTCCCGATGGCGAACCTCTATCTCCGCATGCTGGAAGAGATGGGCGTCAACGAGAAGCGCTTCGGCGATTCGAGCGGGGTGTTGAAGAAGGTGTGATTCACTTCTTCTCCACCTGCCCCGGAGCCATGAGGTAGCCGATCAGGTCGCGCACCTCTTGGTCGCTCATCCCTCCTAACAACCCTTCCGGCATCATCGACTGGCCGAGCGCCTTGTTCGACTTCACGTCCTTCTTCGCGACCCGGGTTTCGACCCCCACCATGCGCAGGATCAGCTCGCTGTCGTTCTCCGCGGCGATCATGCCCAGGACGGTGGTGCCGTCGTTCTTCTCGATCTGGTGCAGCTCGTAGCCCTGGCCGACCAAGGCGTTCGGATCGAGGATGTTGTCGAGCCAGTGGTCGAGGCTCCCGCGCTCCCCGCCGGTGAGCTCCGGCCCGATCTCGGCGCCTTCGCCAAAGAGCTTGTGGCACGCGGCGCAGGTCCGCTCGTAGACCGCGCGGCCTTTTCCGCTGTCCGCCTTCGCCAGCACTTCCGGCGTCAGCTTGCCGCGCCATGCGGCGATCAGCTCGCGCCGCGCGGACTGGTCCGCCGTCGCCTCGCCCCAGCGCTTCACGATCTCCGCCTTGAGCTTCGCATCCTTCACCTCGCGCAAACGGGCCACGGCATCGGCCGGAACATCGGCCTGGATCAACTTCATCGCCGCCAGCCACTCGAGCAGCTTCGCCGCCTTGCCCTCCCGCGCGGCGATCCGGCAGACGGCGGACTTCTCTTCCACCGTGAAGCCCGCCACCCGGTCGCCGGTCGCCGGGTGATCGATCAAGGACGGCCGCGCCATCAAGACCGGCAGCCGCAGCGCCGGATCATCGGTCAGGCCGGCGAGCCGCCCGTCGTCGTCTTTCCCCAGCGACGGAGCCAGCAGCTTCAAAGCACTCACGCGCTCCGCCACCGCCCCCTTCCGGTCTTCGACCTGCGACCACAGCTTGGCAATCGCCTCGCGGCTGCCGCTGCGCGACGAGAGCGCTTCCGCTTTCTCCTTCACCGCCGCGTCCCCCGACGCGCCGAGCTTCGCCAGCACCACCAGCTGCGCGGGTGACAGCCGCTCGTCCGGTTTGGTGTCGAGCCGGCCCAGCAAGGCATCTAACAGGAGCGCCGTTTTGCCGCCCGCGTCGCCCGCCGCCGCGATCAGAGCCTCCGGCGAACCCAGCCGCCGCGCGGTCCACCTCACCAGCCGCTCGTCCGGGCAGCTCAGCGCGATCGAAAGGGCGCGCTTCTCATCGCGCGGCACCAGCGCCTCGAAGCCGAACCAGAACATCCGCGTCAGATTGGGATCGGCCGCGACCATCTTCGGCGCGATCTTTTCCGCCACGTCCAGCGCGAGATCGGGCGGGAGTTTTTGCAGCGACGAGCAGAGCGAAAGCAGCACCACCGGCGAGTTCTCCTTCGCGGCGAATTCCAGCCACGATTCCCGGCCTTCCCCTTTCTCCCCTGCCGTCGCGAGCCGCACCGCCCACGAGCGCACCGACTCGTCCCCGTCGGCCGCCGGCACGTAGCGCCGGTCCAGTGCGCCACACGCTTCAAGGCACCACAGGGCCCGCAAGCGCCGCGTCGGGTCGGCGTGGCTCTTCACCGTTTCATTGAGGAAACCGATCGCCGCCTCATCCAGCTTCTTCCCCTGCGCCGCCCGCTCCTGCAGCACCCGCCGCGCGGTCCGCAGTTGCCATTCGTCGCGCCCCGCTTGCAGCTTCGCGAGTTCGAGATCGCCCAACTTTGTTAGATCGCCTTTCCACGGCTTCACCGCGCCATGGCGCAGCCGGAAAACCCGGCCGTTGCCGCGGTCCCAGCGCTCGGCGTCGGTGCGATGGCAGCTCGTCTTGTCCTGCCAGTCGGTGAAGAACAAGGCGCCGCCCGGACCCGACTCGAGCGCCACGCCAAGGAACCACTCGTCCATTGCCAGCATCAAATCCGGCGCGTGCCGGCCGGTCCAGCCGGAGCCCTTGCGCACCAGAACGTCGCGGTTCATGCGGTGGCCGTGGATGTTGAAGAACAGCGCGCTGCCCCGCATCTCCGCCGGAAACTCGTCGCTCAGGCAGATCGTGAAGCCGCAGTGCGCGTGCCCGCCGCCGGCATCCGACACCCCTTTGGAAATCGCGTTCTCGTGTCCCCAGTGCGCGTGCTCGCCGATGTTGCCGACCCAGTGCCGGTGGTCGGCGATGGTCTCGATCGGATCGTAGATATGCGGATTGAAATGCGAGCCGGCCTGCCGCTGGTAGTAGCCGCCGGGAATGATGTGCCACAGGTGCGGGATCACGCAGGCCTCGACGAAGGCCTCGCCGTGGTCGTTGAAATCGAGGCCCCAGGGGTTCGAGGTGCCGTGCGCGAAAATCTCGAAGGTCCCGGTCACCGGATGGAAGCGCCAGACGCCGGCATTGAGCGGGACCCGCCGGTCGTCGGGCGTGCCCGGCTTGCCGACCCGCGAATGGGTGAACACGCCATGGCAGCCATAGAGCCAGCCGTCAGGGCCCCAGATGAAGGAGTTCAAAGTCTCGTGGGTGTCCTGGTAGCCCCAACCGTCTAACAGCACCTTCGGCGCGCCGTCCGCCCGGTCGTCACCGTCGGCATCCGCGAGGAACAACAAATACGGCGCCGCGCCGACATAGAGCCCGCCGAAGCCGGTCTCGATCCCGCTGACGAGATTGAGCCCTTCGGCAAAGAGCTTCCTCGTCTCGAAGCTGCCGTCGCCGTCCGCGTCCTCCAGGATCACGATGCGGTCCTTGCCCTGCCCCTCCGGCGCGCGGGTCGGATAGGTCATCCCCTCCGCCACCCAGATCCGCCCGCGGGCGTCGAAGCACATCGCGATCGGCTGCACGATGTCCGGTTCCGCCGCCAGCAGGTCGACCGCGAATCCGGCCGGCACCTTCATCCGCGCCGCCGCCTCGCTGGCCGGCCCTCCCGCCACCATGCCTTCTTGTGAGAAAGCGGTGCCAGCGAACAGCAAGCCGCATGAAAGGAGCGCGAGGCGGGTCGCGGCAGGGATGGGTTTGAACGGGCTCATGCGTTTTGGGTTAGGTGGAATCGTCGGATCCGGGGCGAGGGTTTACGTTAACGCGGACAATCGCGGTAGATTTCAGAAGAACTCCAGCCAGCCGAAGCGGGCGGGCTCGTGGAAGCTGCCTTTCAAGGTCGGCGACAGCGCCAATCCGGCGCCCGAATGCTTGTCGTGGCGGAAGAGATTGATCCGCCAGCGGGTCCCGCGGGCCGGTGCCTTGTCGGCAAGGGCCTTCAGCGGAATCCGCACCTCGACCCGCCAGACCTTGGCGGCCTCGTCGACCGTCACCGCCGATTCCATCCCGCTGCTCCAGGCGAAGTCGCGCGCGGGCAGGTCGAGCTTGAGATCGAGCTGCTCGCCGGTCGGCGCCCACTGGAACTCGGTGTAGCGTCCCGGCTTCGCCGGATCGCTGGCGATGAAGGCCTCCACCACGTCCTTCTCCCACAAGCCGATCCGCTCCGCCGCCTGCACCGGCTGGAAGGTGCTCAGCGTCGTGAAGGGACACTCGTAGGCCAGATAGAGGAATTTCTCCGACCACAGCAGCCGCGCCGGCGTGCTCAGCCCCGGCCGCGCCGAGGCATCGGACGACTGGTATTCCAAGCGGACCGGCGGCGCGGCGGCCCACCCGGGTTCTGACAAGGAGCCGTCGGGCACGAAGTCGCGTTCGATCCGCACCGCCTTTGCCACCGGCAGCGGCAGCGAGCGGGCGAACAGCTTGCGGGCGTTGTCGAAATAGATCTTGCGGCAGATCTCCGGCACCAGCCCGATGCTGCTGATCGTCCACGGCCCCTGGATCGGCGTCATGTGCTCCCAATCGCGGTCCTCCGTCTCGAACCACCGCCAGCATTTCCGGTAGAAGTCCACGCCGTCCTCGTCGGTCGGCTGCTCGTCGTCGCCGCCGGAACCGAGGATCAGCTTGTCGTACACCATGAAGTCGGTGGCGAAGAGGATGCGGTCCTGGTGCTTCTCGAACAACGCGCGGACCTTCGCCGGATCGTGGCGTCCGACTTCCGGAATCCGCGCCGCCACGTCGATCATCATGTTCGGATGCCGGTCGAGCGCCCGGTCGACCCACTCCGGCTCTTCCGCGTTGTTGCCGAAGTGGACACAGATGAAGGTCGTGCCGCGATGGCGGCCGATCACCCGGTCGAGCGCGTCCAACAAATCCATCCGCGCCGGATACTTCGCCGGATCGCCGAACCACCAGCTGCGGTGATCCTTGAGCTCCTCCCAGCGCTCGTTCTTCTCGTCGTACGGCTGCCAGAAGGCCCGCGGATCGGCGACGTGGATCGACACCGGCATCCCGAGCTCGCCGCATCGCGCCCACACCGGATCGAGCTTCGGGTCGTCGATCTTGATCAATTCGCCCTTGCCGTCCTTGAGGAACAGGCCGAGCCGCTTGAACTCCTTCAAGCCGGCGGAGCCAAGCCGATGGCCTTCCTCGATCTGCGCGACGGCGCGGGCGCTCCAGCCGGGATCGTCCCAGCCATCGAAATCGAGGATCATGTGGGCCATGAAGCGCCCCGGATGACGCAGGTCGGCCGCCGCCTTCACCGCCTCGAACGACGACGGCGCGCCGTTCTTCCGCGTGACCGTGCCCGCGCCGAGCAGCACCCCGGTGCCGACACCGGCGGGATCCATGATGCGGATCGCGCGGTCGAACTGCGCCGGCGTGCCGCCGACGTGCTGGTGGAGGTCGATGATCCGCTTCTCGCGCCGCCAGACTTCCGGGGAAAAGGCCTCCGCCAGCGGCCCGGGCGCGCGAACCGCGGCGCTGTCCGTCTTCGCATGGGTAAGGACCACCGAGCCCAGGGTGAGGCCGAACAGCAAAAGGGACATCGCCAGCGCGACGGCCGTGGAGGGCTTGAATTTCATGGCATCGGGCGTCCTTCCATTTGCCAGCACTCCGCCGCCCAAGGCAAGATCTAGCTCGCCCCGCGGGCCGGCCATCGCCGCGCCGCGCAAAGCTTGTTGGCAAAACCTGCCCGATTCCGGCAGTAATAGCCCCTCAACGGAATGAACCTGACCTTTCTCCCCATCACCCCGGACCTGGAATTCGACTGTTCCAACTACGACGCCGTGTCCCAGATCATGATGGACGCGATCCAGTCCACGCTCGCCCAGAACAACACGCTGCCGTGGGCCGGCTACCTCGCCCAGACGGAGGAACGGGACATCGTCGGGATCTGCGCCTTCAAGGGAGCCCCGGACGCGAACCGGGAGGTGGAGCTCGCCTGGTTCACCTTTCCCGGCTACGAACGTCGCGGCCACGGCACGAACATGGCCCGTTATCTGGTGAGCGTCGCCACCGGGGCCGACCCGGCGGTGCGCCTGGTCGCCATCACCGAACCCGAAGCCGGGCCGTCCGCCAAGATCTGCGAGCGGGTCGGCTTCGCCTGCGAGGGCGTGGTCGAGCTTCCCGAAGAAGGCCCGGTCTGGCGCTGGCGGAAGTAGCGAAGTAGCGCGACCTTGCAGGTTGCGCGGGGGGCGGCACGACTCACCCCGAAAACCCGGAAGCACCAGGACCGCGTCTCCACGCCGATCTCGCGTTCCGCCTGCACGACGGGCCGGGGACCCTCCCGTCCGGCTCCCGGCGCCACCTCGCGCTACTTCCTCGGCACCGCCTTCACCGCGCCGACCGAGATCCCGCCGTCCACCAGCAGCGTCTGGCCGGTCATGTAGGCGCTCGCGTCGGAAGCCAGGAAAATGAGCGTGCCATCGAGATCCCCCGGCGCGCCGGGGCGCTTCAGCGGGATCCGGTCGGTGAGGTAATCGACCCACCCCTGATCCTCGTACATCACCGCGTTCTGCGCCGTCTTGAACCAGCCGGGGGCGAGGCAGTTCACGGTGATCCCGTGTTTTCCCCAATCGTCCGCCAGGCTCATCGTCAGTTGCTTCACGCCGCCGCGGCTCGCCCCATAAGGCGCCAGGCCGGCGTAGCCGTTCACGCAGGTGACCGAGCCGATGTTGATGATCCGCCCGTAGCCGCGCTCCACCATCCGCCGCGCGATCGCCTGCGCGGTAAAAAAGACCCCGCGCAAATTGGTGTCGAGGATCAGGTTCCAATCGTCCCACGTGACCTCGAGCGCCGGCTTGCGGACGTTGCAGCCGGCGTTGTTGACGAGGATGTCGAGATGCCCGGCAGCCGACCACGCCGCCTCCGCGGCGGCCTCGATGCTCGCCTGCTCGCGCACATCCAGCACCACCGGCCACGCCTTTCGCCCGAGCGCTTCGATTTCGGCAATCGTGGCGTCGAGCGACTCTCGGGTCCGGCTGGTGACCACAATATCCGCCCCGGCCTTCGCCAGGGCGAGCGCGAAGCCTTTGCCGAGCCCGCGGGAGGCTCCGGTGACGAGGGCGGTTTTTCCGGTGAGGTCGAAGGAATTCATTCAGTTGTCTCGTTGGATCACCCACTTTTTCATGTGGGCTTCGATGTCGTTGGCAGCGGCCCGGAGCTTATTCATCTGATCCGCTTGCGAGAGCTCTCCAATCTCGGCATTGAACGCGCCCAAGCGCTCGCCCAACAGGGGCAGATACTCGCGGGAGCACGAAAGGCAGAGGAAGCGCATCTCCTCATTCCCGACGAGCATTCCGTGAATCGGGTCGGTGGTCATTCCCTTCCCCCCGCAAAACCGGCAGATTGACTTCTGCAATTTGGCCAAGAAGTCCTGCAGGACCGGAGGATCTGCCAAGGGCAGGCAAGACTCGCACAGGAAACGGGACTCCTTGATGCCATGATGGATGCTGGTCAGGTGGGCCTTGGCGGTTTCTTTCCCGCAATTTGCGCAGAGGGCCTGGCCGAAGGGTTCCATGATCACTGCTCGTTCGATGAACGGCTTTCGTCAACGACCAGAACCTTGAGCGCACCGCGCGCTCCCGCCTGTTCGAAGGCCAAGATTCCGCTTTCCAGCCCGACCGATGCGGTGATCAGCGGCTTCACCCGGATCGCTCCGGACACGATCGCCTCCAGGGCTTCCGGATATTCCCCGGCGATCGCGCAACTCCCCAGCACATCCAGCTCGCGGGTGACCACGACTTGCAAGGGCAGCGGGACCGACGGCGCGAGATTGCCGACCAGCACCACCCGCCCGCCCTTCCGCACCGAGCGGAGCGCGAGGTCCACGGTCGGCGCGGCCCCGACGACCTCCATCGCGAGATCGACCTCGGGCACCGCGGCGGAACCGCTGACGATCGCCTCGTCCGCCCCGAGCTCGAGGGCCAGCTTCAGGCGCCCTTCATCGAGATCGACCGCGATGACCCGTGCCGCGCCGGCGCTCTTCAAAGCCTGGATCACCAGCAGGCCGATCAGTCCCGCGCCGACGACCAACACCGTGGATCCCGCCACCTCCCCCGCACGCCGGACGGCATGCAAGGCGACGCCCACCGGTTCGGCGAAGGCGGCCTCTTCAAACGAAAGCCCGTCCGGCAGCCGGTGGAGGATCCGCTGCGGGATCGTCACATATTCCGCGAAGGCCCCGTCGCGACGGAACTCCGCGCAAGCCACGCCGACCACTTGCCGCGAGTCGCAGAGATTCATCCGCCCTTCACGGCAGTAGCCGCACTCGCCGCACCAGACGGTGGAGTCGAAGGTCACCCGGTCGCCCGGCTGCCAAGCGGTCACGTCTTCGCCCGCGGCATCGATCACGCCGCTCGCCTCGTGCCCCATCACCAGCGGCGGGATCCGCCGCCCGCTGCTGCCGTCCATCCCGTGCAGGTCGCTGCCGCAAATGCCGCAAGCCTTGACCCGCAGCCGGACCTCGCCCGGTCCGGGCGAGGGCAGCGGCAGGTCGACCACGGCGAGCGTGGACGGGGCGACGAGTTGGAGCGCTCTCATTGGCGGAGATGGTGGATGGCAGATTGAAGCTGGCAGATGAAATCCCGCGGGCGAGACGCCCGCGAAACGGCCTCGATCATTGGCCGGCCTTTTCGAGGTCGCGAACTTCCACCCGGGCCCACCAGCTCTTGAAATCGTTGATGAACACGTGATGATCCGGGTCTTCCTGATAGGCGTCCTGCGCGGCGACGGATTCGAAGGTCATCGTCAGCGCGTAATCCCACGACTGGTCGACCACCGGCCGCTCCATCACCTTGGCCGGCACGGCCCAAAATCCGCCGAGCAGGCCCTTCAGCTTGAACAGGCTCGAAAGCCCGCCTTCAAAGGCCTTGAGGTCGGCCTCGTTCTTGTGCTCGTCCTTCAGCCAGAAATACACGTGATGTTCCATACGCCGACCGTCTAGCGCCCCCCCGCCGCGGCGGCAAGTGCGGCGGGTGTCTTTGTCCCGGCCGGTTTCCTAACCATTCCGTAACCGAATCACCCAAATGCCGTCTTGCGCATTCCCTTCGTGAATGCGAACTACCAAGGCGAATCATGGAACCTTCCAAACCTTCAATTCTTCGAAAACTCACCACGGCAGGCTCCATCGCCGCCCTTTGTCTCTCGCCCCTGGCGCTCGCGGATGTATCCGCGGGACCCGACACCGACGGCGACGGCATTCCGAACCTTTCGGACACCGACATCGACAACGATGGCGTCCCCAACGGCAGCGACCGCAATGTCGACGGCGGCAAATGCAAGACCGGCCCGCTCGCCGGAACCTACGTCGGCGACAAATTCAACAACAGCGACAAGCGGGAGGATGACATCGACGGCGATGGCCTCGATGACGACGACCCGGCAGAGCGGGACATCGATGGCGATGGCCTCGATGACGACGACCTCGACGAAGAGGACTGCGACGGAGATGGCAAGGCCGACGACTCCAAGTCGGAGAAGGACATCGATGGCGACGGTTACTCCGACGACGATGACTTCGAGGACGACATCGATGGCGACGGCGAGCCGGACGACAGCCCCGGCGAGGAAGACATCGACGGCGACGGCAAGCTCGACGATGACCTCGATGAGGATGATATCGACGATGACTCGGACGACGACATCGACGGCGACGGCTCCCACAACGACGACGATGATGACGACGACGGCGACGGCAGCGATGATGATGAAGACGACGATGATGACGGGGACG
Organism: Akkermansia muciniphila; assembly: GCA_945883695.1. Lineage (GTDB taxonomy): Bacteria > Verrucomicrobiota > Verrucomicrobiia > Verrucomicrobiales > Akkermansiaceae > Haloferula > Haloferula muciniphila_A. Next base: position 1,670 of record CAMCYK010000143.1, on the reverse strand, counting down.
GCACCGACGACGAGGATGACGACGATTGAGCAGTCCGGCCGCTGCGAGCGGACCGCTGATTCCTGAGCCTTGGACCGGGGGCGCGCTGTGCTGGCGCGCCCTCTGTCGCGGGTGGAGATCGTCCTTCCGCTGCTTTTACCTCGCCGATCCCCCTCGGGCTGGGATGATGCCATCCCGGACCGGACCGCAGCAGGGTCTTCCCGGCCCCAGCCCATGAACGGTCCCGAATTTGGAAACTTGCTTGTCGCCTACCGCTCGCTGGAACTCCGGGTGGAGGCCCTGATGAGTGCGGCCTGTTCGCCATTCTGCAAAGTCTGCCCGACGCCCTGTTGCCGGATCGCAATTTGCAGGGAAGCTCTGGAAAGCCCGTTCCTTCTTGCCGTGCATGAATCGGAGAAGAGCTTCGATTCGAAGCAGGGCTACCTCGGAGCCACCGGCTGCACGCTCGGTGCCGGCCGTCCGCCAGTCTGCCACGCCTTCATCTGCGGCCGCATTCTGAGTCGCCAAGCGGACGATCAGCGGCGCTTCGCCCTTGAATGCCTGGGCGACCTGATTGGCTATCTTGGCAAACAGGTGTGGATGAAGCGGCATCTGGTGGAAGCGCTTTCAGACGGTGATCTTCTGAATTCCAACCTGACCACCTTCAAAGCCCGGCTCGCCACCGGCGCGGAGGCACTCGGCATCCTCGAATCCTACTTCTCCAGCGACCGACATCTGGAACAGGAAGAAATCATGGTCCTCGGTGCGATCCGTAAACCCGGCTTCGTCCTTTCGGCGACTTAACCCGGGAAAAGAAAGAGACGTGTTTCCCCGGGCCTTCCAAGTTCCGCCTTCCGGGCAACCGATTGCACCGCCTTTTCGAAAGTCGGCCCCCCAGTTCGTCAAGTCACCGCATCCACCCGCAGCCCGCGCAGCGCGTGCAGGCTCCCCGCGGCGTCCTCCCGCAGCTTCCGCGCCCCGTCCTTGCGCTTCGCCCCGAAGTGTCCCCGGCACTTTGTGAACACCCCTTCCACGAAGCTCTTGCTGCCGATCGCCACCCCGTCGCTGAACCAGCGCACCCGGCACCTCAGCAGCTCCGCCCGCGACAGCTTCCCGCCGCTCTTCAGCACCGCCTCCACCCGCTCTTTCGAAAACCCCTTCCGCGCCGGAGGGAGCGCCGGCTTCAGCCGGCCCGCAGCTTCCAACCCGCTCCGATTCACCCCTTCGTCCCCTCCCACCGCATTCCCCGTCTCCAGCCCCGTCTCCAAGCCCTCCCCAAACAACCAGCAGCGATACGCCTCCGCCGGCGTGAGTGCCCCCCGCCGCTCCTCCCACGAGTCCAGCGGCGCTTCCATCACCTTGCACAGCCCCCGCCGCGCCCGCTTGCTGCCGCCCGTCGCTTCGCCGTAGCCGGTCCACCGGTAGTCCTTCGGGTCCTCCACCAAACCCGCCCGCACCGGATTCAGATCGATGTAGAGCGCCATCGTCCGCAGCGCCTCGCCGTCCTCCACCAGCAAGCTTTTGAAGCGCTCCATCCATAGCGTCCCGCGCCGCTCGTGGTGCTTGTTGAACCAACGGCTGAAGCGTTCCTTCAGTTCCTTGACGAAGATCGACAGGTCGCAGAAGCGCTTGCGGAAGGTGTCGAGAATGGCCTCCGCTTCGCTTTCCCGTCCCGCCTCCCGCACCCGCGC
>CAMCYK010000142.1 GCA_945883695.1 Akkermansia muciniphila | reverse complement strand
TGGTAGTAGTAGAACAGTCCTTCCGCGCCCATCCCCGGGTTCTCGGTGAGGGTGTAGTTCTTGCCCAGCCACTCCTTCACGGCGACCACCCGCGGATCGTCCGGGGTGAGCTTGGCGTAGATCAGCGACAGCAGCCCGGCGTAGGAGATCGAGCCGTACGAACGCAACGCGACGCGGCCGTCCGGCAGCTTGTCCTCGCCGGCCTTGGTCTCGGCGGGACCGTAGCGGAAGCCGCCCTTGTTCTGCGGGGACTCGGCGGTTTCGGGCAGGGTGTCCTTGCCTCCCTCGAGGTTCTGGCAACGCGTCAGGAAGGTGATCGCGGCATCCCAATCGAGGTCCGGCTGCTGGCCGTGCTTGCCGTCCGCGATAACTTTCTCGGAAAGCTTCAGCGCCTCGATCGCGAGGTAGGTGTTCGACATGTCCGAGCGGTCGTTCTTGGATCCGTAGCCGATGCCGCCGTCGTTCTGATTGTCGGTCTCCTTCTTTTGCCCGATGTCCCATTGCTGGTCGATCAGGTGCTTGCGGCCCTTCACGATGGCGGGCTCGAAGATTTCGCGGCCGGCGGCGGTCAGCGCGGTGACGGCGGTGGCGGTGTTGTAAACGGAAAGCCCCTTGTTGTAGATGCCGCCGTCCTCCTTCTGCTGGTCGAGCAACCAGCGGAAGCCCTTTTCGACATGCGGGGGAAATTCGGCCGAGTTCCGGTTGAAGCCGGGGTCGCGCACCGCGGCCGTCAGGGCCAGCGCGGTGAAGGCCGGCAGGTCGGGATCATCCCAGTAGCCGCCTTCCTTCTGCTGCTGCGCCAGCCACGCGTTGCCGCGGGCGATGGCCTGTTTCATTTCGATCTGAAGGGACAGGTAGCGGTTGTTCGTCTCCTGGGCCGGGGCGAGCGCGACGGTGGAGGCGAGGGCGAGCAGGAAGGCGGTCTTCATGGTTTTGAGGCAGGTTTCTTGAAGGGAGCGATGACAACGGTGACTTTCGTTCCTTCAACAGGAACGCGCTTGGGAAAAGGCAACCACACCTCGTCGGAATTGTTGTCCTTGCCGGAGTAGTTGATCAGGGCGGAGTTGCTGAGGAAAATCGCGGCGATGTCGCCGGAGGTCTCGGCCATGAACTTCCCCTCGTAGACCCCGGACCCGCCGTAGACCCAGGGGTCGGCCGCCATCGGCTGGCCGGTGGAGCCGTGGGAAATCCACTCGTGCAACTTGGCGCTGCGCTTCTTGCCGTCCTCCTCCCATTCGACGCCGAGATCGATCCGGGCCGCTTCCTTGACCGCGGCGGGGACTTCCGGGAACTTGTTCGAATAGCTGCCGTCCGCTTCCTGCACCGCGTAGAATTCGGAGGAGGCCGGGTAGCGCAGCAGCTTGAACGCGAGGTTCAGATGGGTCGCCGAGATGTCGGTCACCAGCAGCGATTCGTGGATTTTGCCGTTGCCGTGGACGACCAGGAACTCCAACAGCTCGTCTCCAGCCATGTTGACGGCGGCCGGGAAGCGGATCTCGCGGGTCTTGCGGTTGAAAATCACCTCGCCGATCTGCAAGCGCTCGGCGTCCAGCTCTTTCACCGTGGGCTCCACCGCCGCCACCGGCTGGTCCGGGGCAGGCAAGGTCCGCGGCTCCACCGGCGCGCGGTCCGGAGCCGGATCGCCGCAAAGGAGACCGGCACCGGCGAGGAAGAGGGCGAAGTGGCGGAGCATGGTGCGAAGCTTCCCCCGTCAAACGGAGTCGTCCAGCGTTCTCTTAGGGCGGATCGACCCCGTGGAATGATTTTCCGAATTCGGACCAGCACAGCCGGGTGATCCGGGTTTGCAAGGCCGCCGCCGCATCATCCGCCGGGGCGAGCGGTTCGGGCGGGGTGAAATCGGTGGCAGCCGCAAGCTGGGAAGCCACCAGTTTGTAAGCCCCGGCGAGAATCTCGCGGCGAAGTTGATCCGGGTCGTCCGCGAGCGGAATCTCGATCAACCCGGTCGACACGCTGGCGTCACCGCCATCGCGCAGGATCTGGAGCGACATCGTGGCCGGCGCGGGCGGCGCGGGCGGCGCGGGCGGCTCCTCGGGATTCACCGGCTTTTTCGGCTTTTTCGGCGGCCGCGGGGCCGGCTTGGCCACCGGCCGGTCGACCCGGCTTTCGAAGCGCAGCAGGCCGGCCGAATGCTTGCCCAGCACGTTCGCGCAATCCGCCAGCACACCCTCCAGCGCGCCCGCGGCCGCCCCTTCCGGGACCACCGTTTCGAGCACCAGCAGTGTCGCCTCGCGGGGATCGACGTGCCACGGGGCCACCAACGGCTGCAGGCGCCGCACCCCGGCGATCGCGGCGGCGCGCTGGGATGGATCCGGCTGGCAGACATCGAGCACCCGCTCCCACGCCACCAGGGCGCGGGCATTGCCGCTCTGCTCCTCGAGGTGGGCCGCCAGTTCGATGAAGCCCGCCGCGCCCACCTTGGCGTGCTCGCGGTAGGCATCCAGCTCGGCCGGCGCGTGGGCGTTGCCGGGATCGATCACCGGCGGCGGCTTGATCGGCGACTGGAAGGCCCGGTTCTGCTCGGAATCGGCCGGCGCGGGGACCTCCGGGACGCGCTTCGGGAACGAACTGACCACGTCGGAGCGGATCCGCGCGAGTTCGAAATCGCCCGGCGGCTGCAGGAAGTTCATGTCACGCGTGCCCAGCCACCACGGCAGGGCGATCGCGCCCGCGGCGAGCAGGATCACGAGCGGGATCGGAACGCGTTTCACGAGCGCCAGAATCCGCGATCGGCCGCGGTTCGCCAAGGGTCAAGTTCGATCGGCCGGAAAAGAAAAACGCGCCCGCGGCCGGAGCCGGGGCGCGTCGGAAATTGCGGGAAGCCCTTACTTCTTCGGCGCGGCTTTGACCTGCATCGCCTTCTTGCCGACGCGGTCGCGCAAGTAGTGCAGCTTGGCGCGGCGGACCTTGCCCCTGCTGACGACTTCGATCTTGGAAATGCGCGGGGTGTGCAGCGGGAACACGCGCTCGACGCCTTCGCCGTAGGAAATCTTCCGCACCGTGAACGAGGCGTTCACGCTGGTGCCGCGGCGGGCGATCACGATGCCGGCGAAGATCTGGACGCGCTCCTTGCCGCCTTCGACGACCCGGGTGTGGACCTTGACGGTGTCACCGACGCGGAAGTCCACGAGGTCGGTTTTCAGCTGCTCTTGCTCGATCTTTTCGATGATGGTCATGGCGGTCCTCCTTGCTTTGGAAAGTGGTTCCCGGGCACCTGCGGGGCGCGAGGGGCGGGAGAACTAGGGGAACGGGGTTTCGAATGCAACCGCGAAATTCGCGAAATTCCACCCGTGGCTGCGGCGTTTCGCCGCCAGCCTGCCTTCTCCCCGGGTCACTCCCGCTCCACAAACTCCAGGGACGCCTCGCCCTCCGCTCCCCGCCCCGCCACCCTGCGGTAGAAGCAATCATTCCTGCCGGTGTGGCAGCAGCCGCCGCCAAGCTGCTCGACGTAGACCACCAGCGCGTCCTGATCGCAGTCGGTGCGGATTTCCACCACCCGCTGGACCTGGCCGGAGGTCTTGCCCTTGTGCCAAAGTTCCTGCCGGCTGCGCGACCAATAGACCGCCTCGCCCAGCTCGAGCGTCAGCCGCAGCGACTCGGCGTTCATGTAGGCCAGCATCAGCGGCTCCTTGGTCGCGGCGTCGACCGCCATCGCCGGGACCAGCCCGTCGGCGTCGAATTTCGGGGTGAAGACCAGCCCTTCTTCGAGGGCCTTCTTGTCGCCGGGCGGCGGGAACGCGTTCATGAGGGGGCTGTAGGCCCTCGGGCGCGGGCGGGCAAGAGTGTTCACTGCCACGCTTTGCGATGGCCTCCCGCCTCATTTCCCGCCATAGCCGCGCCCGACCTTCCCATCCATGGAATCCCTCACCGTCATCAAGGCCGGCACCGGCGTCCTCACCCGCGCCAGCGACGGCACACTCGATGGAGCCGCGCTGGTCCGCCTCGTCACCGCCATCGCCGGCCTGGTCGAAAGCGGCCACCGCTGCCTGCTGGTCAGCTCCGGCGCGGTCGGCGCCGGCGTCTCGGCCTTCGGGCTCGACGGCTACCCGAGCGACCTGACCACCAAGCAGGCCTGCGCCGCGGTCGGCCAGGCGCGGCTGATGCACACCTACGAAAACCTGTTCCGGAACTTCGAACTCGCGGTCGCCCAGGTCCTGCTGACCGGCGCCGACCTGCAAACCCCCGAGCGCCGCACCCACGTCTCGAACACCCTCCGCCGCCTGCTCGCCGAGCCGCAGATCGTCCCGATCATCAACGAGAACGACTCGGTCGCGGTCGAGGAACTCCGCGTCGGCGACAACGACATGCTGTCCTCCCAGGTCGCCGCCCTGCTCGGCGCGAAGACGCTGATCCTGCTGACTTCGGTCGACGGCCTGCTTTCCCCGCAAACCAACGAACTGGTCGAGGATGTCCCCGACGTCGATGCCGTGCTCGGCTTCGCCAAGGACGAACGCGGCCGCTTTTCGATCGGCGGCATGGCTTCCAAGCTGCAGGCCGTGAAGCATTCCGTCGATGCCGGCATCACCGTCCACATCGCCCACGGCCGCAAGCCCGGGCGCCTCGCCGGCATCCTCGCCGGGGAAAAGGGCATCTCGACGCGCTTCGCGGCGCGACCTAAGGAGTGTTGACCTGTGGTCAACACGGGCGTGGACCACAGGTCCACCCTCCTTGATCCCGACCCCGCCGCCACCCACCACCATGACCGACGCCGAAGTCTTCTCCGCCGTGGAAACCCTCGCCCGCAACGCCCGCGCGGCTTCCTACCGGCTGTCCCAGCTCTCCACCGGGACCAAAAACGCGATCCTGCGCGCGATGGCCGCCGAACTCCGCGCCCGCACCCCGGAAATCCTCGCCGCCAACGCCCTCGACCTCGCCGCGGGGGAATCGAAGGGCCTGTCCAAGCCGATGCTCGACCGCCTGAAGCTCGACGAGAAGAAAGTGGACGCGATCGCCGGCGGGATCGAACAGGTCGCCGCGCTGCCCGATCCGGTTGGCCAGGTGATGGAGGAATGGACCCGCCCGAACGGCATGCGTTTGCAGCAGGTGCGGGTGCCGATCGGAACCATCGGGATCATTTTCGAAAGCCGCCCGAATGTCACCAGCGACGCCGCCGTGCTGTGCTTCAAGACCGGCAACGCGACCATCCTGCGCGGCGGTTCCGAGGCGATCCACAGCAACCGCGCGATCGCCGCCGCCCTGCAAGCCGGCGGCGAGGCGGCCGGCCTGCCGGCCCACGCGATCCAGCTCGTCCCCTTCACCGACCGCTCCAGCGTCAGCGCGCTGTGCCGGATGGACAAGTGGCTCGACCTGATCATCCCGCGCGGCGGCAAGGGGCTGATCGAAACAGTGGTCTCGCAAGCCCGGATGCCGGTGATCAAGCACTACGACGGCGTCTGCCACCTCTTCGTCGACCGGGCCGCCGACCTCGACCTGGCGGTCAAGCTCACGGTCGACTCGAAGACCCAGAAGCCCGGTGTCTGCAACGCCCTCGAAACCCTGCTGGTCCACGCCGCCGTCGCGGCAAGCCACCTGCCGGCGATCGCCGCGGCTCTGGTGGAAAAGGGCGTCGAACTCCGTGGCTGCGAGCGGACCCGCGCGATCGTCGCGGCGATCCCGGCGACTGCGGAGGACTGGGACACCGAATACCTCGACCTCATCCTTTCCGTGAAAATCGTCGATTCACTGGAAGAGGCGGTCGCGCATATCAACACCCACGGCTCGCACCACACCGAGTGCATCGTCACCACCGACGAGGCCGCGGCGGAGGCCTTCCTGTCCGGCTGCGATTCCGCCTGCGTCTTTCACAACGTCTCGACGCGGCTGGCCGACGGCGAAGAGTTCGGCTTCGGCGCGGAGATCGGGATCTCCACCGACAAGCTCCACGCCCGCGGTCCGATGGGCCTGCGCGAGCTGACCAGTTATCAATACCGGGTCCGCGGGGAGGGACAGACGAAGGGATGAGGCCGGAGCATGGCGGACCGGATCCGACTCCTTCCGGCGCGGGTCCCTTGAACGCGTTGGCGCTGTTCTGGGGGGCCTTCGGGGCGCTGGTTTTCTTCCATTTCCTCGCGGTGGCGCGTGGCAGCAAACACGGGTGGACGCTCTGGGTTGACGTGGTGAGGAGGTTGCAGGATCCCAAGGTGGTGCAGGACCCGCGCGATCTGGTCTTCATCGCCTCGCTGCTGACCCTCGTGGCGCTGGTCACGGCATCGCCATTCCTGGTCCAGGTCTATCTCAAGTCACGCCTGGCGTGGGGGCTGGCAGCGTTGATGTCGGCTTTCATCACCATCGCCATTTGGTACATCGTGCTCGAGATGGTGAGACACTTCGATCTCGGAGGCTGGTGCCTGCTGGCGGCCCCCGCTTTGAATTTCGCGGGCCTGCTCGCGCTTCTCCCGAGCAGACCGGTCCGCGAGCGCCCTTAGCGGGTCCGCGGCACCGGGGAGCGGGAGGCATGACCGCGGCGCAGCCGCTCTCGGACTGCTGCGATGATTCGCAGCTCTCGAGTGCAGGGGGAGGACCGCCGCCCGGGCGGACCGAGGCGACCTTCCCGGATCGCCGCGGCCGGCCAGAACCGCCGGATCCACCCTTGATTCAAAAAGCTGCGAACCATCGCAGCAGTCCAAGAGCCTCCGGCGGTCGATCGCCAGGGCCTATCTCACGACCACGTTCCAGCGCAGAAAACGCCGGCCTTCACCGCGAGCCACGCCGGCGTGAATCCGCCCGTCCTCAAATCGGATCGCCACACCCTCCGCCGACCAGGACTTCAAATCCGCCGACCACTCGGCCCCGTAGATCAGATCGTCCCGCAGGACCGGCAATTCGCGCGACAGCTCGAGCATCCCGGCTTCCTCGCTCAGCCGGTCGGGAATCCGCCGGCCGTCGGTGGGATCGAGTGAAAACGCGTATTCGATGCCGTCCGCCAGCCCGTCCCGATCCGCGTCGCCCTCGAAACTCAAGCCGAGTTCCGGCAACCACCCGGCGAAGCCGGCCACCGCCGCCTGGCCTGCCTCGGCCGGCTCGACCACCTCCACCGTCAGCGCGGGACCCCAGGGGCCCGGGCCCTCCCCGGTCACGGCCCGCAGGCGGAGCCGCAGGACCGCACCCGGCTGGATCGCCGGGCCCGCGGTGCCCGAATCCAGCCTGACCTGCGTGGCAGCACCCGCCACCGGGCTGACGCGGGTCGCGACGACCGCGGACGGCGCGGTCACCGTGATGTCATCGATCCAGACGCCCGATTTCTTGGCGTTCCACTTGAGATTCACTCCGCCGGCGTCCTTGCGGAGGACGAAGCGCAGCTTCACCGGGCGCTCGGCCCAGGCCGCGAGCGGGAGGCGGCGGAGAGTCATCGTCTTGTCGGGTTTCTTCAAGCCGGGGAGATTCCAAATCGAGATCCAGCTCGCCCCGCCATCCTCGGACAACTCCACATGCAGCCGGTTGCTCAAGCTCAGCGGGCCGCGGCGGACCCAGAAATCCAGCGTGCTGGCGGCGGTCGGAACCACGGTCCGTTCGACAGTAAACTGGTCCTCCTCGTCGGCCAAGGTCGCCAGCCCGAGCCGGAACGCGAGCGCGCCGCTCTTGCGGAAGCCCTTCAGGTTGCTCGTCAGCGGGTAGCTGGCGGAAATCGCGCTGCTCACCTGGGGCGCCGGAGTGCTTTCCGCGCCTTCGATCCACGGCGTGGCGCTGCCCAGGGCTGCGACTTCCAGTTGATAGGAATCCGCCGACGGGTCCGCCACGAACGAGTAGTCGGCCCCGCTCGCGGGCGGCCGGGCGGGCCCGCTGAGCTGGAGCGGACCGGACGGCCGGACGATCATCGCCGGCCCGTAGGGGAACGCCTTGCCGCCCAGGATCGCGCGTGCCCGCAGCCACCATTCCTGGCCGGATGCCAAGGCCATTCCGGTGTTACCCGCGTCGAGCGTGACGGTCGCGAGACCCGGCCCGGCAACGCCGCCGGTCCGGTCGAGCCAGTCGCAGCCGCTCACCGCGATCTCATCGATGAACACGCCGGTCGCCTGGGTGGGGTAGTCCTCGTGCGCAAAAAGCGCCGCAGTCGGATCCGCAAGGTAGTAGCGGAACCGCACCCGGAGCGGCGACACCGCCGCGGGCAAGGGCAACGCGACCGCTTGAAACGCCGGGTCGCCCGCCCCGCCGATCCCGCTCCAAGGCGTCCCCAGGGCCGACCAGGTCAGCCCGCCGTCCGTGGAAATCTCGACCTCCAGCTTCGAGGCCGCGGTCATCAGGCCGCGGCGGAGCTGGAAATTCAGGGTCGCCCCGGCACCCGGCACCAGCTCGCGGCCGAGTTCGAAAAGCTGGGCCGGCACGCCATTGATGAAGGGATCGTAGCGGGTCGGGAAGGTCAGGCGGAACGCCTTGGCACCGCTTTTCTGATAACCCGGGAGGGCGGCGCGCAAGGGGTAGGCCTGGTCGCTGCCATCGATCACCGTCGACGCCGGGCTGTCCTCGGCACCCTCGGTCCAGTCCGCCGCGCGGCGCATGAAAACCCCCGCTTCCATCGCGTCGGCACCCGCCACCCCCGACACCGTGTAAACGCTGCCGTGACCCTGCGGCGCGGGATTCCCGGTGACGAGCGGCACCTCGTTCAGCCGGTCGGGATCGATCAGCGTGACCTGATAGGAATGCTCCGCCGGCACGCCCGCGCCGCCGATGTTCGAGACCTGGACCTGCCAGGTCCGGTCGCCCCCCACCGCTCTCGCCGCGGCGGCCACCGGCACCTGCCAGACGATCGACGGGTCGCCGTAGCCGCTGCGGCGCGAAACGATGGATACCGCCACCGGATTCATCGCGGCGTCCTTCAGGCTGACGGTGGCGGCGGAGAAATCCGCACCGGGATGGGACAGCGACCAAAAAGAGGCGTTCAGCCGCGCCGGAAAGTAGCCGGCCGGCGGGTAGGCGGCGAAGACCGGTCCCGGCGAGAAATCCAGCTCGGCCGACTTCGGGATCACATACATCACGTTGGTCGGCGGCTTCACCCCGTTGGCGACGCCCGGGCTGAAACTGCCCGGGGTATCGCCGGTGGCGAAGTCGGTCGCTGCCTGGAACAGCAGCCAACGGCGGTGGCCGACATCGGCGTTCCAAGCCGAGATCCCGCTGACGTCCTCCTTGAAATAGGCGTCGACCGCTCCCGGCCCGAAGAATCCCAGCGACAGGTTGCCGTTCCGGTTGGCGTTCCAGGCGGCGGGGGTCCAGGCGATGGCGCTGGTCGGCGGATCATGGCTGAGGCCGCTGCTGCCGGGGTAGGTGCGGATGATCATCAGCGCCGCGCGCTGGGCCGCGGCCGCCTTGGTGGTGTCGGCCGGCGGCACCCAGGGGTCGCCCGCCGCGATCCGCACGGTCGCCCCGGAATTCACCCGCACGTCGGCCTTCACGCCGCACAGCGCCCGGTAGAAATTGATCCGCCGTTCGACGTCGCCCGCGAATTCCGCCGACACGCTGCCCTCGGCCCCCGCGGCGGTGGAGGTGTAGCTGCCGGTCCATGCGATCCGTTCCCGATAGCCTTCCGATGCCATGTAGATCGCCTGATAAAGCGACACGACGGCATTCCGGTCCGACGGGTCCACCTCGAAGCCGCGCGTCGGGGCCGGCGTGGGAACTCCGGAAACCGGTGCGAGGGCGAGAGCGGAAACGACGAAAACCGGTCGGAGAAATCCAGACCAATGGGAAACCACGCGCGGTCTATAGTCCGCACGGCCGAATCATAAAAGGCTCTTTTTCAAAAGAACCCGCGATTCAGCCCATGAACTCGTAGCGGATTGCCGAAATTCCAAAAAACGCGGCGGTTTCCGCCCGGAGCACGATCGAACCCAAACTGGCCGGCAGGAAGCCCGCTTCCACCGCCGCCGCGCCCTCCGCCGAAGAAAAATCGCCCTCCGGGCCGACCAGCAGCGTCACCCGGCCCGGAATTCCCGCGTCGCGCAGGATCTCGCGCAAGGGTCGGGCCCCGGGAAACAACGACGCGATGATCTTCAGGTCACCGCTCGAATCCGCCAGCCAGTCCGCGAAATCGCGGACCGGCAGCACTTCCGGCAGCAGGTCCTGGCCGCATTGCTTGCAGGCTTCCAGGGCGGCCCGCTGCCATTTCGCCGACTTGCGCGAGGCCTCGTCCTCCTCGACCTGCACCACGGTGTGGCGGGTGATCAACGGCTGGATCGCCGACACCCCGAGTTCCACCGCCTTCTGCACGATGAGGTCCATGGTCTTGCCCTTCGGCACCGCCTGGGCGAGCACGATCTCCGGGGCGAGCGGCGGGCGGATCACCTCCGCCCCGAGGGCAAGCCGGATTTCCGAGCGGGCCACGTCGAGCACCTCCGCCGCCGCCGACCGGCCGCGGCCGTCAAACACGGTGATCCGGTCGCCGGGCCGCAAGCGCAGCACCTGGGCGGCGTGCTTCGCCTCGTCGCCGGTCAGCCGCGCCTGCGCGCCCCATGCTTCCGGACTGAGGAAAAACCGCGCCATGGTCCCGCGCTAAAGGTCGAAGAAGCGGCGCGCCTTCTGGAAAAAGGACTCCTGCATCGGCGAGTTGTGATCGCCGATCGACTCCGAAAACTCGCGCAGCTTGTCCTGCTGCTCGGAATTCAGCTTGGTCGGCACTTCCACCTGGACGCGGACATGGAGGTCGCCCTTTTTGCCGCCGTTGAGTGTCGGGACGCCGCGCTCGCGCAGCCGGAACAGGGTGCCGCCCTGGGTGCCGGCCGGGATCTTGATCGAGGCCTTGCCGTCGAGCGTCGGCACTTCGAGTTCGCCACCGAGGGCCGCCACGCTGAAGCGCATCGGCACCTCGCAGAACAGGTCGTTGCCCTCGCGCTCGAAGACATCGTGCTCCTTGACGTGGAGGAAGACGTAAAGGTCGCCCGCCGCGCCGCCGCGGACGCCGGCGTCGCCGTTGCCGGTCGAGCGCAGGCGGGTGCCGTCCTCGACCCCGCCCGGGATGCGGCTCTTGATCCGGCTGGTCTTGTGCAGCCGGCCGTCGCCGCCGCAGGACGCGCAGGGGTCGCTGCCCACCTCGCCGGCGCCGCGGCACTCCGGGCCGGTCGCTTGCTGGATGAAAATCCCGGCCTGCCGCGCGACCACGCCGCGCCCGCCGCAACTGGAACACGGCTTGGTGCCGCCGCCGCTCTTCGAGCCGCTCGACTGGCAGGTCCCGCAAGGTCCGTAGTGCTCGATCTCCAGATCCTTCTCGGCCCCGCGCGCGGCTTCCTCGAGGCTGATCTCGAGGTCGTAGCGCAGGTCGCTGCCGCGCTGCTTGCCGCTGCGCTGGCGCCGGCCGCCGCCGAAAAACTCTTCGAAACCGCCGCCGAACGCCCCGCCGAAAACCTGCGAGAACAGGTCCATCGGGTCATGGAAGCCGCCGCCACCGCCGCCACCGCCATTGAAGGCCTGGTGGCCGTAGCGGTCGTAGGCCGCGCGCTTGTCGGCGTCGCTCAGCGCTTCATAGGCTTCGCCGAGCTCCTTGAACTTGTCCTCCGCCTCGTGGTCGCCCGGGTTTTTGTCCGGATGAAATTTCACCGCGAGCTTGCGGTAAGCCTTCTTGACCTCCTCCGGACTCGCGGCGCGGGCCACCCCCAGCACTTCGTAATAATCGCGTTTCGCCGCCATCGTCATCCTTCCCCTCCGTCGCTCTCCATCGCGGACTTCGCCACCACCACCGTGGCGGGGCGCAGCAGGCGGTCACGCAGCATGAAGCCGCGGCGGTGGACCCGCAGGATCCGCCCTTCCGGGTCACCCGGCTCCTGCGACACCGCCTCGTGGACGTTCGGATTGAACATCTGGCCTTCCGCCGGGACCTCCGTCACGCCTTGGGCACCCAGGAAGTCGTTCAACTGCCGGCGGACCATGTCCATCCCGATGTAGATCATCGAACCCTTGTCCTGCGCCGCGGCCTGCATCCCCATCTCGAAGTTGTCGATCACCGGCAGCAGGTCTTCCAGCAGACCCTGGTTGGCGTAGCGCATCGCGTCCTCCCGCTCGCGCGCCGAGCGCTTGCGGAAATTGTCGAGGTCGGCCGCGGTGCGCACCGCCAGCTCCCGCCATTTCATCACGTCGGCTTCCAGTTCGGCCAGCGGATCGCTTTCGGCCGACGGGTCGTTCCCGGCCTCCTGTTCCCCGGCCGGCACCGGATCCTTGTCGTCGTCGGAAATCATGCGGGTTTCCTGCCACTCCCCGCCCTGCGAGTCAACGGTTCCTTGGCTCACCGCTTCTCGATCGCCACCAGGGTCACGTCGTCCATCTGCGGGGCTTCGCCGGCGAAGCGGGCCAACTCGCGCTCGACCGCGCGGATCGTCGCCTCGGCCCCGAGCGCGGCCCCTTCGCGGAAGGCCTCGCGCAAGCGGTCCATCCCGAATTCCTCGCCCGCCGGGTCGATCGCTTCCTTCACCCCGTCGGTGTGGAACAGCAGGCAGTCGCCCGGCTTCATCTGGATCTCCTGGACCTTGGTGACCCGCTCGAACACATCCCCCTCGTCGATCCCCAGCGCCAGTCCCGGCGGTTTCAGCAGCGTGACCGTCCGTTCCGCCGCGCAATAAAGCAACGCCGGGTCGTGGCCGGCGCGGGCCAGCTTGATGGTCCCGCCGTCGCCTTCGATCACCGCGTAGTAGAGGCTGATGAACATGTCCTCGCGGATGTCGGGAAACAACTGGCGGTTGACCCGCGCCAGGGCATCGGCCGGGTTGTCGCAGGCCCCGGCCAGCGAGCGCAGCACGCTGCGGCACATCGCCATCAGCAGGCCCGCCGCCACCCCTTTGCCCGAGACATCGGCGATCACCACGCCGTGCCGGCCGTCGCCGAGGTCGAGGTGGTCGTAGTAGTCGCCGCTGATGATCCGCGCCGGCACGTTGGTGCCGCTGACGCGGTAGCCCGGGACCACCGGCTCGCCCTGCGGCAGCAGCACCCGCTGGACCTCCCGGGCGTTGCGCAGCTCGCCTTCCATCTGGCGCTTCTCGCTGGCCTCGCGGTGGACCAGCGCGTTGCCGATCGCGAACGACGACTGCTCCGCCATGGTCCGGAACACCGCGAAATCATTCGGCGTGAAGGGCCCGTCTTCGAGGTGCCGCGTCACCGCCAGCACCCCGAGGTCGCGGCCGCCGTGGCGCAGCGGGGCGACCAGCGCGCTGGCATCCGCGCCGAAGCGGCTGAAGCCGTCGCGGAACGCCTCGTGCGCCTTGACGTCGAGGATGCTCTGGGCCTCCCCGGCCGTCAGCACCGCGCCGAAAATCCCCGCGTCGGCCGGCACCTGGGCGAGCCGCAGGTGGCTTTCCAGCGCCCGCGGATCGCGCTCGGCCTTCTTGCGCACCTCCAGCGGCACCCCGACCAGCGGCGGACAGGCGGCCGACAAGTACTTCGGCTGCAAGTTCGCCCGCGTTTCGTCCAGCAGGTAGAGCGCACCACCGCGGGCCGCCACCACCCGGTTCACCCCGTCGACGATCAGCCGGTAAAGCCCGTTCATCGTGGTGTCGCTGCCGATCGCCGAGCCCAGTTCGTGGAGGAAGGCGAACATCCGCAGCTCCTCGCCCTCGAAGGCCGACAATTCCGCCCGCTTCGCCACCAGTTGGCGCTTCAGCCGGAGGAACGCGACCACCAGGGCGGCAAAGGCGAGCGCCGCCAGGCTGAAGGGGAGAAAGTATTCCATTGGCCGCGCCGATCTTGCTCAATCGGCCTTGCGTTCGTTCTCGGCAACTTCCTTTTCCAGGATGCCGACCACTCCGGCGAACTTCCGGGCATTGTCCTCGCTGGTCGCGGCCAAGGTCTTGTGCGCTTCCAAAATGTGCTTCGCCCGCTCCTGCATGCCGGGCAGACGGCCGGACCGGTAGGGTTCCAGCGCGGCCCGCACTTCCGTCGCGCGACCCCGCCACGGCGCGGCCGGCGGATCGATCTCCAGCAGGCAGTCGAGCCCGAGGTCTTCCAGCGAACTCCGGTTGCGCTCGCCCGCCCCGGCGATTTGCACGCCGCCGGCCGGGCCGAGCTTGGACAGCCGCGCCGCGAAGCTCGCCAGCTGGCCCATGAAGGTGGAGTCCATCCCGGTGCAGGCTTCCAGATCGATGACCAGACAGCGCTCGCCCGCGGCGATCCGCGAATCCGCGCACTCCTTGAGTACCGGACTGATGACGAAGGAACCCTTTCCTTCGCAGCGAATCCAGGTGAACCCGTCAAAGACCCCGACCAAAATGGCGTTTTCCAAACTCACAAAGAGATGACGAACTTGCTCAAGACTGATTCACCTTAAATTCCGCCTGCCACTCCGGTCAACCGTGCATCGCCGGTAAAACGGTCTTATTGCCACAAATACGACTGCTTCGAGGCCACTTCCCGCCCGTCGCGGAACAATTTGCAACGCCAGGCCAGCACCCGCCCCCCCTTGCGGTAGTCCTCGCCGATCAGCGAAAACTCCGCCTGGCCGCTCCCTTCGCCGGCCGGGATCTGGTGGGTCATCCGCTTCACCCGGCTGCCGGTCGACCCCTGCTGGAACTCGAAAACCACCTCGCCCGCCGCGCTTTCGTCGCCGTCGTTCCACAGCACGGTGTAGTAATATCCCAGCTTCTCCCCCTGCTCGGCCACCGAGATCGCGCCGTGCATCCGCCGCTGGCGCTCGCCGCGGATCATCGGGTCATCCCCCTCGTCCCCGCCGATTTCCCGCAGGTGCAGGGGCTTCACCTCCAGCACCTGCCGCTCGGCACAGGACATCACCATCGCGGCCGCAACCATCAGCACCCCGGACTTCCACAACTTCATTCCGCGCATTCAAGCAAGCCACCCGCCCTTGCCAACCCGTAAAATCCCGCATCCACGCTTCCTCCTTCCCGCCCGCCGCGTTTCCGCCCTAGATTCCGCCCGTGGATCCCTCCATTCTCGAACGGCTCGACACGTTCATCCGCAAAAAAGGCCTCCGCCGCACCCCGCAGCGCGACGCCATCGTGCGCACCGCCTTCGCCAACGACGAGCACTTCACCTCCGAAGAACTCTTTGAACGCTCCCGCAAGGCCAACGCCGGCGTCTCCCGCGCCACGGTTTACCGGACCATCTCCCTCCTCGTCGAAGCCGGCCTGCTCCACGAGATCGACCTCGGCGGCGACCTCAAGACCTACGACCCGAACTTCATCGACAAGCCGAGCCACAACCACCTGGTCTGCATCGACTGCGGCAAGGTCGTCGAGTTCTCCGACTCCCACCTCGAACTCCTCAACGACTGCCTGACCCGCCGCCTCGGCTTCCGCCCGGTCCGCCAGTCGATCAAGATCGAAGCCTGCTGCGAACAGCTCCGCACCAAAGGCGTCTGCCCGAACCTGATCAAGGCCCGCGTCACCGGCAAACGGCTGCCGGCCCGCAAGCGCTGACCACCCCATGAAAATTCCCCCTCCCCTGCCCGCCGCCTCCGCCATCCAGCACCAGATCTTCCACGGCCAGGCCGCCGGCGGGATCCGGCTCGCCGGCGGCAGACTCCAACTTGGCGCACTTGGCGTCTTGGCGGTTCAAACTCCCCCATCCCCGACGCTTTTCTCCCGCGTCCCCTCCACGACCTCCGCGCCTCCGCGGTTCCTTCCCAATCTCCAATCTTTTCCTTCTCATGCGCGCCGTTCCGAAAGAACCCTGAGGCCAGCCGGGAGCCCGCTTCCCGAATCCGCAATCTTCCATCCACCATCTCCCATCATCCCATGTGGAAAGGCCGCTTCGCCCAAGATACCTCCTCGCTCGTCCAGCAGTTCGGTGAATCCATCAGCTACGACTGGCGGCTGTTCCCGCACGACATCGCCGGCTCGATCGCCCACGCCCGCGCCCAGAACAACGCCGGCCTGCTGACCGACGCCGAATTTTCGTCGATCGAGACCGGCCTGATGGAAATCCGTGCCGACATCGAGGCCGGCCGCTTCGAGTTCAAGACCTCGCTCGAGGACATCCACATGAACATCGAGGCCGAGCTGACCCGGCGCATCGGCCCCGCCGGCGCCAAGCTCCACACCGCCCGCTCGCGCAACGACCAGGTCGCCACCGACACCCGCCTCTACTGCCGCACCGAGATCGACGGCCTGCTCGTCGCCCTCACCGGCCTCCAGTCCGCCCTGCTCGACCGCGCCGAAAAATACGCCGCCACCGTCCTCCCCGGCTACACCCACCTCCAGCGCGGCCAGCCGGTCACCGTCGGCCACCACCTGCTCGCCTACGTCGAGATGCTGGAGCGCGACAAGGGCCGCCTCGCCGATGCCCGCAAGCGCCTCAACCTCTCCCCGCTCGGCTCCGGCGCGCTGGCCGGCTCGACCATCAACCTCGACCGCCGCGCGATCGCCGCCGAGCTCGGGTTCGACGGCGTGACGACCAACTCGATGGACGCCATCGCCGACCGCGACTACATCGCCGAGACCCTC
>CAMCYK010000141.1 GCA_945883695.1 Akkermansia muciniphila | reverse complement strand
CGCGGCGGTGGCGGCCGTCGGCGGCGAGCGGGGCAAGCGGCAGGACGATGCGTTCCATCGGCTCGTCCTCGTCGACGCCTTCCGCGGCGTATTCGACCACGACGCTGCCGGCGAAGCCGGCCGGGAGCAGCAGGTCGAGGTCGAGGAAGTCGTTGTAGCCGAGATCAAGGTCGGTGCCAGGCGCGGGGAAGGTGACGGGAAACCGGGCGGGCCCGGCTTGCAGCAGGCCGTGGACCCGGCCGGCCAGGAGCTTGGGAGATTGCAGGCCGCGGGTCTCTTTTGCGAGCGGCCCGTCCCAGGCGCGGAGGCCGCTGCTGTCGGTGAGCTCGCCGGCCGGCGCGGCATCGACGGTCTTGCGGGGCAGCAGATAAGGCGCGGCGAGGGCCGGCAGCAGGCCGAGTAGCGCCGCCAGGCCCGCGGGAAGGATTCGCGGCAGGAAAGGACGATGCGGTTTCATCGGGTAAGGAGATCGAAGTCCGGCCCGGCGGCGCGCGCTTCTTCGGTCGTGGTGAAGACCGGGTTCTCGGCGGCCGCGAGTCCGGTGATGGCGAAGGCGGCGGTGATCAGGATGGTTTTCATGGCGGTCGGGATCAGCGCGGAATTTCGTTGAGGGTATAGAAGGCTTCGGGGTGCCACAAGGGGGCGGTGGAGGACGATCGAACGCCCGGGGCCTTGAGGTGATGGACGTGGCCTTGGACGAGTCCGTCGATCGTCAGGTGGACCTTGAGTTGATCTGGCGAGACGGTCGCGGCGGTGACTTTGGGCGTGGCTTGATCGACTTCCGGGCTGCCGTAGTCCGCCTGATGGATGTAAGTCCATGCGTCCATCGAGTAGGACGCGGGATCGCCGGCGCTGGTCGGATCGACGGGGCTGGTGAACTCGAGGGTGAAGCCGTCGCGGCGTGCCGACATCGTCTTGATCTCGAAAGGCGTGCGACCGGTCCAGCGGACGCGCTCCAGGGTGAAGGGCTTGGAGCCGCGCGAGCCCCAGCCGCGGTTGGATCCGCCGGCGAAAAGGAGGCCGGCCAGGGGATCGAAGCGGATCGGGATCAGGCCGGCTTCGAAGCCTTCGAGGAAATGGAAGACGGCGCCCTGATAGATGCCGTTGACCTTTTCCAGGCAAACCCGCTGGACCTGGGAGTGGGTCTGCTCCGCGACGTAGAGCTGGTCCCGCCACGGGCCGAAAGCGCCGGCGCTGGTGTCGCAGGCGATGCCGGTCGGCGACTGGCCGATGCGGGCGTGAGGGAAAATCACGGCGGGCGGGATGAAGTCGCGGTGCTTTTTCCGCTCGGCGAGGATTCTCGATTTGTCGCTGACCGCGGGTGGGGCGGGGAGCTTGGCGAGTTCGTGGAATTTGTTGCCGACCGGGCAGCCCTGGAAGGACCCGGGCTTGAGCCATTTCAGCGAGGACGAGCCGTTCCAGATGCCCTGGTTGTCGGTGTAGAAGCAGTCGCCTTCCGCGTTGAAACCGATGCCGCCGGGCGAGCGGATGCCGGAGCAGGTGGGGATCATTTCTCCCTGCGGGGTCACGCGGACGCACCAACCGCGCCAGTCGGCATCGGCGGTGAAGGAGCCGGTCAGGCAAAGCGCGACCCAGACGTTGCCGTCGCGGTCGGGTTCGCTGCCGAAGGCATACTCGTGATAGTCGCCGCGGGAGCCCCAGCCGGCGCTGATCGTCTCGAATTCGTCGGCCTTGCCGTCGCCGTTGCCATCGCGCAGGCGGCTGACCTCGGGGCGCTGGGTGAGCCACAGCGAGTCGTCTTTCCAGAACATCCCGAGCGGCTCGTGCAGTCCGTGGGCGAACTTCGACCAGCGGACTTTCGAAAGGTCCTCCTCATACGCGCCGGTGGCGATCCACAGGTCGCCGCGGCGGGTGGTGACGGCGAGCTTTTTGCCCGGCATCAGGGCGATGGAGCCGATCTCCATCACCTCGCCGGGCGGCAGCGGGATCTCCTCGCGGAGGTAGTAGTCGGCTTGGTTCGCGGCGGAGAGGCCGGCGGTGAGGATGAAAGTGGCGAGTGCGCGCATGGCGGTGGGTGAGAGAGGTGGTGAAATTTCAGCGCCAGAGGTAGCGGATTCCGGCGGTGGTATCCGCCTCCAGCGGAAGCACCAGCGAGCCGTCGCCGAGGAGGCGGGCGGGCTTCGGCGATCTGACTTCGACTGCCAGGCCATCGCCGAGGCTGAAGCGACCGTCACCGGCTGGCGTGATCGGGAGCCCGCGGGCGAGCAGCAGGAGCAGCGGTTCGGAAGGCCGCCCGGTCATGCGGAGGGTGCGGTCCAGGGTGTCGGGCGCACCGGCTTGGTAGCGGTCGAGCAGTTTCAAGCCGGCGGCTTCGACGGAAAAAGTCGGGCTATCCGGGGATTCGAAGCGATAGCCGCGGAAGCGCGCCGCGAGGGTCGGGCGGTCGGGCCAGCGCTCGGCGGCTTCGGCGGCGGTGGCGAGGGCCGGCGCGTTGGCCAGCTTGATGATCCGTTCCCCGGCGGGCGGATCGTTGCCGACGCCGCGGTCGGTCCAGTGACGGCCTCCGTCCATGAAGAGCCCGGTCCACACCAGTTCCGGCGCGAAGTGATCCGCCGACCACGCGAAACTGACTCCGCCGGGCAGGCCGATGCCGATCGCGCGCGGGGTGGTGCCTTCGATGAAGTTCCGGTAAACGACGGCCTCACCGGTGGGCGGGATGATCGGAATGTTCGGCCACGGATTGCCACCACCGCCGCTGGTCAGGTCGGACAGGGGTTTCCAGCGCTCCATGCCCGGGCCTTTCCAAGCCAGGGCGATGCCTTGGTCGCCGGCTGCCTCGGCGTATTCGATCCGGATCGGATGCTTGCCTTTGGTCAGCGTGATCTTGCCTTCCTTCGCCCGGCCCATCGGGCCGATCTCCCGGATCTCCATCAGGCTGGTGCCGTTCACGATCACCCGGCCGAAGTCGTCGCAGTCGAGGCGGAAGAGGTATTCCCCGTCCTCCGGGGCGTTGAACTCCGCCTGCCAAACCACCCCGAAGTGATCGTTGCGCAGGCCGTGGCGGACGCTGATCAGGCCGCTGTTCTCTTCCTCGATGTTCTCGGCTTTGAGCTGGGTGAAATCGGGGAGATCGCTCCACTCGCCGAAGTAGGCCTGCGACGTGAGGTTGGTGAGCGCGGATTTCTCGATCACCAAGGGATGCAACTTCAGCAGCTCGGGCGCGGTCCACGGCTTGGTGCGGCCGGTGCTGGCCTTGCGCGCCGCGGCGACATCGGCCGGGCTGACGACCGATGAGCGGTTTCCCCATGACGATCGGGTGTAGCTGAGAATCGCCGCGATCTCCGGGTCGGCAAGCACCGCGCCCTGCGGTGGCATGGCGAGATTGTACGTCTTTCCTAGTACATCCACCGGGCCGTCCAGTCCGTGGAGCACGATCTGGATGGCCAGCGCCGCCTCGCTGTTGACCCAAGGGCTGCCGGCGAGGGGTGGGAAAGTGCCGCCGGTCGCGCCCTGCCCGTCGATGGCATGGCAGGCGGAGCAGTGGGTGGTGTAAAGCTGGCCGCCGTCCTGGGCGGCGAGCGGGGTGGTGACGAGTCCGAGCAGGCAGGCGATGCGGGGTGACATGGAAAATGACATGTTAGAAAGGGCGGCTCACTTGGAAGCGGGCGGAGTCAGCGGGCGGTCCATTGGGAATTTCCACTTCCAGCCGGCGGCCTCGCGGATCCGGTAGGCGGCGAGGATCCGGTCATCGGTGATGCGGACGACGAAGAAGCCTTTGGCGGTCTGCCCCGTGTTGACGACCGGCAGTTCGGGGCCGGCGGAGCCCTCGGGCTTGTATTTCAGGATGCCGGTGCCGGTGTGGCCGCAGAAGTAGCTGGCGACCGGGTAGGGCGCCACGGCGGCGTGGAAGACGGCCCAGTCCTCGGGGTGCCACCAGTCGGTGTCGAAGCCGCAATGGGACAGGATCACCACCGGGCGGTCCTTGCCCGCGGCGTGCTTTTCGAGCGACGACTTGAGGAAAGTCAGCGCGCCCTGGGGATCGTGCCAGACGCGGTTGTAGCGGATCTTCGCGTTCTGGGTGTCGGCCGGGTAGATGTTGACCTGGACGAAGTGGACGTCGTCGAGGTCGAAGGAGTAGTGCAGGCCTTTCGGGCAGAGCTCCTTCAGCCAGCCGAGTTCCTGGCGGCGGAGGTTGCGCTCCTTGAGCTTCGCCTGCATCGAGAAGCCGTGCTTCTCGGCGCCGACCGGCGGACCGTCGTGGTTGCCGTAGCCGTCGAACACCGGATACTGGAGCAGGCCGTCCTTGCCGGTGAGCCCGAAGTCGCGGACGTAGTAGCCCCACTGCAGCGCCGTCTCGCCCTTCTTGTCGCCGTCGTCGATGATGTCGCCGTTGATGAACACCGCGCGCGGGCGGGTGATCGGGCCGCCGCCGAGGGCCTCGGGCCAGGTCCGCTGGTCGATGGCGTTCATCTCTTCGATCGACAGCCGGACCGACTGGTTCCGCTCCGACTGGTCGTCGGTGATGTAATGCGAGTCGCTGGTGACGATGAAGGTCAGGTCGCGGGCAAGGGCCGGTGCCGATACCGCGAGCAAGAGGATCGCGGCCAGGCGGGCGAGCCGGGAATTGAGGTGAAGCATGGGGTGGAGCTCGGGTTTTCTGACAA
Organism: Akkermansia muciniphila; assembly: GCA_945883695.1. Classification (GTDB taxonomy): domain Bacteria; phylum Verrucomicrobiota; class Verrucomicrobiia; order Verrucomicrobiales; family Akkermansiaceae; genus Haloferula; species Haloferula muciniphila_A. The sequence continues at coordinate 11,864 of CAMCYK010000141.1, read as the reverse complement.
TACCGGTCGATGGGGCGCGATTCCTCAACGGGCTTGAGTAGAACAAATGAATCCCACGGGGTCCGGCAACTCCAAGGAGCGAGCCTTCGCAACTCGCCCAGCGCCCTTCGCAAGACGATCACAATTTGTCGAAAGTGTGCCCGCCGCCCACGCGTTCGTATGAGTTTATGAAGGATCATCAAGGGAGGAGGGCCGTCCGCGGAATCGGCCCGCGGGTGTGCGCTTTGGTTCTGGCCCTGGTGTTTCCGGTCGCTGCGGGGGAGCCCGGCGAGGTGGCGGGCCTGATTCTCACCTGGCAGCGGGATCCGTCGTCGACGATGACCATCGACTGGCACGAGGCATCGCCGCTGGAGAAGCCGGTGTTGCTTCACCGCCGGAAGGGGACCGCCGCCTGGAAGAGCTCGACTCCCGTGGCGAGCGGGTTTCCGCATGCCCCGGGGCGGATGGTTTACCGGGTCGAGCTGACCGGCCTGGAGCCGGACGCCGGGTATGAATTCCGTCCCGCGGGCCGGGAGCGGCCCTATCATTTCCGGACCATGCCGAAGCGCCTGACGCGGGACCTGCGGGTGGTGGTGGGCGGCGACACCGCGCCGGCCGGGACCTTCGAGAAGATCAACGCCGTGGCCGCCTCGCTGAAGCCGGATTTCATCCTGTGGGGCGGGGACTATTCCTACTCCGACGGCAAGGCGGGCGAGATCAAGAAGGAGATCCTGTGGCATGAAAACATCCGCGACCACCTGATCGGCGCGGACCGGCGGGTGATTCCGGTGATCGCGGCGATCGGCAACCACGAGGTGAACAGCGTGGTCGCTCCGTACTACGAGGCGAACTTCGCGTTTCCCGCGGCGGAGACCTATGGCGTGCTCGATTTCGGTGACTACCTCAGCGTGTGGGTGCTCGATACCAACCACCGCGCAAAGATTGCCGGCAAGCAGACCGAGTGGTTCACGGAGTCGCTCGCCGCGCGGGCGAAGGATCCGCGGCGGATCCTGATCCCGGTGTATCACGTGCCGGCCTATCCCTCCGTGCGCAAGGACGAGGGCACCACGCTCGATGTCCGCAAGCACTGGGTGCCACTCTTTGAAAAGGCCGGCATCAGCACGGTCTTCGAGCACCACGATCATGCCTACAAGCGGACCCATCCGCTGCTCGGCGGGAAAGTGCAGGATGCTCCGGCGAAGGGCGTCACCTACCTCGGCGACGGCGCGTGGGGGGCCAGCATCCGCAAGGTCCGGCCGGCGGCGGACGTGCCGCACATCGCGAAGTCGCAGTCGGTCAACCACGTGTTCTTCTTTGAGTTCGGTCCCGACGGGCCGCTGCGGTTCCAGGCGATCGATTCCAAGGGCGAGGTGTTCGATCGCTTCGAGCTGCCGCGCCGGCGCTGAGCGGCCGGGGCGGGCCGCGGTGGAGTTTCGTCACTGCTTCACCCGGGTGCCGCGCTCGAAAATCCTTACGGGTTCGGCGGCGAGCGGTGATGGCAGCCGGATCACGTTGTCCCGCACGGTCACCTCGTCGGCATTGTCGACTCCGATGGCGATTCCGCTCCAGTTCTCGATCGTGTTGCGGCGGATCAGGATGCTCCGATTGCCGATCCAATCGGTCTCGTCGAGGCCGATGCCCGGACGCCAGGTGTTCACGTGGATGTTTCCCCGCTGCAAGTGCCGGGAATGGGCATCGTAGCCACAGCCGGTGAAGAAGTTGTCTTCGATGACGACGTTGCGGTTGACGATGCCTTCCCAGCAGGTGGGCTCGTTCTCGAGGTAGATCGCGCAGGAGGCGATGCTTTGGAAGCGGTTGCGGTCGATCAGATAGCTGTTGCCCGTAATGTTGGGCCTGTCGTCGGTCATGCCTTCCCATTCGCAGCCCTCGATCCACGGGCTGCGGCGGTCGTTGCCGGTGACCCAGCCGGGTGCGGACGGGAAATAGGGGGCGGGGCTTTTTTGGATGAGCCCGAGGAACTTGATGTCCGAATTGTCGCCGCCCATGAACAAGGCGCCTTCCGAGATGCCGCCGAGGACACCCGACCATGCGACATCGCGGCAACCGGACATCAGATTGAGCGGCCAGCGGCGATAGCAGGCGAGCGCCCGGTCGCCGGGCTGAAGTTGCTTCATGGCCCCGCGTTCCGCGACCTCCCGGGTGTGGAAACGGAATACCCCGGGGGCGATCCGGCGGGTCCGGTTCCAAGCCAGATAGGTGTGACCCGGGCGGTCCGGGTGCTTTTTCATGAAGTCGTCCGGGGCGACGGCATAGACGAAGAACTGGTTGACCTCACGCGGGTAGCGTTCCTCGGAAAAGCCGGCAAGCACGCGGCCCTCGAACCACTCGCCGCCCGGGTCCACCGCGAGGACTTCCAGCGCGCTGTAGGGGGTGGGCTCGTGGCTCGTCTGGAGGTCGCGGATGACGATGGAGTGGCAGTCATCGAGGTGGAAGAGCTGGGACGACGGGTCGGCGAGCGTGATGGTGGCCCCATTCCCTTCGACGATCAGGTTGCGTGCGCCTTTCCACGCAAACACCGCCTGCTGATGGCCCGGGTCCCAGCGGTAAGCGCCCTTGGCGAGGCGAATGCGGGCCGAGGGTCCGGCGGCGGCTTCGCGGGCGATGCGGCGTAGCTCGTCGAGCGATGTCAGGGGCGTCACCTCGAAGTTTTTCGCTGGCTCGATCACAGCCAAGGGCCGGGTCGGAGACCAAGGTCCGGCGCTTCCGTCGTCGCGTTCGGCACGGATCCGCCAATGGTATCTGCCGGTTGCCAGCGGCTTCGCGACCACGAACCAGCGGATGACGGAGTGGACGGTGTCGTCGACCAGAAGGAAGTCGAATGCCGCCGAAGGCGAGATCTGCACCCGATAGGAGTCGGCACCGGCGACGGCTTGCCATGAGAGATGCGGGTGAGGGGAGATGGTCTCCTCGGTGGAAGGGTCCGCGGCAGGCATCGGCGCGGTGAGTTCGGCGATGGCGATTTACGAGGTGAGGGTTGCCACCAGCAGTGTGAGAAGGGAGCGGGGTGTCATGGGGCTGGGCGATCCCGGTCCGCCGGGGTCGCGCCATACGGGAAGCTCCGAGTTTCCCTTTCATGGCGCTTGCGACGCCGTCCAGTGGTCGTGCTCGACAGGCCACGGCACTGCCCGGGCGGCATTTTGCTTGGTGGTTCCGGCCATCGGGGCGGGTGGCAATGAATTGGCGAACCGTCTGGTCAATTCGCGAAGACCTATTGTCGGAGAGCCCATGGAAAGGTAGAAGTACAATGTACTGCGGGATTGAGCTGCCCGCAACCTCCCCCCCCTGCCTTGTCAATCCGTCCCCAAGACCCCAATCATGAATTGTAGAGCCACGCTGGCGATAGGCCTCGGAATCTGGGGGATGCTGGCCCCTTTGGCGGAAGCTGCCGTGTCGATTTCACCGGTCTTCGGGGCCAACATGGTCTTGCAGCGTGGCAAAGCGATCCCGGTCTCCGGCACGGCTGCGGCGAACAAGGCGATCACCGTGACCTTCAACGGTCAGACCAAGAGCACGACCTCAGATGCCGCGGGGAAGTGGCAGATCGCACTGGATCCGATGGCGGCCAAGGTCACGGGCGGCAACCTCACCGCTCAGGAAGCCGGCGCGAATACGGTGACTTTGGGCAATGTGGTGGTCGGCGACGTGTGGATCTGCGGCGGGCAGTCGAACATGGACATGGTCCTTGGCAGTTGCGACCGGCAGGTGGACATCGACAGCGCGAACTTCCCCGCGCTGCGCCAGTTCCGCGCGCCGCTGGTCCAGGCCGAGACGGCGCTCGCCACGGTGTCGGGCAGTTGGACGCCATGCAGCCCCGCGACGGCCTCGGGCTTCTCCGCGGTGGCCTTCTATTTCGGCCGGAAGATCTGCCAGGACCAGGGTTCGGCGATTCCCATCGGGCTCTATCTCGCCTCGGTGGGCGGTACCACCATCGACCCCTGGCTTGCTCCCGAGGGTGCGACCGACATTCCCGCCCTGGCCCCGCTCTACACCCAGCCGGTCCTGCCGTCGGGTCCCTTCCGCTTGTTCAACGGGATGGTCCATCCCTATGCCCCGCTGCCCGCCAAAGGGATGATCTGGTACCAGGGCGAGAACGCGCAAAGCACGGTCCAGTCGCCCGACAGTTATTATCTCAAGATGAAAGCCCTCGCCCAGGGCTACCAGCGGATGACGGGGATGGAGGACTTCGCGTTTTACTTCGTGCAACTGGCTCACTGGGGGCAGCAGCAAACAAGCCCCGAACCGGTGCTGGTCTCCGGCGGCTGGGACGCCGACACCCGGATCCAGCAGGCCCGGGCAATGGCAATCCCGCATTCGGGGATGGCGTCGGCGATGGATGTCGGCAGCTCGCTGGACGGCGACCGGATCTGGGACGGCTGGCACCCGAAGAACAAGTTCGACGTCGGCGAAAGGCTCGCCTTGTGGGCGCTCAAGAACGATTACGGGCGGCCGATCGCCACCGCCAGCGGCCCTGTCCTGAAGGATGTCACGGTTTCCGGCGGCAGCCTCGTTTGCTCGTTCGATCACGCGGGCGACGGCCTGATGATCGGGGCGAAGACGGCCTACCTGCCGACCGTGGAAGTGGCGGGTGGCGCGCTCGACAAATTCTCGATCGCGGGTGCCACCGGTGCCTGGTTCGACGCGACGGCCACGATCGTCGGCAACACGGTGGTGGTCTCGTCACCGTCGGTGCCGCTACCGCGCAAGGTGGCCTACGCCTGTTGGCAGAACCCGGTCGGCGCCAACCTCTACAACCGGGTGACCCTCGACGGCGTGCCCAACGGCTTGCCGGCCTCGCCCTTTCACGTTGATGACGTCACGGCGAAATTCAAGGTGACCGCCACCGCGGGAGCGGGCGGATCGATCAGCCCCGCGGGAACCACGACATATCTGAAGCGGGCGACGGCGCTTTACACCATCACGCCGGACCCGGGGATGTTCATTCAGGACGTCACGGTGGACGGCGTGTCGGTCGGTTCGGTCCGGCACTTCACCTTCGATCCGCTTTACTCGAACCGCGGCATCACCGCCACCTTCGCGGCGGCGCCTCCGGTCCACACGATCACGGCCACCGCATCCGGCGGCGGAAGCTTCAGCGAGGTCGGGGCGATTCCCGTCGCGCAGGGAGCGACGCGGACCTTCACCGTCACCCCGGCTTCCGGCGCGCGGGTTTCGCTGACGGTCGACGGGAAGGTGCTGGGGCCGCGGGCCCGCCACACCTTCGCCGACGTGCGGGAAAACCACACGATCGCCGCGAGCTTCACCTTCCCGATCAACGCGCAGGCCGGTTATGGCGGATCGGTCAGCCCGCCGGGAACCCTCCAGGTCACCCATGGCGGCAGCCAGACCTACAGCATCGTCCCGCAGCCGGGCTTCTCGATCGCGAAGGTCACCGTCGACGGCGTCAACGTCGGCAACGCGGCGACCCACACGTTCAGCAACGTCGACGCCAGCCACTCGATCACCGCGACTTTCACCGGCACCGGCGGTGCCGGCAGCGTGCCGCGGACCGACAAGATCTACTGCTCGTTCCTGAGCGACAGCCTGCCGGCCAGCGGCAATGTCGTCTCGTGGCCATCGTATCTCCCGGCGGGCAAATCCTTGACGCCGCAGGGATCGCCTTCGGTCGAGGTGGTCGACGGCCGCAAGTTCGTGCGGAATGTCGCCGCCGAGTCCGACGTCCTCAACCTCGGGACCGTCGCGGCAGCGATCCCCTGCAGCGGCGCGACCATCATCGTGGTGGCCAAGCCGACGCGCTTCGGAACCGACCCCGGCTGGACCTCGATCGTCGACTTTTTCTACGACCGGCTGGTCCTCGGGATCATGAACGGCAGCGGCAAGGTGGTGGTGCGGCGCAACGGATCGGTCGACACCAGCACGGCCGCCATTCCCGACGGCCAGACGACCATCCTGAGCCTCGTGGTCCAGCCGAACGGCACCTACAAGGTCCACGCCAACGGCATCGAGGTGATGAACGTCACCAGCACCAGCGACATGTCGGCGATCGTGCCGGGCGTCGCGGGCGGCTTTGCCAACCACGTGACCTTCGGCCGCAACTGGCCGGACGGTTGGACGACTTACAACGGGCTCTACGGCGACTCCTTCGTTTACACCGCGGCTCTCACCGATCTGGAACGCCAGCAACTGGAGACCTATCTGGTCAACCGTCTGACCGCCAGCGGCCCCATCCACACGATCGATTCGTCGTGCGGAACCGGCGGCACGATCAGCCCGGCCGGGGTGGTGGTGGTGAACGCCGGGGCGGACCAGACCTTCGCGATCACCCCGGATCCGGGCCATGCCATCGCCGGGGTCACCGTCGATGGCAGCGCCATCGGCGCGGTATCCAGCCACACCTTCGACGACATCGCCGCCAACCACTCGATCCACGCGACCTTCACCGTCAGCGGCAACCTGCCGCCCACGATCACCGCGGTGGCGGACCACAGTGTCGCGGTGAACGGCCAGACGCCGCCGCTCGCCTTCACGGTTGGCGACAGCGGGACCCCGGCGGGCGAACTGGGCGTCACCGCCACGTCGTCGGATCCGGGGCTGATTCCGGTCGCGAACCTGGTGATCGGCGGCAGCGGGGCCAGCCGCACCGTGCGGGTCACCCCGGCCTCGAACCGGACGGGCAGCGCGACGGTCACGCTTGCCGTCAGCGACGGGTTGCTGACGGTCACGACCTCCTTCACCGTCACGGTGGTCGCGGGAGGAGCGTTGAAAGCGGTCAGCATCAATGTCGGGTTCAACGGCACGCTCGCGCCGGGCGACATCGCCGGCGTGGTGCCGGTGGCGGGCTGGAACGAGCTTTCGGGATCGAACAGTCCGTCGTCCTCGGCACTGCTCGACAACGACGGGTTGGCGGTCGCGGGAATGAGCGCGTCCTTCCTGGGGAACGGCAATACCTTCAACAACACGGGATCCGCCGACCGGACCATGCTCTCCGGCTTCCTGAGCGGGAATCCGATGAGCGTGCAATTCGCGAACATCCCTTACGCGAGCTACGACGTTTACATCTACTATGCGGGCTTTGGTTCGAACCACTCCCTGACCTGGGTGGCGGCCGAAACGGCGACCAACTCGGTGCTGGCGAACCACTATTCGGTCCGGGGTTCGCTTTCCGGGCCCCAGTTGTTCCCGAGTCCGGGACTGGTCCAAAGCAACCATGCCACCCTGGCCGGGGCGGACGCGCGGGCGGCGCTCGGCGACGGCGGGAACTGGCTCAAGTTCACCGGGCTGACCGCCAGCGGCCTGAGGATCGCGGAAACCAGCGGCAACGGGGGCAACGAGAACGGCTTCGCGGGGATCCAGATCGTCAATACCGCGCCCGGCGGCGACACTTTCAGCGAGTGGATCGCGGGCTTCCCGGTTGCGGCCGGGTCGAGCGGATTCGAGGACGATGCCGATGGCGACGGGATCCGGAACGGCCTTGAGAACCACTTCGGGAGCGACCCCAGTCGGCCAAGCGGCGGGCTGACCCTCGCCGGCACCCCGGGGCCGACCTTCCGCTTCCGCCATACCCGGAGCAAGCGGCCCGCCACCGACGTGGTTGTGGCCTACCAATGGTCGGGCGATCTGGTGAGTTGGTTCACGAGCGGGCAGACGAGTCCGCAGGGCCTCACGGTTTCGATCGCCAGCGAGGTGGTGCCCGATGTCTCCGCGCCGGACCTCGATCTCGTCGAGGTGGCCCTGGCGCCAAGCGCCGGCGGCGCCCGCCGGCTCTTCGCACGGGTGCAAGCAAGCTTGCTGCCCTGAACCTGTCCCTCGAACCCCCGTCGACGAGACCCGCATGACTCCCTCCCCGAGCACCCGAAACAAGCGGCTGGCCGCCACCCTGGCGGTCGCATGGCTGGCCGCCGCCCCGGTCTCCGCCGCGGAAGCATATCTGGACAACCAAACGCAGTATTCCAACCAGGACCCGCACACCGAGACGCGGCGCTCCGACCACTTCCGGATCAACTTCGGCCACTACAACCGGGACACCGGCACGCCGATGACCGAGCAACTGGCGCAGGGCAACCTCCAGATGTTCGAGCAGGCGTGGAACCGCTGGGTCGTGGAAATGGGGATGCACGACATCAACGAGTCGGCCACCAATCCGGACGGCAACAAGTACCGGGCGAACTTCAACGTCCTGATGACGTGGAATGACGGCGGCGGAGGCGGGGCGTATTCCAGCATGGACGCCGGCGGCTTCGGCTACGCGATGGCGAACACCGGGTATTGCCGCTTCGATCCGCCCTCCGGTGCGACGCCCCACGAGTTCGGCCATGCCTGGCAGATCACGGCGGGAGGCTTCAACGGCACCGACAGTTCCGGCTCCTGGTGGGAAGGCCATGCCAACTGGTTGCAGCTCCAGTTCCTCAACACTTATCCACAGGCCGGCGGATATATCTCCAACGGCATGTATTATCCGTCGCACGGCCGGGCTTACTACGATTCCTTCATGATCTGGGAGGCGGCGCGGGAGGATGCCCGCTACGGCGCGCGGTGGGTCAACGAGGTCTGGACCAACGCGACACCGGCGCAGCAGCAGGGCGAGTATGTCATCGACCGGATGATCCGGCTCGACTCCTCCGGTTCGCCCGACAAGGCCGGGGCGATGAAGGACTTGTGGGGCGACATGGCCAAGAAGCTGGTCACCTGGGACTTCGAGCGGCAGCAGTGGCTGGCCACGGCCAACAAGCCGGATGACGGCAGCGACTGGGAGTTCTACCAACGCTGCCGGACGCCCTTGGTGAGAATCGCGGGTGCGGGCGATTGGTACCGGCCGGGCCGCGGCCACCTGCCGATGGAATTCGGGTTCAACATCATCCCGCTACAGGCCACCGCGGGTACCACGGTCAGCTGCAATTTCGCGCCCCACTGCGACCCGGTCCGGCAGTCCGACTGGCGCGCCTGCCTGGTCGCCGTCAACGCGGCCGGCGGCGCCAGCTACTCGACGCTTTGGAACAGCGGCACCAACTCGATCCCGCTGTCGGCCGATCAGACCAAGCTTTACCTGGTGGTCATCGCCACCCCCAAGCCGATGAAGATCGCCGAACCGGCGTGGCAGGCCTACCTGACCGACGCCGGCCTCCAGTTTCCCTACGCGGTTTCGTTCACCAACGCCGCGCCGAAGAACGTGATCTATCCGGCGCAAAGCCGCGGCGGGATGGTGCAGCACGGCAACGGCGGCGGGTGGAAATCCACCTCGGCCACGGTGGATGGCAGCGCCTACGTCGGGCCGAACGCCCAGGTGCTCAACAGCGCCCAGGTCAAGGGCATGGCGCGGATCGAGGATTTCGCGGTGGTCCGCAACAACGCCCAGGTCCGTGACAACGCGGTGGTCTCCGGCCACGCCGAGGTGAAGGACAACGCGCAGGTCTACGGCAACGCCAAGGTCCGGGATTGGGGCCGGGTTTTCGGCCACGCCGAGATCTACGAGAACGCCAAGGTGATCGAGCACGGCAACTGCGGCGACGGCAACGCGGCGACCCATACCAAGGTCTACGGCAACGCCATCGTCAAGGGGACCACCTACGTCTACAACACCTCCACGCTCAACGGCGGGCTGATCATGGACGGCGACTCCGCCAACGGCAACGGCACGACCCCGTCCAGCAAGGGCGTCCATTTCGGGTGGGGCTGGGGTGCCGACGTGGGGCGTTTCAACTCGCTTCCCGACAATGATTTCCTGTTCGCGCGGCATTCATTTGAAAAGGACAACGCGGTTTTCGCGATGGACCAGTTCGGGATCAACCATGGCTTTCTCGTCAACGGATGCCGCACCGCCATCGACAGCGGCGCGTCATCGCGCGGCGGACGGGTGCTGCCGCTGGACGGCACCGGCCAATACGTCGAACTCCACAACGGGGTCGGCGATTTCAAGGACAGCAGCTACGCGCTGTGGTTCAAGCGGTCCGGCGGTGCCGCGGACCAGCGGCTGTGGTCGTTCGGCGACGGGGGCTCGAAAGTGATGTATCTCACGCCGAACGATGCCGCCACCGGGGGCCTGCGTTTTGTCATCACCAACGGCAGCACCACCCACTCCCTCGACGGCCCGGCGATCGCCGCCAACATCTGGCGACATGCCGTGGTGGTCTTCTCCGGTGTCACCTGCACGCTCTATCTCGACGGTGCCGCGGTGGCCAGCAACGCCGCCATGACGCTCTTTCCGGACGCCCTGAACGCGCCGCTGATGGAGAATGCAAACTACCTCGGCCGGGGCAACGCCGGCCACCATTTCCAAGGAAGCCTCGATGATTTCCGCGCCTACACGAGGCCGCTCGCCGGATCCGAGGTCGCCAGCTTGTTCTCCACCGCCACGCCGGCGCCGGTCGCGGTGGCTGCCGACACCACGGCTCCCGCGCCGAACGCGGCGGCCTGGCTGGTCGCTCCCGCGGCCGTTTCCGACAGCACGGTGACCATGAGCGCCACCCCCGGCAGCGACGCCAGCGGCTGGGTCGAGTATTCCTTCAACTGCCTCTCCGGCGGCGGCCACGATTCCGGCTGGGTCTCGTTCAACAAATACACCGACGTCGGCCTCACTCCCGGTGCCACCGTCAGTTATACCGTCAGGATGCGCGACCGGGCGGGCAACACCACCGCGGCCTCCGCGGCGGCCTCCGCGACGCTTTCCACCTCGACGGCCGGCAGCGCCAGCTTCGCCGATGGCCCGGTCGGCATCGCCAACGGCCAGATCACCATGACCGCCGCCAAGGTCACCAGTGCCAGCGGCAAGGTCGAATACAAATTCGACCGCACCAGTCCGAGCGCGAGCTCCAGCGGTTGGCAATCATCGCCCTCCCACACCCAGACCGGCCTGGCCACGGGATCCTCGCATTCCTACACCGTGACCGTCCGCGACGGCCGCGGCAATACCAGCGCGGCCTCGGCCGCGGTGCCCGCCCTGGCCCGCGACGACGCCGCGCCGAGGATGGCGATTCCGGTCGCCCACTGGGCGATGCAGCCCTACGCCACCATCGACAACAAGGTTTCGATGACCGCGCAGGCGGTCACCGATCCGAGCGGCGTGGAATACTTCTTCCATTGCCTCAGCGGCGGCGGTCCCGACAGCGCGTGGCAGGCCAGCGCGACCTTTGTCACGCCGGTGCTGCCCGACGGCACCTATGTCTATCAATACAAGGTGCGGGACAAATCCCCCCGCAACACCCAGTCGGTCTACTCGACGTCCTACCCGGCCAAAATCACCCCGACCACCGGATATCACGCCTACACCCTCGACCAGGTGCTGACGGGCGCGGATGACAACCTGGTCAGTTTCCCGGCCACCGTGATGAAGGTCAACGCCGACCACTACCTGGTGAAGGACCTCGCCACCGGCAGCAGCATCAAGGTCAAGCCCAACACCAACGCGCTGGTGACCGATCCCTTGCTCGCGCTCAAGAACGTGACGGTCAAGGGTCACCTCTACACCCTCGGCGGCGAGCGGGTGGTCACCTTTTCGACCCTCGCCGCAACGGGCAACCCGACCCTTTATTCGATCTCGGGCAGGGTCACCAATTCCGCCGGCACCGGGATCGCCGGGGCGACGGTCAGCTTCGCCGACGTCGCCAACGCGTCGGCCAACGCGATCGTCACCGCCACCACCGACGCCAGCGGCAACTACAGCAAGGGGGTCACCACCGGCGCCTGGTATGTCGCGGTGAGCTCCAGCGCCCACAACACCTCGGATGACCAGCCGGTAGCGGTCGACACCAGCGGGGTCGGCGGGGTCAATTTCACCCTGGTGGCCAATGCCAGCGTCGCCGGCACGGTGACCCGCCGCAGCGATGGCACGCCCGTCGCGGGGGCATCGGTCTATTTCTCGAGATCGGCGGGAGCCTCCGGCAGCCCGGTCTTCACCGCCATCACCAACGCCA
>CAMCYK010000140.1 GCA_945883695.1 Akkermansia muciniphila | reverse complement strand
ACGACCGGCCCTTGCCCAAGGTCTACGTCAAGGTCTACGCGATGACCGACGCGGGGCCGCAATTCTACAAGGACGGCTACACCGACCTGCGGGGCAAGTTCGACTACGCCAGCGTCTCGAGCACCGACATCGGCAACGCGCGGAAATTCGAACGAAAGCTCGTTGCGGTCGGCGGGCAGCACGAGCCGTTCGCTCCGGTTCGGCCGGATGATCGAGAAACCGCCGCCCTCGCTCGAGACGAAGGGGTTGGTGCTGAACAGGAACTCGAGGTCCATCTGGTGGTAGTTCACGGTCACCGCCTCCAGCTTGCGGTAGGCCAGCTTGATGGTGGTGCCCTCGGTGGCGAGGTCGAGCACAGGCTCGGCGGCGGCAAGTTTCGCCTGCTGCTGGTCGCGGCTTTGCTCGTCGGTCACGGCGGGTGCCTTGCCCTCGATCTCGTCGGCCTGGGCGGCGACCGCGGCGAAGCGTTCGCGCCAGCGGTCGACCGGGTAGCCGGCGTAGCGGGCGGCGATCGCGCGGGCGGCGGGCACGTCCGACCGGTAGAAGGCGGCGTAGGCCGTCGCGTAGTCGTGCTGCATCCGGGTCGGCAGGGCGTCGGCCGCCACGGTGGCGAGGCGGGCCATCGCCTCCTCGGCGCGATCCTGGACGAACAGGTAGTAAACCGTGCCGAGCGTGTCTTCCGCATCGAGGGCGGGCTTCTGGCTGAGGACGTGGAGGAAGGTCCGGTATTGGCCCAGGATGCTCTCGTTGAGGATGCGCCGCTGGCCGCCGACCGGGTGGCTGCGGTTGTTGACCAGCGGCTTGTATTCGAGGTGCTGCCAGGTGCGGCGGGCGACCGGGTCGAGGGTCACCAGCGGCGATTCGAGGAACAGGCCGCAGCGGTCGAGGAACTCGCGCTGCATCAGCAGGAACTGGCGCAGCGCGGGGGTCCGGTTGTGAAGCAGGGCGTAGCTGGCGAGCACCGGGTGATGGATCCCGCGGCGGTCGAGCACGGCGAGCGCCCGGTCGAGGAAAGCGGCGCTCTCGCGGCAACGCCAGGCGACGAGGGCGAGGTCGATCGCGTGCAGGTTCCCGCTGGCGAGGAATTCGAGCACCTGTTCTTCGGTCCCCCACTGGCTGAGGTGGGCCCACGACGCGGCGTCGACCTGGGTCGGCTGGTCGACCACGTGAAAGGTGAAGGGCTCGGCGTGGGCGAGCACGCTGCCGGCCTTCGCGACATGGGCCGGGAAGCAGGGGAAATCGCCGGCGGCCGGGAAGTAGAAGGCCAGTTCGAAGCGCTCGGTCGAGTACGGTTCCAGCGCGATCCGGCGGGTGGCGGTGGCGCGATGGCCGAGCACCGGGATCGCCCCGTGCGGGATCTGGGACAGCACCTCGAGCTTCTGGCGCGAGCTGGTCGGGTTGGTGACGACGACCTGCGCCCCGTAAACGATGCCGGTGATGAATTCGTCGGTGACGAACTTGTCGACCTTCTCGCCGTTCTCCATCCGGTGCCGGTCGTCATGGCGGAAATAATTCTGGCTGACCAGCAGCGGCGGCGGGTTCTCGGCGAGCGGGGCTTCCTTGATCTCGCGGCGGAAGGCGAGCGCGGGGCTGCCGGCGGTGAAGTCGAGGCGCGCGCCGGCGATCTTGGTGTCATGCTTGGCGGCGGTGAACGGGACGTCGAGCACGGCGAGGGCGAGCATCGCCTCATGGAACGAGCGGGATGCCTCGCCGAGGTGGCGCGAGCCGAAGCCGGCGTCGCCCTCGTGGAGCGCGTAGTCGAGCCAGAAGCGGTTCTCGGTGATCAGGTCGTAGACGTGTTGGCCGATCGGCAGGTGGTGGTAGTTGTTTTCCGCCCACTCCTTGGTGGTGTCGATCTTCCGGTAGAATGCCTCGGGTTCGGCGACCACGAGGCCGGCGATGTCGCCGGTGGCGAACGCGTCGGCCTTTTCGTCGATCTCGCGCTTGCGGAAGGCCCGGTCCGCGTCGCCCAGGGACTTCTTCGCCTTGTCGGCCGCAGGGACGGGTTGCTCTTTTTCGGCGGGTGCGGACGCGGCCTTGATTTCAGCGCGTGCGCTGCCGAGCTGGCGGCGGAAGGCACCGCGGTTCTCGGCCGGCGGGGCCGCGGCGCCTTCGGGGGCGGGGGCGTCCATCAAGGCCTCGGATAGCAGTTTCTCGCGTTTCGCCCGCGCTTCATCGACCCCCTGGTTGCGATCGCCGCTCATCCCGAAGGCGCCGAGCGCGGTCTCGAACAGGTGGCTGTCGCGGGCGGGGTCGGCCGGCACCAGCGAGAGCCGGTCGCGCAGGTCGCTGCGGACCGGATCGAGCCGGTCACGCAGGCGGCGGGCGAGCAGGATCCGCTCGGGGACATTGAGCCGCGAGTACTCGAAGGTCCCGAGCCAGCGGCCGAGATCGGCGCCGAGCAGGTAGTCGTCGAGGAAGGTGCGGTCCTTCTTGTTCGCGAGATGGGGCAGCACGACGGCCTTGAAGAACTCGGGGTCTTTCTGGGCGATGAAGAAGCTCAGTTCGTGACAGGCGTGTTCCGAGTATTTCGCGCGCTTGGCGGCGGGGTCGAGGGACGGCCACTCGGTGATGAAGGCGAACTCGCGCAGCACCGGGTCGTCGCGCAGGGCGAGCAGGTAGCGGTAGGCCGCGCCGAGGTGGTCGAAGACCTCGAAGCGCGAGGTGAGGATGTCCGGCAGCTCGAGTTTCTCGCCGGCTTTGAGCAAGGTGACCGAGTCGTGCTCGGTGAAATGGCGGGCGGGGTCGAGCGGGTTGGCGAGGCGCAGGTCGCGGGTCGCGGTGTTGCGTTCGGGCAGGGCGAGATCTTGGAGCGTGCCGCCGGCCGGATCGACCACCAGGACCTGGACGTATTGCCGGTCGCCGAGGGCCTCGAGCGGGATCCGGATGCGGCCGTTTTCGTCGGGCTGCAGGTTGAAAAGCGTGGCGGGCGGGTTTTTCAGGAAGTCGATCGAGGTCGGGCTGCCCGCCGGCACGGCGCCGGGGTCCATGGCGAACGCATCGGCCGGGCGGTTACCGGCGGCCGGGCCACCGGGGGCCTGGCGATTGTATTCTTCGCCCGCCGCGAGTTTCTCGTGGCTGGCCTCGGTGTTGCGCAGCGCCCACGGATTGAGCAGCAGTTCGGGGCGTTCCAACAGGTTGCCGGGGAGCTTCTGATGGTAACGGCGCTCGAGGATGTAGCGGAATTCGTCGCCGATCGAACGGCCGCTGAGGAACAGGTTGGGCAGCCACGCCGGGGTGCCGGCGAAGCGGCCGGCGCGCGGTGCCAGGCCGAGGTGGGCGAACAGGTCGTGGTCGGGCAGGAAGCGGGTGGCGACGAGATGGACGCGGGTCAGCGGGTCGGCGTTGGCGACGTCGATCGCGAGCTGCTCGCCTTCCACCGCCAGCGCCGCGAGGTGGGACGGCGGGCGCGGGTCGGTTTCGAGGGTGCGCGCGGCATTGAACAGATGGCCGGCGGCCTGTTCGGCGGCGGCGACCCGGACCCGCACGGTGCTGCCCGGACGCTTGAGGAAGAGCCGGTAATCGCCGGGCGCGAGGTCGGCGGCGACCAGGAAGCCGCCCTCGAGCTTCAGCCGGTCGAAGGCGTCGGCGGTGATGCCGCCGGCCGGCTGGACCGCGAAAAACGCGAGTTCGGCGCGGTCGAGCGCGCCGGCATGGGGGATGCGGACCGGCTCGCCGGCGGCGGCGTTGAGGTCGGCCGGGTGGGTCCGGCGGGGCCCCGTGATCGGCCACGCGCGGGTCAGGCCGCCGGGCGCGGTGGCGCTCAGGTGGCTGATCCCGTCGAGCGGGCCGAGCTCGATCGCGCCGTCGGCATCGGTGCTCAAGGTGAGCTGCCGCGGGTTTTTGAATCCCGGGCGGTGGAGCGCGAGGTTGACGTGGCGTCCGGCGCGCGGCTCGCCGGAGCGGCCGAGCAGTTCGAGCCGGTGGCCCTTCTCGCCGCGGCCAAGGTGGAGGTCGTCGACCCGGTCGCCGCGCAGGTACTCGTTGACCGGGAAGGTCTTGGCTGCCGTCAGCTCGATCTCCTCGCCGCCGCGGCTGGCGACCTTGACCTTGGCGAACAACTGGACGGTGAGGCTGGCCAGCCGGTCGGGCACCCGGAACTCGTGGGTGGCCTCGCGGTCGGAGGCGATCTCGAAAGCGGGGACCGCGGTGGTGGTCGTGACATTGTCGAGATCGGTCGCGACCAGGATCAGGCGGACCTCGGTGAGCCGCGAGAGCGTGACCGGCTGGCCGGCGACGGTGAGCGTGGGCCGCAGCGCGAGGGTGGCCAAGGCACCGGGGCGGAGCGCCTCGCGGTCGACATGGATGCCGGCGTGGAGCTGGTGGTCTTCCGCCGCGTGGTCGAGGCGGGCGAGGCTGGCGAAACCGCTGCCGTCCTCGAGGACCAGCGGGCGCTGGCCGGGGTCGGTGGAGAAAGGAATCACGGTGCGGCCTTGCGCGTCGCAGGTGAAGCGGCGGCCGCCGAACCAGGCGGCCGCGGCGGGCAGCGGCTGGTATTTTTCGTCGAGCACGGTGAGCGCGATGCCCTCGGGAATCACCCGGGTCAGCGGGGTCAGCCGGCCCTTGCGGATCACCGCGCGGCTGCTCTTGCCGCCGCCGATGAATTCGACCACCCAGACGCCGCGGCGCTTGCCGATCTCCGGGAAATCGAAGTCGCGGGCGAGCCGCCGGGCCGGCGGCTCGTTGGACTCGACGGTCCGCTCGTGGTGGGCGACCAGGCCGTCGAGCGGCAGGTCGGTGCTCAGCTCCTGGTCGCGCTCGAGGTAACAGTTGAGCGGGTCGATCTCGAACACCTTGACGAGCAGCTTCGGCACGTTCTTGAGGTGGACGCGCAGACGGACCGGGTCGTCGATCGCCCAGGTTTCGGCGTTGGTGGCCGGGCCGGCGGCGGCGTGGCGGGCGGGGTCGAATTCGATGTCGACGCGGTCCTTGAGCGCTTGGAACGCGGCCGGCCCCAGCAGCGAGGCCCAGCGTTCCGGGTCGCCGATGCCGTTGACGATCTTGGCTTCGGCGAAGACCGCGTTGAGCCAGCTCTCGGCGAGATAGGGGGCGAAGGCGGCGGTGTCGCCGGCGTCCTTGAGCAGTTCCAGCAGGTAGGCGCGGACTATTTGCTCCTCGTTGCCGATCGGTGGCAGGCCGGTGACCGGGCGGAAGTCGCGGTTGGGATCGGCGGGATGGCGCCAGGCATCGGCGTCCTCGCGCTGCCACTCGGGGCGCACCTGGGGTGAGTTGCGCGGCAGCTTGAGGTAGGCCAGGAAGCGTTCGCGGTCGTAAATCCCGAGCGAGCGGTCGTGGACCAGCCGCTGGTAAAGCAGGTGTGCCTTCAGCGAGTTGAAAGCGGGTTCGAGGGTGGCGGCGAAGGCCCAGGCGCGGTCGAGGTAGGCGCTGCGGGCGGCCGGGTCGGCGGCCGGGTTGCTGTCGGTGCCGGGCAGCAGTTTGGCCAGGCGGGCGTGGACGAAGCGCTCGTCGCGGATCAGCTCCGGCCGGGCCTGGAGGAGTTCGTCGAGCTGGACGAGGGTCAGCGACGCGTGGATCGGAAACTCGCCGAAGCCGCGGCTTTCGCGGGTCGCCAGGTCGGCGACGATCAGCGGGACCAAGCCCGGCAGGTCGGGCAAGGCGGCGCGGGCGAGCAGGTCGCGGCGCTGGGCGGCGGTCAGCTCGCGCCGGCCGGCCAGCAGTTCGAAGAAGGCCGGTTCGTCGAGGTTCTCGAGCTGGTTGGCACCGGCGAGCGCCTGGTCGAGGAACTTTTGCCAGGCGATCTCCGCCGGATCGAGGGCGGTCGGGAACCGTTGTTCCTCGACGCGGCCTGCGCGCTGGTGGTTGAAGTCCAGTCCGAGTTCGCGGCGCAGGAACTCCAGCGACCTCGCCGGATCCGCGCCATAGTCGAGCAGCGCCTGGCGGCGGAGGATCGTGCGGCAGGCTTCGGAGTCCGGGAAGCGCTTCTGCCACTGGCCCACGAGTTCCGCGAGCCGGTCGCGTTGGCCGCTGTTCTGGGCGTGCAGCGCGTGGAAATAGTAGTAGTCCTCGGTGCCGGGCACCAGTTGGGCCAGCACCGCGGCGCGGTCCGGCGCCAGCGCGAACTGCTCGACGAAGCCGATTTCCTGCTGGGCCATGGCGCAGGGGAGAACGAAGGCGGCCGCCGCGCGCAGCGCGACCCGCCGGGCGGAAGTGGAGGTTTTCATGCGGCGGTGGTGGTGGGAGATGGGTGGGGATGGGTTCGGAAAACCCGCGGGTGGCGCGGGACGCTCCGAGGGAAAGACACGCGGACGGGAAAACCCTTGGAAAGAAATTTCGCCCGGTGGATGGCGAGCCGGTTCTTCCCGCAGGTCCGGCGCTTCCGCTGCCGGCATTGCGGGCGGGTGACGGAGGTCCCGTTCCGCGAGGCCACGGTGCCCGCGGCCACGCAGCGGGAGTAGCGGAGCCGCTGTCATACAGATCGCTCGTTTTACCTAGACATCCCTTGGCGAAGCATGGATTTTGGTAGAGGTAAAGCGGGTTACCCACCCGTTCCGGCCGAAACCCACCCATATCATGAAAGCCCAGATACCCTCAATTCCCCGAGTCAGCTATTGCCTCCTTTTTTGCCTCCAGGCCATCTCCCAAGGCGCGGAGATTCCGAAGCTCTTCAATAACACCGCCCTCAACCTCGGTGGAGCATGGGACGGCGGCGCCGTCCCCGGACCCGCGGACGTGATGCTTTGGAACAGCACGTTCGTCGACACGCTCTCCTCGGTGCCCGCCCTCTCGCCGCTGGGTGGAGACCTCTCGGTGCAAGGCATCAAGGTCACCGACGTCGGCGGCACCCGGAACGTCGCCCTCCGCTACATCGGTTTCTCGAACGCGCTTTCGGCGAACACCCTCACCCTCGGCGCGGCGGGCATCGACATGACCACCGCCACCCAGCCCATCCTGCTGCATTCGAAAATCCTGATCGCCGAGAACCAGAACTGGATCATCAACAACGCCAGCACCGCGGCAAATGTCGCCGGCTTCAACAACAACGAGGATCTGGCCTTCAGCTCGCTGGTCGCGGGCACGCCGATCAATTTCGGCGGCAAGACGGTGACCACCAGCGGCAACGGGTTTATCACCATGTCGTCCGGCTTCACCCTCAGCAACGGGACCATCAACAGCGGCAACAACCTGTTCGTGATCCAGGGAGGAGCCAGCAGGATCACCACGCTCGAGAGCAGCCTGAACCTCATCGTGAGCGGCGGCCGGCTCCGCCTGGGCTCCCAGAGCGGGGTGTCCGGCGTTTCGCTGGTCTCGAACGCCCCCTTGACCGTCAACAATGGTGGAACCTTCGAGCTCTGGAACAACCAGGCCAACTCCGCGACCCAGGCCGGGGCGATCACCCTGAACACCGGCTCGGCCTACACCCAGCTGGCCGGCACCAACCTGGGACCGAATATCACCTCGGGCAACCTCAACGTGGCCGGCAACACCACCTGGAACGTTTCCGGGACTGGCACCCAGGCGCTTGGCTGCCAGGTCACCGGCAACTTCAGCGGCTCGGGAAATATCAGTTATCTGAACGTCGCGACCGCTTCGGGCGGCTACGCCAACTTCAGCGGCGACAACTCCGGCTACACCGGCACGATCTCGCTCACCGGTACCAGCGGCAACCGCACCCTGCGCCTCACTTCCGCCACCGCCGGCAGCGCCGCCGCGACGTGGAACATCGCCGCCAACAACACCCTCCAGGTGGACGGCGTCCCGGTCCAGCTCGGGAATCTGCAAGGCGCGGGCTTTATCACCAACCCGAGCCTGACCACGGCCGCCACCCTTTCAATCGGCCAGGGGTCCTTCGGCGGCGCGATCACCACCGGCGCGGACCCCGACGCCCTGGTGGCGCTCACCAAGGTCGGCCCCGGAACCCTCCAGCTCACCGGAGCCAGCACCTACACCGGACTCACCACCGTCTCCGGCGGCACGCTGGTCCTGACCCCCGACCACCTCGGCGCCGGGGCGGTCACGGTGGCCGACGGAGCCACCCTGGGCGTCCTGCAGAAGGCGATCGACACCACCCTGACCCTCGGCGACCTGACCCTCGGGTCCGTCACCGGCGGCACCCTGCTGCTCGATTTCGGCACTCAGACCAATCCCGCTTTCGCCGCGTTGGCCACCGGCAAGTTGCTCTTCAACGGACCTTCAACCGTCAAAGTGATTGGCAAAAACCTGACCGCCGGGACCTTCCCGCTCATCCAATACACGTCCCTGGACCCCGGCGGTACCGCGATCAACGCGGTGAATCTCGACTTGCCGACCCGCACCACCGGCAGCATCGCCAACAATCCCGGGATCGGGATCAACCTCACGATCTCCACCACCGAGCAGGTGAAATGGAGCGGCAACGTGAGCGACAACTGGGACATCGATCCCGACGGCAACGGCGGCGCCGGCACGCCCAACTGGCTGACCACCGCGGGCAACGTCGCGACCCGCTACATCCAGGGACCGGACGGCACCGACGTTGTCATTTTCAACGACTCCGCCACCGGCAGCGGGACGGTGAACCTGACCACCACCCTGTCGCCGCTCGGGCTCACCATCAACAACACCACCAAGGCCTACACCTTCACCGGCAGCGGCAAACTCTCCGGCACCTCCGCTCTCGAAAAGAGCGGAACCGGCACCCTGACCCTGGCCAACACCACCGCCAACGACTACTCGGGCGGCACCCTGATCAATGCCGGCACCTTGAAGCTGGGCGACGGAGTCACCCCCGGGGCCGGCGTGATCGCCGGCAGCATCGCCAACGAAGGCACGCTGGTTCTCAACCGCCCCGAAGACCACGACTTCACCCATCTCCTCACCGGCACCGGCACGCTGGAGAAGGCCCAGACCAACACCGTCACCTTCCCCGTCGCCGTCAACTTCGCCCACTTCGCCCTGACCGGAGGCATCGCCCGCTTCGCGGCCGGCGGCCTCCTCAGCGGAGTCGTTTCGGGCACCGGAACGATCGAGGCCACCACCGGCACGCTGGAACTCGGCGGGCTGGATCCCAACACCCACAGCGGCCCGATCAATGTCAGCGCCGGCCAACTGCGCTTGAACAAGCCGGCCGACATCCAGGCGGCCGGCGGCGACATCACCCTGACCGGTGCCGCCACCTTGAGCATTGTCGCCAACGAACAGATCGCCAACACCGCCACCATCAACGTGTTCGGCTCGAGCGGCGATTCCTTCCCGGGAACCCCCGGCACCGAAACCTTTGCCAACGCGAATCTCAACGGCACCACCGCCGCGACCCAGTTGATCCTGCGCAGCAACGCGAACGTGACCGGCACCGCCACCGTGACCCAGGGCATCCTCGGCGTCGCCAGCGCCCACAGCGCGAGAGTCGGCACCATCGTCATGAACTCGCCGACCGCCCTGGTGCGCATCGCCGGCAGCGGCGGACCGTCCACCCTCACGGTCGGCAGTGGCGGCATCACCGCCAGCGCCGGCGAGATCCAGGTGAAGTTCAACGTGAACGACCAGAACGGGGTGCTGAAACTCGGCGGCGATGTCACCACCACCGGCAACCTCGCCTTCACCAACGGGGGCTACGCCGGAACCTTCCTCAACGTCGTGGAATTGTCCGGCAGCCGGATCTTCAACATCGGCGACGGCACCACCACCACCATGGCGCCGGACCTCGCCGACTATGACAACACGCCGGACCCGGCCACCCCCGGGGCGCTGGTGAAAAACGGCACGGGCACCCTGGTGCTCAACGCGGGTTGCAACGCCGCCCACAGCGGGGGCACCACGGTCAATGCCGGCATCCTGCAGGTCAACGGCCCCCACGCCTCCGCCATCCAGGTGAACAGCGCCGGCACCCTCGCCGGCGCCGGCACCCTCGCTGCGGCAACCACCGTCAGCGGCACGCTCGCCCCCGGAGTCGCGGTCGGCCAGCTCACCTCGACCTCGACCGTGACCCTCGGACCGGACGCGGACCTCAACGTCGACATCGGCAACTGGGCCGGCACCATTCCCGGCACTGATTGGGATCACCTCGCGGCCGACACCCTCGCCCTCACCGCCACCCCCGCCAACAAGCTGTTGATCCGCATCCTCGGCAGCCCGGCCGGCTTCAGCGAAGCCGCCAAGACCCTGACCATCGCCACCTCCGCCCAGCCGGTCACCGGCTACGACGTGTCCGCGATCGCGATCGACGCCACCGGCTTCTCCGGCACCGGCACCTGGATCGTCCAGCAAACCGGCACCCGGCTGGAACTCGTCTACACCGCGGGCACCGGCACGCCCTTCAGCGCTTGGGCGGATGCCCAGGGCCTGACCGCCGGCAACAACGGTGAAAACGACGACCCGGACCTGGACGGCGACAGCAACTTGGTCGAGTTCGCGGTCGATGGCGCCGCCCTTTCCGGCAAGGCCACCGGCAAGGTCGTCACCAGGATCGCCAGCGCCGGCGGCGAATCCGCGCTCACCCTCACCCTGCCGGTCCGCAACGGCGCGGTCTTCAGCGGGGCGACCGCGCAAAGCGCCACCGTCGATGGCGTCATTTACCGGATCCAGGCGGGCAACACGCTGGTTGCCTGGGACCTCGCCGTCAGCGAGGTGACCGGCGCCGACGCCACCGCCATCCAGGCCGGCCTGCCCGCCCTGACCACCGGCTGGACCTACCGGACCTTCCGCAGCCCCGGCCCGGTCAGCGGCGATCCGAGGGAATTCATCCGGGTGCTGATCGAGGACGCTCCCTGAGTCGTTTGCCCCTTCCTCCAACCCGCATCGTCCCCACGGGCGATGCGGGTTTTTCATGCTCCTCGCCCCCTCCCCGCGGAACCATCCCGATTGAGGATTGGAAGATTGAGGATTGATGATTTCCTCCGCCCCGTGAACTCCTACACCTCGCTCGAAGCCCTGCTGCACGACGCCTTCTGGGCCGGCGAAGGCGAACCCGCGGAACTCGCCTTGCTCGACGGGTTGCTGCGCGAGCACCCCGGCCCCGCGCTGGAGATCGGCTGCGGATCCGGCCGCCTGCTGCTGCCGCTCTTGCAACGGGGACACCAGGTCGAAGGACTCGAGCTTTCGCCCGACATGCTCGCACTGTGCCGCGAGGCCGCCGCCGCGCTCGGGCTCGATCCCCTCCTCCACGAAGGCGACATGTCCGTCTTCGATCCCGGCAAGACCTACGCCTCGCTGCTCCTTCCGGCCTTCACCCTCCAGCTCGCGCCGGACCCCGCCGCGGCGCTCGGCCATTTCAAATCCCTGCTCGACCCCGGCGGCGTGATCTACCTCAGCGTCTTCATCCCCTTCGCCGAACTCCACCGCGAGCTGCCGGAGGGCGAATGGTACGACGACCATCGTACCACGCTCCCCGACGGCCGCGCGGCGTCGGTCGAAACCCGCCACCGCCTCGACCGCAAGGCCCGCGTCCTCGATCGCGAGCACCGTTACCGGCTTCACCAGCCCGATGGCACCCTCGAGGCCGAGCACACCAGCACCCAGACCCTCCGCTGGTTCACCGCCCGCCAGCTCCGCGGCCTGCTGGCGAAGGCCGGCTTCGAGCCGCTCCACGCCGTCGCCGACTTCGACCCCGAAATCCCCGTCGACGACGAAGCGCAGGTCATCACCGTCGTCGCCCGGAGTGTCGCCTTGCAGGCGACATGACACGCCCCGAACGGAGTGTCGCCTTCAAAACGACAAACGTCGTCACTTCCATCTCGACACCGACGACACTTGTCGTCACAACGTTTCCCATGCCCGCGAAACCCCTGCCGCCGATCTCGCCCGCCGAGCAGGCCCTGATGGACCTGATCTGGCAGAAGCAGCCGCTGTCCGTCGCCGCGCTGCTGGAACTCGTCAACGGCGACCGCCCCGAGCCGATCACCCGCAACACCCTGCAAACCCAGCTCACCCGCCTCGAAGCGAAAGGCTGGCTCAGCCACCACGACGGCGGGCGCGTCCGGCTCTACCGCGCCGCCGTCGCCGAAAAGCGCGGCCGCGGGAAAATCCTCACCGAACTCAAGCAGCGCCTCTTCGGCGGCTCCGGCCTCTCGCTGGTCCGCTGCCTGGTCGAGGAAGGCGGCCTCGACGACGCGGAGATCAAGGAGCTGAACGAGCTGATCGCGAAGCACCGGAAAGGAGGCAAGCCATGAGCCTCACGCCCTACCTGATGACGGTGGCCTTGCACGCGGTCGTGCTCTCGGCCGCCAGCGTGGTCCTCGTCGCCTTCATCCGCCATCCACGCGCCAAAGCCGCGGTCGCGCTCGGCTGCCTGATGGCGACCGGAGTCCTTTCGTGGCTCTCGCCGCTACGCCCGGCGGCAAGCCCTGCCATTTCGATTCCGATCCTCCCCGCCCGCCTGCCAGAGATCGAGCCGGCCGCTCAGCCGCCTCCGCGTGAAATGGCGGATCTTCCGGCGGTGAAACAGGAAGCCCTTTCCCCCGCCCCGCGCGGCAGGAATTTTCCAGCGTCCGAACTCCTGCCCATCCTGTGGGCGGCCGGCACCTTGGCAGGCCTGTTAGGCATCGCCGGAGCGTTGTGGCGCGGCGGGCGTTGGCAACGCTTGCTTGAACCCGCCGACGAGCAGGAGTGGTCGCTCCTGCACGAGGCCTTGCCCCGCGAGTTGGATCGCGATGCCTTCCGGATCTCAGCGGAAACGATCAGCCCCTGTGTGACCGGATTCCTGAAGCCGAGGATCGTGATTCCCCGCTCCCTGCTCGACGGGTCGAAGCCGTCCGAACTCGCCTGGGCTCTCCGCCATGAACTGACGCATCTCGACGGCCATGACTCGCGCTGGGCGGTCGCGATCGGCATGGTCCGCTCGATCTTCTGGTGGAATCCGATGGTCCATGCGCTCGCATGGACCTGGTCGGAGGCGAGGGAACGGACCTGCGACCAAGCCGCCGCAACCACAAGCACCGAGCGCGCCGACTACGGCGACTTCCTCGTGACCATGGCCACCGCACTCGGCACCCGCCCCACCCGCGGTCCGGCGATGGCAAGACACGGCACGGCCAAGCGACTGAAGCGGCGGGTCGCCTCCCTGCTTGCCGCCGCGCCGGGCCTGCCGCCGGGAGTTTCGCGGCTCCAGGCTGTCGCATCCGGACTGGTGTTTGCCGCAGCGCTTGGAGCCACTTCTTTGCTCGCGTTTGAGAAGGAGGGCCCCCTTCCCCGAGAAGTAGACGGCAACCTGACGCTGGAGCAGATCCTCAGCCCCGGGCCCGTGGCCGGCTTCTCCATGGTCTGGGTGAAGTCCGCCGAACCCTTCGGCGAAAGCGGGAGCGTCTACTCCGCCGAGGAACTGCGGCAAAGGATCGTTCAGCTTCGCGCGCTTCCAGGCACCCGGCTCGAATCAACGGATCCGGCGGGTGCCGAACTGGATTCAAGCGAGGCGGCGTTCAGCCAGTATTTCGTCACGTCCTATCGCCAGAAGGACATCACGTGGGTTTTCAATGCGAGAAGCAAGAACGAACGGCCCCTGAGAGCCTTGCCTTGGGACGGAGCTTCGAGAACGCACGACTTTGTCGGATGGGTTATCGGACTCGACACCGCGACAGGAACCACGCGGAACACCCTGCGAATACCAATCCGTGCCGCGTATTTCTTTTTCCCGGGACAACATCTTGCCTCCGCTTACAACGGGGCCGGATCCTGGAAAGACACGCGCCACGTTGAGAAATCGGCGGATCTCGAAATGCCCTCGGGCCATGCGGCCGTGGTCAATTTCGGGGAGGTGGAACCCGGTGTCCACATCGCCCTGGTGGTGAAAGGCCGTATCGCCCTGCCATGGGAACACCCGTTCGAGCCGCTCGATTTCGACTCGTTCCGTTTCGCCGCGATTTCGGCGGCTCGACTCGACGATTTCGACCTCGTCAAGCTGTTCGCCGGATACCGGTTCGAGCGGCTCTTCTACAAACTGGAGAATCAAGCGGTGCCAGCGGATGCCGAATATCGCCGGCTCGAGAAGCTAAGGGATGAAGCCCGGCTCGCCTACCAGATCGCGATGGACTCGCTGCCCGCAAACCGGGAGCTCGTCCGGCAACGCAACCTCCAGCTTGGAACGCTCGGAAGCAAACCCGCCGACCGGGAGGCGATGTGGAAACTCAAGCACCTCGCCACGGCGGTTTCCAACAACGCTGGAAGCGACCGACACACCTTGGCTCTGAGACGGGATTGGGAAGCGCTCTCCCGAGCCGCGGAAGCCCACTTGACGCAGCTCAACAGGCCGCGGGTTTTCGACCCGGAAAGGGACCTTGAGGGGAAGCATCGCCGGATGATCGATGATCTCGAGCGACGCCGGCATGAATGGTAGGTTCAGCAGCGGCGAGACAGGTGCCGAACCCGCCTCATGGGCCGTCCCATGCTCGCCGCAGGCTCTCGGACTGCTGCGATGATTCGCAGCTCTCGGAATGAAGGGTGGAGCCGGCACCTCTCGCGGAACGCGGCGATCCCGTAAGGTCGCCTCAACCCACCCGGGCGGCGGTCCTCCCCCCGCACTCGCAAAGCTGCGAATCATCGCAGCAGTCCAAGAGCGGCTGCGCCGCGGTCATCGGTTCCAGCTCTTCCGGCGACCCGCCCCCCCCCTTCAGTTCCTCGCCCGCACACCGCCGCAGGCTCCCGGACTGCTGCGATGATTCGCAGCTCTCGGAATGAAGGGTGGAGCCGGCACCTCTCGCGGAACGCGGCGATCCCGTAAGGTCGCCTCAACCCACCCGGGCGGCGGTCCTCCCCCCGCACTCGCAAAGCTGCGAATCATCGTAGCAGTCCAAGAGCGGCTGCGCCGCGGTCATCGGTTCCAGCGCTTCCGGCAAACCACTTCCGCTCAAAGTTTTTCCACTCTCCCCGTCGAGAGGGAGCATTTCGGATTCGGCTACAAGGAGAGGAATCTTGACACCATTGCACCACTGCACCATGGTGCATTCATGCGACTGACCATCAATCTCGATGACGATCTCTACGCGATGGCGCGCAGCCACGCCATCGCCACCAAGACTTCGCTCAGCAAAGCGGTCGGGGATCTGCTGCGACGTCGAACCGGTCCGCCCCTGACACCCGCGGGCGACGCGGTCGCCGATAGCTATTTCGATCCGGTGCTCGGGATTCAGGTCAGCCGGGGTCGTGGACCGATCACCAACGAGGATGTCGCACGCATGATCGAAGATGACGATATCCGCCACCTTGAGGCGGCCGGCATCCCCTATCCGCCGCAAGAATCATGATTCCGTGGCTTCTTGACGGCAACGTCCTGATCGCGACCGCGCTTGCGGATCATCCCCACCATCAGCGAGTCCGCCGTTGGCGGGCCGCCACCTCGAACGACACCATCGCGACCTGCCCCGTCACGGAGGGAACCCTCCTTCGCATCCACATGATGCAGGCCCGGGACACCTCTGTTGCCGCGGCTTGGGCGGCCTTGGCATCGATCCGCGCCCACCCCCGCCACGTCTTCTGGCCGGACAATTTTTCCTACACGGAGATCTCCCCCACACGCATCACCGGTCATCGCCAGATCACCGACTCCTGGCTGGCGGAACTCGCCCGTCGCAAGGGCGGCAAACTCGCGACCCTTGACGAAGCCCTTGCCGTCCTCTGGCCCGAAGTGGCGGTGCTGATCCCCGTCTGACGGCCTGAACCAGCCGCCTGCTCGTGGTCAAAGTCTTGCATCTGGACTCTGGACTCTTTCCTCCCCGCGCTCTACTCCCTGCCCCGCCATGTCCGAATCCGCCGCCACGCCCCACTCGACCGAAGCCGACCTCATCGCCGTCCGCCGTGAGAAGCTGGGCAAACTGCGCGAACTCGGCGTCGATCCCTTCGGCGCGGCCTTCGAGACCACCCACAGCCCGGCCGGACTGCGCGATGCCTTCGCCGAAGGCCTGTCCGTCAAGGTCGCCGGCCGGATCAACGGCTGGCGCGACATGGGCAAGTCCTGCTTCTTCCACGTCGGCGACGTCCACGGCCAGATCCAGGGCTACATTCCGGTCAAGGACCTGCCGGAAGACCAGCTCGCGGTCTTCAAGTGCCTCGAGCGCGGCGACTGGCTCGGCATCGAAGGCGAAACCTTCCTCACCCGCACCGGCGAGCCGACCGTCAAGGTTTCCAAGTTCACCGTGCTCTCCAAGTCCCTGCGCCCGATGCCCGACAAGTGGCACGGTGTCGCCGACCGCGAGATCAAGTACCGCAAGCGCCACCTCGACCTGATGTCGAACGAGGAAAGCGCCGCCATTTTCGTGACCCGCTCGCAGATGGTCGCCGAGATCCGCAGCTTCTTCCACCAGCGCGGCTACCTCGAGGTCGAGACCCCGATGCTCCAGGACATCCCCGGCGGCGCCGCGGCGCGGCCGTTCGAGACCTACCACAACGCCCTCGGCATGCCGCTCACCATGCGCATCGCCCCGGAGCTCTTCCTCAAGCGCCTGCTGGTCGGCGGCTTCACCAAGGTCTTCGAACTCAACCGCAACTTCCGCAACGAAGGCATCTCCCGCCGCCACAATCCGGAGTTCACCATGCTCGAAGCCTACCAGGCCTTCGCCGACTTCGAGATCATGG